>NZ_VIFN01000020.1:0-23015 GCF_013183775.1 Halomonas hibernica
GAAGTTGATAAGCATAGGTTTTTAAAAGGTATTCAGAGAGTGCTAGGGCGGTAATCATTGCTGCACAGAGTTTATTCTTGGTGTTCTCTCTAAAGTCTTCTTACAAAAATATGGCAGCGATTTTAAATTCGTTATTAGACGCTATACGGTAGCGTCTATATTGAATTGCCCCGTAAGCGCGTTAACGGCTAGGTCGTTTCGCGTTAACCGCGTATTTCAGGCCTTGCTAGGGCGACGGCACTGCAGTACCAGGTATTCGTTTGTACGGCTCCGGGATGGGGCAGCGAATACTTTCGTGTGCTGCATTGAGTGGGTCTTCCCGCTTGGACGTGTATTGGATCAGTAAGGCCGTCACATATCACACAAACCCACTGTTCACTTCGCTGCTAGCCTGATGTATTCAAAGCATCCGCAAAGGGAGTATTGAATGCGATCAACGTATTTACATCAGCGGTTCACGGAGTGCGTACTTATCACCTTCCTGTTGGCAGCTCTCGCCCTGATACTTTGGAAGCTCGTAGGGTTGTTGATCTTGATTTTTGGCGCGGTGGTGGGCGCCTGTGTTTTGCAAAGCTGCATGGCGCCACTACTAAACCGCGGCGTGCCGCGCTGGCTATCGTTGCTTATTGTGTTGGTAGTGTTGTGCGGTGGATTGGGATTCATGAGCTGGGGGTTCGGGGCGCAGATTGCTGCTGAAATGGAGTCGCTTACGACCATGCTGCCTGAGGCATGGGAACAACTACGAGAGCGCCTTGAAGATTCGCAGTTGGCGCCCCTGATCGATAATGCCGTGAAAAATGCGGGAAGCATCATGCAAGGCGGTGTGTCTCAGGTCGGCATGATGGTGGTTTCAATGGGCGGCAGTATTATCAATTTTTTCGTGTTGATTGTTGGGATGGTCTATTTTGCGGCTCAGCCGGACTTATACCGCCGTGGCCTTTTATTACTGGCGCCGGTTAAAAGCCGTCCGCGCTTGGGCGAAGCGTTGGACGCGAGCGGTAAGGCATTGCGCTATTGGCTAGGCGGTCAGTTAGTCGCCATGACCGTAACGGGCGTACTGGTGGGTGTCAGCATGTGGCTGCTGGGCGTGCCAGCGCCATTAGGGCTGGGATTAGTTGCCGGTCTTCTGGACTTTGTACCGTTGGTCGGCCCCATTGTCGCCGCTATTCCTGCTCTGCTGTTGGCGTATACGGTCAGCCCTGAGACGGCGCTCTTCGTACTGATGGCTTACGTTATTATTCAGCAGATTGAAGGTAATATTTTGCAGCCTTTGGTGCAGCAGCGTGCCGTCAGCCTGCCACCGGCGCTATTGTTGTTTGCGCTCCTTGCAAGCAGCACGTTGTTTGGCTTACCTGGCGTTATTTTGGCCGCACCCTTGGCGGTTGTTTTGTTCGTGATGGTGAATCGTCTCTATGTGGTGCATGAAGACGACGATAAAAAAGAGCCGTAATTCTTCGTTAGCCCTGTAACGATTAGCCATAAATGATTTACCCCCTGTTGGCTGGGCGGTAAGCTTATAACGATTATCCACATCGACCAGAGCGCCTGCCTATCCACGGGCGCTTTTGGCGTTACCTATAGGTGAATTTATGTCGACGACGGCTGCCGCGACTCCGGCCAGTTATCGGGTACCACTACTGGCGACTGCGGCGATTGTATTAGGAGCGCTAATGATTGGCGTCATATTTGGCGCTAATACCGGTTTGCTAATGATTGTAGGCGGTCTGCTGGGCATGGTGTTGTATCACGCTGCCTTTGGGTTTACCTCTGCCTGGCGCGTGTTTATTACCGAGCGCCGCGGCCGCGGGCTGCGTGCGCAAATGGTGATGCTGGCCATTGCCGTGATGCTGTTTTTCCCAGCACTGGGTGCCGGTACATTGTTTGGTACGCCGGTGAGTGGTTTTGTCTCCCCTATCGGCATTTCCGTGCTGGTGGGCGCATTTCTTTTCGGGATTGGTATGCAGTTGGGCGGCGGGTGCGCTTCAGGCACGCTGTTTACGACGGGTGGCGGTAATGCCCGTATGTTGATTACGCTTGTCTTCTTTATCATCGGTTCGGTAATTGGCTCGGCGCATTTTGCGTGGTGGCAGCGTTTGCCAGCGTTTGAGCCGATATCGTTGATTGATATTGCAGGTACGACGGGCGGTATCGCCATCAGCCTGGTACTGTTTGTGGCGATTGCGGTGTTTACCCTCGTGATGGAAAAGCGTCGTCATGGCCAACTTGAACAGGTACCCATGGTTGAGAAACCCGCTACTCTGCGCTGGTTAAGCGGGCCTTGGCCGTTATTGGCGGGTGCCGTGGCCTTGGCGCTGCTGAATTTCGCAACGCTTGCGCTAGCTGGTCGCCCGTGGGGCATTACGTCAGCCTTCGCACTTTGGGGGGCCAAGGTATATGAATTGTTCGGCGGTAGTGTAACGGGTTGGGGATATTGGCAGGCGCCAGGTAATGCGGCAGCGCTTGAAGCTAGCGTGTGGAGTGATATGACGACGGTCATGAACGTCGGTATTATGTTGGGCGCTTTAATGGCTGCACATTTGGCCGGTCGGTTTGCGCCTAATTTTAGAATCCCTCTGCGCTCGGTGGTGGCTGCGGTAATTGGTGGCCTAATGCTGGGTTATGGCGCGCGCCTGGCGTTTGGTTGCAACATCGGTGCTTACTTCAGTGGTATCGCGTCGGGTAGCTTGCACGGTTGGGTGTGGTTGGTGGCTGCCTTTGCGGGCAATATTGTCGGTGTGAAGCTGCGTCCGCTGTTCTTTACCGGTGAGGCGGGGCGCCAGCCAGCGGCAAAAACCTGCTAATTATAACGTATTGATTTTTAGCTGCCCCGGCAAATGTCGGGGCATTTTTTTGGCTAGAGAAGTATGACTGTGCCACCTTTGTCGTAGTGACATGGTACATTATGTCGATAAACCGTAAACGCTTGAAATTGCTGCGATGCAGCGGTAATGGAAAAGAAGAGAGCCCCTATGACGACGAGTAAGCGCCCCTTATATATTCCTTACGCCGGTCCTTCCTTACTTGAAATGCCGCTATTGAACAAAGGCAGCGCGTTTACTCAAGAGGAGCGTTTGGCGTTTAACTTGATTGGTTTGCTGCCGCAAAATGTCGAAACCATTGATGATCAGCTAGAGCGCGCTTATCGGCAGTACCAGCAGTGCAATAGTGATCTTGAGCGCCATATTTATTTGCGCGCCATTCAAGACGACAATGAAACGCTCTACTTCCGCCTAGTATCTGAGCATCTTGAAGAGATGCTGCCGATCATCTATACGCCAACCGTTGGCCAGGCATGTCAGGAATTTTCCAATATTTATCGCAATCACCGGGGCTTGTTTATCGGCTACCAGGACCGCGATCATCTGGACGATATTCTGCGCAGCGCCACTAAGGATAACGTTAAAGTTATCGTAGTCACTGACGGCGAACGTATTTTAGGGCTGGGTGACCAGGGGATCGGTGGTATGGGGATTCCCATTGGTAAGCTGGCGCTTTATACCGCCTGTGGCGGTATTAGTCCGGCCCATACGCTACCCATCGTGATTGATGTAGGCACTAATAATCAGGCGCTGCTGGATGACCCCATGTACATGGGCTGGCGCCATAAACGCGTGGGTCAGGAAGAGTACAACGCCTTTATGGCAGCGTTCATCTCAGCGCTGAAGCGCCGCTGGCCGAATGTTTTGCTGCAGTTTGAAGATTTTGCCCAAGCCAACGCCGTACCGCTGCTTGAGCGCTATCGCAACGAGTTGTGCTGCTTTAACGATGATGTTCAGGGTACGGCATCCGTTGTCGTGGGAACGCTCATGGCAGCCTGTCAGGCGCGTGAAGAGAGCATTGCCCAGCAACGCGTGGTGTTCGTTGGCGGTGGTTCAGCCGGCTGTGGTATCGCTGAGCAGGTCGTGGTGGCCATGGAGGCCGAAGGTCTCTCCGAACATGAAGCGCGTGCGCGTATTTTTGTTGTCGACCGCGAAGGCTTGATGACGACGGATCAAGAGTGGCAGCGCGATTTTCAGCGTCGTTTGGCCCACGATCCTGCGCTGGTCGCGGATTGGAATGGCCAAGGGTTGGAAGAAACCATTGCCCAGATGAAACCGACTATTCTGGTCGGTGTTTGCGGTCAGCGTGGGATATTCACCGAGCAGGTGGTTAAAACCATGCATGCAGGCTGCGAGCACCCGGTGATTATGCCGCTCTCTAATCCAACGTCTCAGGCAGAAGCTGTTCCTGACGATGTGATCCGCTGGACCGACGGCCAAGCACTGGTCGCCACCGGTAGTCCGTTTGCTCCTGTGGTATATAACGGGCGCACATACCCCATTGCCCAGTGCAACAACGCGTATATCTTCCCGGGTATCGGGTTGGGCGTCATTGCTTCGAATGCAAATCGGGTGACCGATGAGATGTTGATGAGCGCGTCTCGTGCGCTGGCGCGTGAAGCACCCATCGTTAAAGAGGGTAAAGGTGCGCTGTTACCGCCGCTTTCGCGTATTCGTGAAATCAGCCAGTCGATTGCCTTTGAAGTAGCCGCCACTGCTCAGCATAACGGCGTTGCGCTAACGACCAGTGGCACCAAACTGCGCGAAGACATCGAGAAAGCAAGCTGGTCACCTGAGTATCGTACCTATCGCCGCCGCGCCGTTTAAACGAGCGCTCATAAAAAACCCCCACCGAGGTGGGGGCATACAAGCATTGGTAGGTATTACTTATGCGGCGCCGATCATTTTGCGCAGCACGTAGTGAAGGATACCACCATGACGGTAGTAAGCCAGCTCATTGACCGTATCAATTCGACACTTGGCATCAACGGTATGCTCTTTTTCACCGGTTTTAATCACTACCTGCACCGTTTTACCGGGGCTTAAATCACTTAATCCCGCAATGGATATCTCTTCATCGCCGGTTAATCCCAGCGTTTCGCGGGTTTCACCTTCCGGGAACTGCAGCGGCACCACGCCCATGCCGATCAGGTTGGAGCGGTGAATACGCTCAAAGGATTCCGCGAGAACCGCGCGAACGCCTAGCAAGCGGGTACCTTTGGCTGCCCAGTCACGCGAAGAGCCGGTGCCATACTCTTTACCAGCAATAACGACCAGCGGTGTGCCAGCCTCCTGGTATTTCATGGCGGCATCGTAAATCGCCATTTGCTCGCCACTGGGAACATAGCGCGTTTCGCCGCCGACCACGCCGTCCAGCATCTCGTTTTTGATACGTACGTTGGCAAAGGTGCCGCGCATCATGACCTCATGATTCCCCCGGCGCGAGCCGTAGGAGTTAAAGTCGACCGGCTTAACGCCATGTTCTTGCAGGTAACGGCCTGCGGGGCTATCCGGTTTGATCGCGCCTGCGGGTGAAATATGGTCAGTGGTCACCGAGTCGCCCAACATGGCCAGAACGCGGGCATTGCTGACGTCCTCGATCGCATCCGGTTCGCGTCCCATGCCTTCAAAGAAGGGTGGGTGCTGGATGTAAGTAGATTCGGGCCATTGGTAGACCTGACTTTCGGGAACGTCAATTGCCTGCCAAGTTTCATCGCCTTTAAATACCTCACCGTACTCTTTACGGAACATATCGGTATTTACTTTCTCGACGGCCTCGGCAATTTCGGCTTGAGAGGGCCAAATATCCTTTAGATAAACCGGGTTGCCATCACTGTCCTGGCCGAGTGGCTCCTGGGTTAAATCACGCTGTACATTGCCCGCCAGCGCATAAGCGACGACCAAGGGGGGGGAGGCAAGCCAGTTGGTTTTGACCAGCGGATGAACACGGCCTTCAAAGTTACGGTTGCCTGAAAGGACCGAGGCGACGGTTAAATCTCCCTGGTTTACCGCTTTCTCAATTGCTTCAGGCAGTGGGCCTGAGTTGCCAATACACGTCGTGCAGCCATAACCCACCAGGTTAAAGCCCAGCGCATTCAAATCCTCGTTCAAGTTGGCCGCGGCCAGGTAGTCGGTGACGACCTTGGAGCCAGGCGCCAGCGAGGTTTTCACCCAGGGCTTGGTGGTTAGGCCTTTTTCACGCGCTTTGCGCGCCAGCAGGCCTGCAGCCATCATCACGCTGGGGTTGGACGTATTGGTGCATGAGGTGATGGCAGCAATGACCACCGCGCCCGGGTCCAGGCTGAAATCCTGGTCGTCAATGGTGACTTTCTGGCTGGAGGCGTGCTTGAAGTCCCCCTCAAGGCTGCGCTCAATGCCTACGGCTGTCTGGCCGCCTTCTGAGTCGAATTTGCCTTTTTCCGCGTTGGGCTGTGCCTTGGCATCCTCCTGCATGACTTTATTAAAGGCGGCGGCCATGTCTTTTAAGGCAACGCGATCCTGCGGGCGTTTAGGGCCAGCGAGACTGGCTTCCACTTCGGTCATATCAAGGTGCAGGGCATCGGTGAACACTGGCTCATCGCCTGGCTCACGCCATAAGCCCTGCATTTTGCTATAGGCTTCTACTAGCGCAATCTGGTCATCTTCGCGCCCGGTTAAGCGCATATAGTTTAGCGTTTCGTCATCGACCGGGAAGAAGCCGCAGGTAGCGCCGTATTCCGGGGCCATATTGGCAATGGTGGCGCGGTCAGCAAGCGGCAGGTCTTTTAGGCCATCGCCGTAGAATTCGACAAACTTACCCACAACCCCTTTTTTGCGCAGCATCTCCGTCACGGTGAGTACCAGGTCGGTGGCGGTAATGCCTTCTCGCAGTTTGCCGGTCAGTTTGAAGCCGATAACTTCTGGGATCAGCATGGAGACTGGCTGGCCGAGCATGGCCGCTTCCGCCTCAATACCGCCCACGCCCCAGCCTAACACGCCCAGGCCGTTGATCATGGTGGTGTGGGAGTCGGTGCCCACGAGGGTATCCGGGTAGGCAAATGTGGTGCCGTCCTCTTCCTTGGTCCACACGCTTCGGCCCAGGTACTCAAGGTTTACCTGATGGCAAATGCCGGTGCCGGGCGGCACCACGCTGAAGTTATTAAAGGCCTGTTGGCCCCAGCGCAGAAACTCATAACGCTCACGGTTGCGCTGCATTTCAATTTCGACGTTCTCTTCAAACGCTGTCGCGTTACCAAACTTGTCGACCATGACCGAGTGGTCAATCACCAGGTCAACGGGAGAAAGAGGATTGATGCGGGCCGGGTCTTCACCCAGTTTTTCTACCGCTGCGCGCATGGAGGCCAAATCGACCACACCGGGTACGCCGGTGAAATCCTGCATTAATACGCGCGCCGGGCGATAGCCGATTTCACGACTGGATTTGCCCTCTTTCTGCCAATCGACAAGGGCTTGCATATCGTCTTGTTCAACGCTTTCATCGTCGGCAAAGCGCAGTTGGTTTTCGAGTAAAATTTTGAGCGATTTGGGGAGTCGGTCAATGTTGCCAAGCGCATCGGCCGCCTTGGGAAGGCTGTAGTAGCGGTACTGCTTGCTACCTACTTCCAACGTTTGAAGCGTATCGGGTGTATTGCTCATGCCTTTCTCCTCTCATTGCGTTGCACGGTATGTCACGCCGCGAAACGGTCACAGTCTTCCTTTTTAGTATGGCTTACATAGTAGTAGGACATGGGTGTTTATAAAGGTTGATTCAAGGTGTCTTCGCCTAATAGTCAATACTTAACCTTGCAATAGCTTGTACTTGGCACCATTTCAGGCAAACTCTTTGCGACTTTATCAGCTAGACATTTACAAGGTGGTGTCATGGAAACGCGTCATGAACGTTTGATTATTCTTGGGTCCGGCCCGGCAGGTTATACAGCGGCCGTGTATGCAGCACGGGCTAACTTAAAGCCTTTGCTGATCACCGGAATGCAAGCGGGTGGCCAGTTAACCACCACGACAGACGTTGATAATTGGCCAGGCGATGCCCAAGGGGTACAAGGTCCTGAGCTGATGGAGCGGATGAAAGCGCACGCCGAGCGCTTTAACACCGAGGTGCTGTTCGACCATATCAATGAAGTCAGCCTTGATGAAAAACCGTTCACCCTCAAGGGCGACAGCGGTATTTACACCTGTGACGCACTGATTGTGGCCACGGGCGCCAGTGCTCGCTATATCGGGCTACCGTCTGAGCAGCAGTTTATGGGCCAAGGTGTTTCAGCATGTGCCACCTGCGACGGGTTCTTCTACCGTAACCAGGAAGTCATTGTGGTGGGTGGCGGCAATACGGCCGTGGAAGAGGCGCTGTATCTCTCTAATATTGCGTCGAAAGTTACTCTGGTACACCGCCGCGACTCCCTTCGTGCGGAAAAGATTCTGCAAGACAAGCTGTTTGAAAAAGTCGAAGCAGGCACTATTGCGCTGGAGTGGTTCCAGGAAATTGATGAAGTACTGGGCGACAACACTGGCGTTACCGGCGTACGGTTGAAATCAACACGGGATGGCACGGTAAAAGAAATCCAGGCGCCAGGCCTCTTTATTGCCATCGGCCATCACCCCAACACCGGGATGTTTGAAGGCCAACTGGTCATGAACGGCGGCTATATCAAGGTGAATTCAGGGCTTGAAGGAAATGCTACCGCCACCAGCGTGCCGGGTGTGTTCGCGTGTGGCGATGTGATGGATCACATCTATCGTCAGGCCATTACTTCGGCGGGCAGTGGCTGCATGGCCGCGCTGGATGCCGAGCGTTATCTGGACGGTATCGCCTAATCAAGTTGTTCAAGAGGGGAAAGCCGCCTGCTGCTAACAGCTGGCAGGCGGCTCTGCAATACGAGCCCGGCCAAGCGTACTGAGTACCAGGCTCGCTCCCGCAGTGCTGCTGTGTGTGCTGGGGCAGATGGAGAACGTACTGTTAAACCCCGTGGCATGCCCGAGCGGGGTGTATTTGATCCGCGCATGACCGTTCTTGCTAACGTTAACGCCGTTGGTGGATGGAAACACCCGGATTATCTCGTCTTTATGGATGCCTCGGGTCTTGTCGGCGCTAACCACCATCAGTTCATTCCCCCAGTCACGCGCACAAGCGCTGCGGTCAGCCGTCGCGGGGCACAAGGTAATATCGCGGTGCTGAGTAATGGCGGTACTGCGGGCTAACGTGAGTGCGGTTTGTAGTCGGTTCACTTCGCTGGTAACCGCAGTACGCTCACTCAGTGATTGAAGGCCGGGTATGCCCCAAGCCGCCAATATGCCTGCCAGAACCAGCACAATCAGTAGCTCAATGAGCGTAAACCCTTGAAGGTAGGTTGGATATTCGCTGTGCTTGTGCGTCATGCAGTCTTCCCTGTGACTTGACCTGCTCGGCCTCCTCGCTATGCTCACTGTCCGTATCCGGCCTGGGCCGGTCATCAAGTAAGCCAGAGTAGGCAATGCCTGTGAGCGATTTTCTAATTATTGGCGGCGGTGTGATCGGCATGCTGACCGCGTTGCAGTTAGCGGATGCCGGTCAACACGTCACTCTTGTTGAGCGCGGCATGTGTGGCAAAGAGGCCTCCTGGGCGGGTGGTGGCATTGTATCACCGCTCTATCCGTGGCGTTACGCACCGCCCATTTCGCAACTTTCTCGCTGGTCGGAAGGGGTTTACCCAACGCTTGCGCTACGTTTGCTGGAAGAAACCGGCATTGACCCTGAGTATCGTCAAAAGGGATTGCTCTATTTAAATGTCGATGATGACGATAAAGCACTGCAGTGGGCGCGTCAGCTAGGCAAACCGCTGGTGCAGGTTAACGCTGATTTCGTGCAACAAAAAGAACCCGATGTTGCCATTGCCCATGAAAATGCCTTGTGGATGCCAACCCTTGGCAGTGTGCGAAACCCACGACTTGGCCAGGCGCTGCGCGCTAAATTACTCGCCATGCCCAATGTAACGCTACAGGAGCAGTGCGAAGTGCATGGCGTGATACGCCGTGGTGGCCAGGTGGTGGGCGTTAACACCTCGCAAGGCGTGGTGGAGGCGGGACGGTTGGTAGTGTGTGGTGGTGCCTGGAGTGCAGGGCTTTTGGCTACGCTTGACGTGGCGTTACCCGTACGCCCAGTGAAAGGCCAGATGATCGCCTACCAGGCGCCTGCCGGGCTTGTGCAGCGGGTCGTCTTGAAAGATGGTCGCTATGTAATTCCGCGTAGCGACGGTCTGCTGCTCGTCGGCTCTACCCTGGAAGACACCGGATTTGATAAAGCTACCGATGAGGAGGCGCTGGCCTCATTAAAGCAGAGCGCTGAGCGTATCGTTCCCGCGCTGGCGGACTGCCCGGTTGCTTATCACTGGGCAGGCCTGCGCCCCGGCTCACCCGATGGCATCCCGTTTATTGGCGCACTTCCAGAGCAGCCCAACGTCTACGTAAACGCCGGGCATTACCGCAATGGGCTCGTGCTGGCGCCTGCTTCCACCCACTTGTTGGTGGACCAGCTGCTTGAT
The DNA here is from genome assembly GCF_013183775.1 of Halomonas hibernica. Classification (NCBI taxonomy): domain Bacteria; kingdom Pseudomonadati; phylum Pseudomonadota; class Gammaproteobacteria; order Oceanospirillales; family Halomonadaceae; genus Halomonas; species Halomonas hibernica. The sequence goes on from NZ_VIFN01000020.1 coordinate 10,334, forward strand.
CGGATGCCGTTGATTGACCCTACGCCCTACTTGCCGACGCAAGCACGTTTAAAGAGTTAGGCGCCGTCGTTTTTATCCTGTTGTTCTTGAAGATAACGGTCGCGATGGGCGCTGCAGCAGAACCACTGTTCGTGGTCGCGCAGTGCCTCGCTTTCCGGGACATGGACCTCACACCAGCGGCAGCGCACCATTTGGCCGCCTTCGTGGCGGTTCAAGGCATTGCGCTCCGCGTCGCGGTCGAGCTTGTGCTGCCGATACATGCCGTAAAGCTTTAGGCCTGCGTAAAACAGCACGGCGAAAATTATCAAGCGAATAATCAAAAGGTTCATCCTTGCCAGTCCTCCTAAACGGAGCCGAAAACGATCAATGCGCATGCGGGCTTTGCCAGCAGGCAGTCCTTGCGGGACAATGCATTGACGCAGGTAATAATGTTCCAAGGATTCTCAAGAGATTTTAACGCCCATGCAAGATTTAACGCTGGTAATGGCCCAACTCGATCCGCTTGTCGGGGATATTCCCGGTAATGCGGCGCGCGCTATTGAAGCCGTGCGCGAAGCGCGCATTGAGCATGGGGCAGATATTGTTATCTTCCCTGAGCTGTTTTTGTCCGGTTACCCACCGGAAGATTTATTGCTGCGCCCCTCTATGGAAGCACGGTTGCGCGAAGCGCGGGCCAAAATGGCAGAAAAGGTCGCCCGCGATGTGCTGGTGATTATTGGCTATCCGGGGACCCGTGAAGGCAAGTGCTATAACATGGCGGGCGTGCTGTATAACGGCCAGTGGGAGGCCGAATACGCCAAGCAAGCGCTACCCAATTACCAGGTTTTCGATGAGCAGCGCTACTTTACCCCAGGCACAGAGCCGTTGGTGTATGAGCATAAGGGGGCCAAGCTCGGGCTTTTAATTTGTGAGGACCTGTGGGAAGGCGCGCCTGCACGGGCTGCCACCGCCGCCGGGGCGGAAGTGCTGATTAGCCTGAACGCCTCCCCTTATCATCAGGATAAACCAGACGAACGGCTCCGCTTGCTGGAGCTGCGCGCGCAAGATGTAAGCCGCCCGATTGTGTATGTGAATACCATTGGTGGCCAGGATGAGCTGGTGTTCGACGGCGGTTCCAGTTGTGTAGATGCACAGGGCCAGCTAAAAGTGCTTGCTCCGTATTGGCAGGCAGGCTTAATGCCGGTGCAACTGCTGCAAACCAGCGCCTCTACCTGGAAGCCGCAGTCAGGTGAAATTGAGCCGGATGCCGAGCCAGAAGAGAGCCTGTACTGTGCGCTGGTAACGGGGCTGCGTGATTACGTCAATAAAAGTGGCTTTGAGGGCGTGGTGCTGGGTCTTTCCGGCGGAATCGACTCGGCGCTGTCCTTGGCGATTGCGGTAGACGCACTGGGCCCACAGCGCGTTCAGGCAGTGATGATGCCGTACCACTACACTGCGGATATCTCCCGGCAGGATGCTGCCCTTCAGGCAGAAATGCTTGGCGTGCATTACGACGTTTTGCCTATCGAGTCCATGGTCGATGCTTTCATGGCGACGCTTTCGGAAAGCTTTACGGGCACTGAACGTGATACCACCGAAGAGAACCTTCAGTCGCGCTGTCGGGGCGTACTGCTGATGGCACTTTCCAATAAGAAAGGCCTGATGGTACTGACCACCGGCAACAAAAGTGAAATGGCGGTGGGCTATGCCACGCTGTATGGCGACATGGTGGGCGGCTATAACGCCATCAAGGATGTCTATAAAACCTGGGTATACCGCCTGGCCCGCTGGCGTAATACGCAGTCTCCTGCTATTCCTGAGCGCGTCATTGAGCGTCCGCCCAGCGCAGAGCTTGCGCCTGACCAGCAGGATAGCGATTCGCTACCGGATTACGATGTGCTGGACGCTATCCTCATGTGCTATATCGAAGGTGATATGAGTGCTGAAGCGATCATCGCAGCGGGTTATGACCATGAAGATGTCTATCAAGTGGTCAAGCTGGTAGACCGCTGTGAGTACAAGCGCCGCCAGGCCCCGGTGGGCGTGCGCGTCACATCGCGCGGCTTTGGACGTGATCGCCGTTACCCGATTGTTAACGGTTGGCAGCCGGGCGATTAACAGGTATTAGCGTAACGCCAACTAAAAAACCACGCCGAGGCGTGGTTTTTTGGGAGGGTAAACCGTACTGTCATCAGTCCATTGCGTTCATTTTAGTGCTTGGGTACAAAGCGGTCGCCTTGAAGTTGCTCGTGGTCGGGAGCATTTTCACGCAGTACGATGATGACTTCTTGAGCGCGATCGTTCATGCCCAAACCCTGATAACCCTCGATCATAACGGCCAGTGCGTCGCGGGTGGCATTGGATTCGGGGTAGTTTTCGATCACCCAACGCCCACGCTCGACAGCGGCCAGGTAAGCCCCACGGCGCAGGTAATAGTCGGCAACATGCAGTTCATGCTGGGCCAGCAAGTCGCGCAAATAAATAATGCGCTGCTGCGCATCCGGGGCGTATTCACTTTGTGGGTAGCGCTGGATCAGTTCACGAAAGTCGTTATACGCATCGCGCGAGGCGCCTATGTCGCGCTTGGAAATATCAATTAAGCGAAGGCGCTCAAGGCTGAAACGACCCGCCTGCCAAGCAGAAAGTCCGCGCAGGTAGTAGGCATAATCAACCTGCGGGTGGTCGGGGTGCAGGCGAATAAACCGACTGGCGGCGGCGCGTGCTTCTTCCCAGTCACCGTTTTCATAGTAGGCGTACACCAGCTCTAATTGCGCCTGTTCAGCATGGGGGCCGAAAGGATAGCGTGTATCCAACGCTTCCAGCCGCTCAATCGCAATGGGGTAGCGGTTGCTATCCAGCGCGGTGCGAGCAAGTTCGTAGAGCTCACGCTCTTGCACTCCGGAAAACTCATCTTCTTCTTCCGGAGTCGTGTCATTACTGGCGCAGCCTGCCAATAAGGCAAGACTTAAAGCAAGGGCACCAAAGCGGTTGGCAGCAGAAAAAACGCGCATCATCATCCTCGTTGCAAACAAGCCTCAATCACCGAAAAGCGACGATGGCCATAAGTAGAAATGGTAGAATAGGTCGCAGTAAGCCCACTATAAATCACCTCGACGCAAAACGCAGGCTTAGTGGCGTTTTGTCGAGTGTTGTCAAAGGAAATAACGTCATGCCCCGGATAGTTGAAGCCATGCAGCGCGTGCCCGCAACACTTGCAGGTGCACGGTTGGATCAAGCAGCGGCGGAGTTATTCAGCGATTACTCACGCGAGCGCCTGAAAGCATGGATCAACGCGGGTGAGCTAACCATCGATGGCGCCCAGGCCAAGCCGAAAGTGAAGCTGCACGGTGATGAAATGCTAGTGTTAAAGGCCACCATTGAAGAAGATCTGCGTTTTGAAGCGCAGGACATACCGCTGAGTATTGTCTATGAAGATGATGCCGTAATGGTGATCAACAAACCTACCAATATGGTGGTGCATCCTGCGGCGGGCAATCGTGATGGCACCTTGCTCAACGCGCTGCTTTATCATCACCCGGCACTTGCTGAAGTGCCGCGCGCGGGGATTGTTCACCGCTTGGATAAAGATACCACTGGCTTGATGATGGTGGCTAAAACCATTCAAGCGCAAACGGCCCTGGTTGAGCAACTGCAGGCGCGCAGCGTATCGCGCCAGTATGATGCGGTGGTGATCGGTAAGCCCGTGGCAGGCAGCACCATTGATGCGCCTATTGGTCGTCATCCTAAAGACCGTAAACGCCAGGCTGTCACCAACGCTGGTAAACCTGCCGTGACCCACTTTCGCGTTGTGGAGCGTTTTCGTGCGCATACGCACGTTCGCTGTAAGCTGGAAACCGGGCGTACGCATCAGATTCGCGTGCATATGTCCCATGCCCGTTACCCATTGATTGGCGACCCGCTCTATAGCGGACGTGCCAAGCTGCCACCTGGTGCTGCCGGGCCGCTTAAGGAGATCCTGCGTGAGTTCCCGCGCCAGGCACTGCATGCCCGCGAGCTAAGCTTTGTGCACCCGGTGAGTGGTGAAACGCTGACTTTTTACGCCGATCTGCCCGATGATCTACTAATGTTGTTGGACTACCTGCGCGAAGACAGTGAGACCATGCAATGAGTGATGCCATCGATTTACGGCCAACGCTACTAATACCGGATTGGCCTGCGCCTGACAATGTGCAGGCCTTTGTGAGCACCCGGGAAACGGGCCCTAGCCAAGAAGAATTTGCCGCGTTCAATCCCGCCTCTCACGTCGGTGATAACCCTGAGCATGTGGCGCTTTGCCGCCGCTTGATGCAAAAAGAGATCGGCGATGAGCGCCCGCTGCTATGGTTAAATCAAACGCATGGCGCGCGCGTTCAGCAGGGTTACCAGGCCGACGTGCCTGAGGCAGATGCTGCCGTCGCCACCTCCAATGAATACGCCTGTGTCGTGCTGACCGCAGATTGCCTGCCGGTGATGTTTTGTAATCAAGCCGGAACGCAAGTGGCCGTTGCTCACGCCGGCTGGCGGGGGCTGGCCGGAGGCGTTTTAGAGGCGACGGTGGCCGCCATGAATAGCGAGCCCGAGGATATTCTCGTATGGCTAGGCCCGGCTATTTCCAATGCTCAGTTTGAAGTTGGGCCGGAAGTGTATGGCGCCTTTGTTGCCGTACACCCAGAAACTGCGGAAGCGTTTGACCATAGTCCCTATCGAATGGGGCACTATATGGCTGATTTGTACCGGCTGGCGCGGTTTCGCTTGGAAGCGCTTGGTGTTGAACATATTAGCGGTGGGCACTTCTGTACTGCCTGCGAATCACGTTTTTACTCTTATCGGCGTGATGGCGGTACGACGGGGCGCATGGCCAGTGTGATCTGGATCAAAAAATAACCAGGTTGGCATTAACTCCTCTTGAAAATGGCGGAACTAGCACCATTTAACTTGCAAAGCTAATATTTGTTAGGAAAGTGAACAGCAGGTTTTTCCGAAACGCCGTGCGTTCGGGCGCAGGGCTAATCCAAGAGGCTCACTATGCGTTTTGATAAGTTTACTGCCAAGCTTCAGGCCGCTATTGCTGAAGCGCAATCCTTGGCCGTTGGCCGCGGCCATAACCAGTTAGACCCTTCTCATCTTCTTCTTGCGCTACTGGATACCAAGGATACGGGTATTAAAGCCCTGATCGAAAAATCCGGAGGCTCAAGCTCGCGTCTGCGTGATGGGTTAGTGCAGCAGCTTGATAACTTACCTAAAGTAAGCCAGTTCGATGGCGAAGTGCAGCCATCACGGGATTTCGTTAAATTATTCAACCTGACCGACCGTGAAGCACAAGCGCGTGGCGACCAGTTCATTGCCAGCGAACTCGTGCTGCTGGCGGCGCTGGAAATGAATGGCCCGCTTGCCAAGCTAATGAAAGAGGCGGGCGTTAACCGGAAGTCCCTTGAGGCGGCGATTAATAGCCTGCGCGGAGGGGCAAGCGTTGATGATCCTAACGCTGAAGATCAGCGGGAATCGCTCAACAAGTACACCCTTGACCTTACTCAGCGCGCGCTGGATGGCAAGCTTGACCCGGTAATTGGCCGTGATGATGAAATCCGTCGCACCATTCAGGTATTGCAGCGCCGTACCAAAAATAACCCGGTTTTGATTGGCGAGCCTGGCGTCGGTAAAACGGCGATTGTTGAAGGGTTGGCGCAGCGTATCGTTAATGGTGAAGTGCCGGAAGGCTTAAAAGACAAACGCGTACTGTCGCTGGATATGGGCTCGCTGCTAGCAGGTGCCAAATTCCGTGGTGAGTTCGAAGAGCGCTTAAAGTCGGTTCTCAAAGAGCTTGCCCAGGAAGAGGGGCGGGTCATTCTGTTTATCGATGAGTTGCACACCATGGTCGGCGCCGGTAAGGCGGAAGGCGCGATGGACGCGGGCAATATGCTCAAACCTGCGCTTGCACGGGGTGAGCTGCACTGCGTGGGCGCGACCACGCTGGATGAGTATCGCAAATATATTGAAAAGGACGCGGCACTTGAGCGTCGGTTCCAGAAAGTGTTGGTCGATGAGCCGACGGAAGAAGATACCGTGGCCATTCTGCGCGGCTTAAAAGAGCGTTATGAAGTGCACCACGGCGTGGATATTACCGACTCGGCAATTATTGCCGCGGCGAAGCTGTCCACTCGCTATATCACTGATCGGCAGTTGCCCGATAAAGCGATAGATCTGATTGATGAAGCGGCTTCGCGGATTCGTATGGAGCTTGATTCCAAGCCCGAAGCAATGGACCGCCTGGACCGGCGTTTAATCCAGCTCAAGATGGAGCGGGAAGCGCTCAAAAAAGAGACCGACGAGGCGACTAAAAAACGCCTTGAAGCGCTTAACAACCAGATTCATGAGTTTGAGCGCGAGTATGCCGACCTGGATGAAGTCTGGAAGGCAGAAAAAGCCAGTATCCAAGGCTCGGCTCAGTTCAAGGCAGAGTTGGAGCAGGCGCGCCTTGACCTAGAACAGGCACGACGGCAGGGCGATTTGGGACGCATGTCGGAAATTCAGTACGGGCAAATCCCTGAGCTGGAAAAGAAAATTGCCGAAAGCGGTGAAAGTGAAGCCGATATTACCAAGCACCAACTGCTGCGCTCCAACGTGACGGAAGAGGAAATAGCAGAGGTGGTATCGCGCTGGACCGGCATTCCGGTGTCCAAAATGCTGGAAGGCGAGCGCGATAAATTGCTGCGGATGGAAGATGCTCTGCATGAGCGGGTCATTGGCCAGGATGAGGCAGTTGAAGCTGTTGCCAACGCCGTGCGGCGCTCACGTGCGGGGTTGTCCGACCCTAACCGGCCGAACGGTTCGTTCCTGTTCCTTGGGCCTACCGGGGTGGGTAAAACCGAGCTTTGCAAGTCATTGGCCAACTTCCTGTTCGACACAGAAGAGGCCATGGTGCGTATCGATATGTCGGAATTCATGGAGAAGCACTCTGTGGCGCGGTTGATTGGTGCGCCTCCCGGCTATGTAGGTTACGAAAAGGGCGGCTATTTAACCGAGGCGGTGCGCCGTAAACCTTACTCCGTGCTGTTGCTGGATGAGGTGGAAAAGGCCCACCCGGATGTTTTCAATATTCTGCTGCAGGTATTGGAAGATGGCCGGTTAACGGATGGCCAAGGCCGCACGGTGGACTTTCGCAATACCGTGATCGTGATGACCTCTAACATGGGCTCAGACATTATTCAGCGCATGGGCGGTGACGTCAGCGCTGATAAAGAAAGCGCCTATGAGGACATGAAAAACAAGGTCATGGAGGTGGTGGGCAATCACTTCCGCCCTGAGTTGATCAACCGGATTGATGAAGTGGTCGTCTTCCATGCCTTGGGTCAGGAGCAAATTCAGGCAATTGCAGGCATTCAACTGGAGCGCTTGAGAGCCCGCTTGGCTGAGCACGATTTAGGCCTTGAGGTGAGCGATGACGCTATGGCGCAACTAGCGGTTGTTGGGTTTGACCCTGTCTATGGCGCGCGGCCACTCAAGCGTGCTATTCAGAGCCGGATCGAGAATCCGCTGGCGCAAGACTTGCTGGCAGGCAAGTTTTCACCCGGCGATGTCATTCGGGTGAGTGCCTCGGACGGTAAGCTTGCGTTTAATAGCTAACTGCTCACTGATAATCAGACGTTCCTGGTTATAACCATATGCCCCGCTCGGCCTTGCCGGCGGGGCTTTTTTTGTCTCAAATCGCTCCTTTGCACATTCATCGGGCATTGATGGTTGACATGCCAAGAGCCTAATGGAATCTTATCTGTTCCTGATTTGCGGGCGCGGACCTACGGGTAACCCCTTTTCACCGCGCGAAGGGTAGGCGTAAGCCTTTACCCGCCGAAGGACTTCCGGGTTTGAGCTAACCGCTCAGCCTGGCCAACGCCCCGACACGGCAATCAGCCGTGAAAGAGAGCCACTGATGTATGTTGTCATGGATCAGTGCCTCTCAGAGAGTGCAGGCCCTAACCGGGCCGTATGCCAGGGTTTGGCATCAGGTGCCGGCATGGGCCGGCAGCGGCATACCGCCGCACTCGACACCGCAGGATGTCCTGCGGATCGCACTCGAGACCTCCAGGGGAGAAATACAGTGGAACTGCTTTCCGGCGCAGATATGATCGCCCGCTTCTTGAAAGATGAGGGCGTTGAGTACATTTATGGTTATCCCGGCGGTGCGGCGCTGCATATTTATGATGCGCTGTTCCGCCAGGACGATGTGAAGCACATTCTTGTGCGTCACGAACAAGCGGCCACGCATGCCGCCGACGGTTACGCCCGCGCCTCGGGTAAGCCAGGTGTGGTGCTGGTCACATCAGGGCCTGGTGCAACCAATGCCGTTACCGGTATTGCGACTGCCTATATGGATTCCATTCCGATGGTGGTGCTGTGCGGCCAAGTGGCCAGCCATCTGATTGGCGAAGACGCCTTCCAGGAAACCGATATCGTGGGTGTCACCCGGCCTATCGTGAAGCACAGCTTTTCGATTCGTCATCCGTCTGAAATTCCGGAAGTGCTTAAAAAAGCCTTTTATCTGGCTTCTACCGGGCGCCCCGGCCCTGTGGTGGTCGATATTCCCAAGGATATGACCGCGCCGACCGAGCGCTACGAGTACATCTACCCGAAAAAGGTCAAGCTGCGCTCGTATAACCCGGTGACACGTGGCCATACAGGGCAGATTAAAAAAGCCATTGAGCTAATGCTCAAAGCCAAGCGCCCGGTGTTTTATACCGGTGGTGGTGTGGTGACCGGTAAGGCCAGTGAAGGCTTAACCGATCTGGTCAAAAAGCTGGGTTTCCCGATTACCACCACACTGATGGGCATTGGCGCGTACCCGCAAAGCGATCGTCAAAGCCTTGGCTGGCTGGGCATGCACGGCTCTTATGAGTCCAACATGGCCATGCACCATGCTGATTTGATTATCGCTATTGGCGCACGCTTTGATGACCGGGTTACCAACAACACGTCGAAGTTCTGCCCCACGGCGAAAATTATTCACGTCGATGTTGATCCTAGCTCTATCTCTAAAACTGTGCGTGCTGATGTGCCTATCGTAGGACCTGCCGCTAGCGTTATTAATGAGATGATTAGCCTGGTTCAGGGCCATCCCATTGCGCATCCTGAAGCACTTGCTGAATGGTGGGAAAAGATCGACGGCTGGCGTGCCGAGCGTAAAGGCAAGCTTTACGAACCGTCCAAGCCAGGTGAAGCGTTAAAGTCGCAGGAAGTTGTTGAAGCGCTGTGCCGGATAACGCGCGGTGAAGCATTTGTCACGACCGACGTAGGTCAGCACCAGATGTTTGCGGCTCAGTACTACAAGTTTGATAAGCCCAACCGGCTGATTACCTCAGGCGGTCTTGGCACCATGGGCTTTGGCTTCCCGGCCGCCATGGGTATCAAGCAGAACTACCCGGACGACGACGTCGTGTGTGTCACCGGGGAGGGCAGCTTCCAGATGATGATGCAGGAGCTCTCTACCTGTAAGCAGTACGGCGTAGGGGTCAAAATTCTCAATCTGAACAATGCCTCGCTAGGCATGGTGCGTCAGTGGCAGGACCTGAACTACAAGTCACGTCATGCGCACTCTTATATGGAATCACTGCCTGATTTCCATCTGTTGATTGAGGCTTATGGGTTTACCGCGATTACCGTCACTACTCAGGATGAGCTTGAACCGGCGCTTGAGCGTGCATTTGCCGACAAGCACGAACTGGTGTTCCTTGACGTGAAGGTGGATCCTTTCGAGCACGTCTACCCGATGCAGGTGCCGTTAGGCTCCATGCGCGACATGCTGCTGTCTAAAACGGAGCGTACCTGATGCGACATATCATCTCGATTCTGTTGGAAAACGAACCGGGTGCGCTGTCACGTGTGGTCGGCCTGTTTTCCCAGCGTAACTTCAACATTGAAACGCTTAACGTAGCGCCTACGGAAGATGCGTCGCTTTCGCGGTTGACGGTGACCACGGTTGGCGATGATCGTGTCATTGAGCAGATCACCAAGCACCTCAACAAGCTGATTGATGTGGTGAAGCTGGTTGACTTGACCGAAGGCAACCACATCGAGCGTGAACTGATGATGGTGAAGGTAAAGGCATTGGGGGCTGCCCGCGATGAAGTGAAGCGTACCGTGGATATTTTTCGGGCGCAGATCGTCGATGTCACACCTAATCTATATACCGTGCAGATTACCGGTGATGCCGCCAAGTTGGACGCTTTTCTGCAGGCCATGGCACCAGTAGGAATTCTTGAAGTGGCGCGTACCGGCGTTTCTGGTATTGCGCGTGGTGACAAGGTGCTATCGATTTAATTACCTGATCACTGCACGTTTAGCCAAGCCGTATTGCTCGACTCAAAAGCACCGTCTCGCCGAGGCGGTGCTTTTTATAATCGATTAGCGTTCGCTAATCGCAGACCAAAGCGCCTCAATAAGCGGATTTTTTAAACGCCGATTTAGAACGCAAAGGCCCACGTCATAGTGGGGCAGCTCAGGTTTTACGTTTAACATGCGGACGCGGTTGGCAAGCGGGCTGTTATCCAACACGATTTTGGGAACCACGCCTACGCCAAAGCCCAGCCCCACCATACTAACAATCGCTTCGTGCCCGGCCACCTGGGCGTAGATTCGAGGCGTGATACCCATTGCTTTAAACCAGGTGTTGGCGTACTCCCGCGATAAGCCTGCTTCAGAAAGTATCATGGGCACTTGCTGCCACTGCGCTGCCGTGGAGCTTTCAGGGAAGCTGGGTAGCCAATCGCACGGTTCGTTAGGCGCAATAAACACCAGCGGTGAACGTGTTAATGACTTAAACGCCAGCGCATTAGGGGGAATGCGGGGGCGCGGCGTAATCGCCATATCATCGTCACCCTCCATTACTCTTTTCATGGCATTCGCCGGATCACCGGTATGCAGCTTTAACTCAATACCGGGATGACGTGTTCGTACATCGCTTAATAGCTCATACAGAAAGCTGTAACTGGCAGTTACTGAGCAGTAGATGCTGATCTCACCGCTCAGCATGGTCGCTTCATTGGCCAGGCGACGCTTGGTCATTTCCCACTGTTCTAACGTTTCGCGTGCGTAGTGCTGAAAACTGAGCCCTTGGGGAGTCAGTGCGACATGGCGGTTGTCACGCTCGAACAGCCGAGTGGCCAACTCTTCCTCCAACTGCTGAATAGAGCGGCTAAGCGTCGAGGGGCTAATGTGGCTCAACTCGCTGGCGCGGCCAAAATGGAGCGTGTCAGAAAGCGTGACAAAGTGCTTCAGTAAGCGAAAATCCATGCCAGTACCGTCATTTCAATATGTGAAATAGTTTGTTGCAAATACAGCGTTTTACGCAAAGATGCGTGTGTCGTAAAGTTGCTTGACGCTTTACCAGCGCTGCACTAGACGGCGCGGTGGCCATCAGCGCTGACACGCTACTATAACAACGTAATGACTTAATAATGGTTTTCTGAAACCTCGTTTACGCGGTTGTCACGATACAAATGGTGACCTTTTCCTGGTTTAAGACCAAAAGTCACTGCAGATGAAATTGCCAGATAGGCCCTAAACTGCATGATGCTCTGGATCACGGTCAGTTGGTCGGCAAATTCAGGGTTAGTGTTTTCAAGCAGTAGGTGCTTATTAACTTGGTGACGGGGTGCGCTTTGGCGCACCCCGTTTGTTTTATAGGGCTAGCCGTCATGCATTTTTGTCTACGTGCGGTAATTGACTGGCTGACTAAAGCTCACCGTGTAGAATGAAAGTGTTCACTATTTGTGGCTTTTTATTAAACGGATGACACCTATGATTCAGGACGCTCGCGATCAAGAGCAGGCCAGTACACCCCAGCCCGAAAACCACGACCAGACTCAAAAGGTCGACAATGAGGATTTAGCTGCCGCCTTTCTACGCGACACAGAGATCGTCGAAGATGCGGTAGAGGATGGCAAGAAAGTTCGCCGCAAGGGAATCTACTTACTGCCCAATCTGTTTACTACGTCCGCTCTGTTTTCAGGCTTCTTTGCCGTTGTCGCCGGTATTAACGGTGATTTTACATCGGCTGCAGTCGCTATTTTCATTGCTATGGTGCTGGATGGACTGGATGGCCGCGTTGCGCGTATGACCAATACGCAAAGCGAATTTGGGGCTGAGTACGATAGTCTGGCCGATATGATTTCCTTTGGTATGGCGCCTGCGCTTGTCGCGTTCACCTGGATTTTGCAGGATATCGGGAAGACCGGCTGGGTGGTCGCGTTTCTCTATGTCGCCTGCGCGGCACTTCGCTTGGCACGCTTTAATGTACAAAACGGAAGTGTTGATAAGAAGTGGTTTATCGGCCTTCCTAGTCCATCAGCGGCAGCACTGGTGGCTGCGTGTGTTTGGACCTTCCACAGCTTTGATGCGGATGCGTTTGGCTTCAAGCTGCTGATGTTGGTTGTTGTGGCGGCCGCCGGTATTCTGATGGTCAGCAACATCCGCTATTACAGCTTCAAAGATCTCGACTTTAGAAAGCCCGTACCCTTTGTAGTGTTGCTGGCCGTTGTATTGGGGTTTGTCATGATTTCGGTTGAACCGTCCGTAATGCTGCTCTTGCTGTTTGGTGCCTATGTGCTCTCAGGCCCGGCGTATGCGCTTATGCGCAAGGCAAAACCTAAAAGCTGAGCTTTTTAACTGAACTTTTTGAAACTATCTTTAAAAAGGCCTTGCCAAACCGGCA
>NZ_VIFN01000021.1:0-21158 GCF_013183775.1 Halomonas hibernica
CGGCACTGATTACTCAATAACTTTTGCGTAACCACTTACACTAATGCCGTATTCTTGCTACATAAGTTTTCAGCCTTTGTCCCCTTATTACAACAGCTTATAGCGTGCAAAGGAGATATCTGAATGTCTAACACAGCATCACACACACCACTCCCAGACCACCCCGAGGCAATACGCTTCCCCTTAATGGAGCTTCCTCTCGTTGGCTTCCTGCTTGCGTTCATGGCGGGCTCAATGAACGCATGGACGTTCGCAAATGCAGAGACCTTTGCAACGGTTCAGTCAGGTAATGTTGTACAAATCGGTTATTGGCTTATCCAGGGAAACTGGGATAAATTCATGGCTCCCTTTCTTTCCGTTATTGCGTTTGGTATTGGCTCGGCTATTTGTGGTGCCATTATGACCAATCTGCTAAGCCATCACAGAATCGTTACCCGCGCCATTCTATTTCTCGAATTTCTGATACTTGCCGTATTGATATGGCTTGTCTGGAAAGGTGAACACAATGTGCTAATGATTGCCTATACCGTAAGCTTTATTGCAGGTATGCAGGGTAATGCGTTCCATAAAAGCCATGGCATGCTGTATGGCAACGTGGCGGTCACCTTCGTTGTCCAAATGGCCTTTAACTTCCTGATTCAGTCTTTCTTTAATAAAAAGGGCATTAACGGTGAGCCAAATTTAATGTGGGCTGGTATTTTCTTCCTCGTTCTGCTCGGGTTTGCGGGCGGTGGCGCGATTGGTTTCTTTATTGACAGGTTCGTTACAGCGGGCGCTCTGATTCTACCGGCTTTAATCGCTTTAATTTTAATCGTCATCGTGTGGCGAGATCACGACAGGCATCAGCGTGTTGATACGCTACCTGGCGGCAACTTTGCCTGATCCCTCTTTTCAGGCGACCAATATAGCATCATCCGGCTGTTATCCACTTCAACTGTAACAATAGCTACATTGACCAATACGTTGTAGGTAAATACAGGAGCAAAGCCATGGCTGATAAAGACGCACCTCAGCCCATTCGCGGAACCCAGGGCGCTGACGACACAGGCCCACGTAATGTTGTTCTGGACAAAATGAATCCAGATATCTTCCTGCCTCCAGAAACCGACAATGGCGGGATCCCGAACCTGAAGTTTCCGTTCGCCATGGCTCATAACCGTCTTGAAGACGGCGGCTGGGCGCGGGAAGTGACGCTGCGCGAGTGCCCGGCTTTGGAAGAGCTCGCTATCGTTAATATGCGTCTTGGCCCTGGTGTTATTCGTGAACTCCATTGGCATAAAGAAGCCGAATGGGCCTACGTAACGGAAGGCCGCGTGCGTTTCTATCTGGTTGACGAAAACCGCCAGACGCTGGTTGAAGACCTCGGGCCAGGTGACCTCTGGTTTGCCCCCGCAGGCGTTCCACATGCCATTCAGGGTCTTGAAGAAGGCACCGAATTCGTTCTGATCTTCAATGACGGTAACTTCTCCGAAAACGAGACACTGCTCGTCACAGAGCTCTTCGCGCATATGCCGAAAGAGGTGCTGGCCAAGAACTTCGGTGTTCCGGAAAGTGCCTTCGACAACATCCCGCCTTCTGAAAAGTATATTTTCCGTCAGCCACAGCCAGCGCCCATTGAGCAGGTTCGCGAAGAGCTCGGCGCTGGTAACATGACAGGCAAATATGTATTCCGGGGAGGTGATATTCCTGAGAACACATGGCAAGGCGGCGCGACCAAAATCATCGATTCGAAAAGTTTCGACGTCACGACCATGGCGATGTTGATGATTAAGCTTGAGCCCGGCGGTATGCGAGAAATTCACTGGCACCCGGATGCTGATGAAATTCAGTACTACCTGTCTGGCCAGGCGCGCATGACCGTGTTCAACGCCGTCAGCAATGCACGTACTTTTAACTACGGCCCCGGCGACGTCAGCTATGTGCCGAAGAACCTGGCCCACTACATTGAGAACATCGGTGACGAGCCAGTGTATGTTCTCAACGTATTCAACAAGGGCGACTACCGCGATGTTTCACTGAACCAATGGCTGGCACTGACACCCGCCAGCATTGTTCAAGGCCACCTGGACGTCGATGACACACTAATGAAGTCACTGCGCCGCGAGCGTTGCCCGGTAGTGAAGTAATACAGTTGGGCAGTCATTGAAAACCGCTAGCCAGCCTCTTTGAGGCTGGCTTTTTCTCACTATAAAGTGCGTAATCATCCATCAGACAAAACGCCCAAGGCCGACCGCTGAGCGCAGTTTATCCATGGTTATCGCAGCCTCCTCCCGAGCACGCTGAGCGCCTTTTTGCAGCACCGCTTCAATATGGGCAGGGTCATCCATTAGCGCATTGTAGCGCTCGCGGGGTTCGCTCAGGTATGTATTGAGATACTCAAATACCTGGTTTTTAGCATCGCCCCAGCCGATACCGGCGGCGTACTGTTCACGCAGAGCAGACGTTTCGCTCTCATTGGCAAATGCCGCGTATATCTGGAACAGGGTGCAGGTATCCGGGTCCTTCGGTTCGCCGGGCTCAAGCGAGTTGGTCTTGATTTTACGCACCAGCTTTTGAAGCTTTTTCTCGGGCGAAAACAGCGGGATGGTATTGTTATAGCTTTTGGACATTTTGCGACCGTCCAGTCCTTTCAACACCTCGCCTGTCTCACTTACCACCGCTTCGGGTAGCGTAAAGTACTGCCCTTTATAAAGGTGGTTGAACCGCCCGGCCATATCACGTGCCATTTCGATATGCTGAATCTGGTCGCGCCCTACCGGCACCTTTTTGGCGTTGAACATCAGGATATCGGCAGCCATCAATACCGGATAACCAAAAAGCCCCATGGTGATGCCTTTGTCCGCATCCTGGTCGCCTGCTTCTTCGTTCTCAGCCACGGCGGCTTTGTAAGCGTGGGCGCGGTTCATCAGGCCTTTGGCACACACGCAGGAAAGCATCCACGAGAGTTCTTGAACTTCAATCAAATCAGACTGGCGGTAAAAAATGGCGTTGTCGGTATCCAGCCCAAGCGCCAGCCAGGTAGCGGCAATTTCCAAGCGTGACGCTTGCACGCGCGCAGGGTCCTGGCACTTGATCAGGGCGTGGTAATCCGCCAAAAAATAGAACGACTGTACATTGGGGTCCTGGCTTGCTTCTATGGCCGGTTTAATCGCACCAACGTAGTTGCCTAAGTGCGGTGTACCGGTCGTCGTAATACCGGTTAAGACGCGGGTTTTAGCAGTTTGACTCATTGTGTTTAGGCTCTTGGGCAAATAGGCCTATCATAACGCGCAGATTTACGCGTGGCGAATGCCATCAGCGTAATCCTGCCAGCCGCCACGTTGCTGCTTCCGGGCTTTGCCTCACAAAAACAGCGTGCGTACTGGCAGACGTACCACCGCTTCTGGCCGTGATGGCAACGCGCTGATCCGCCAGCCGTTCAATATCAATGATGAGGTCATCAAGTAACCGCCTTTGGCCCTCGGCTTGCGCTATTGGCAATGCCTCAAGCAGTGCGTTGAGCGCCTGGCGTGGTAACAACGCCTGACTATCATCGCTTTGCAACTGTCGCTTATCGCCGATATTGAAGGCGGGTGGATACGTTAGTAAACGGTTCAAGAAGGCATCCCGCGATGCTGCATACTGGCGGTCCGACAAGACAGCCAGCAGACTCTCGTCCAGCATTTGGGCCTGAACGGCAACCCGAAAATTACCCGCCAAGTGCTCATCAACTAACGCCGTCCGCATACTCGCCACGCCCAGCAGCAGCGCGGCAGAAAGAAGCGCCATGACGATCACCAGCGCAGCCCCCTGCTGATGCTTCATGGGCTGCCCTCCGTGGCGGGAAGAGGTGTACGACGCGTAATAACGTGATCACGCTGCATCACATGCCATACAAACGGTGTTTGGCGCTCGCCCGCAAATTGGAGCGTTATCCGATAAAGCCCTGCTATACCACCGGCGTCTTTCTCAAACAGGCTAAGCGAGTCGCATGCATGACTGCCTTTATAAAGCCCTTCTATCAAGGGCTGGCTGTTATGACGTAACGCACAGGTGGTCGCATCGACCAGCGAGTCATTGATCTCATATTGACCTGCTTGGCCTTTACGAATGTCCCGGGTGAGCGATTGAACGGCAAAAACAAGCGCTTCCTGCTCGCGACTGATAGCCTCGACGCGCTGAAAGGTCGTCACGGTGGTTAACAAAAGCTGGCCTGCACCCAAAATAATAATGGCGCCGATCACCATCGCGACCATCATTTCAACCAGTGTAAATCCTCCTTGGCGCTTATTGAGCATTAGGCGCCTCGCCAGCATAGCGCGCTTCAATAAAGGGTAAGGTAAACACGTAGTCAAAATGGTCAGCCGCTTGATTGGAAGACCGTGCACGCATCGTAATGGAGACGGTCAATTGGCAACCTCCGGATACAAAAGCGCTATCAACCGTGCCCGTTGCACCGTTAAGCGGTGCTTGTGAAGGCGTAAACCACTCGGCCTGCCAGTCACTCTCCAGCCCCGCCGTGAGGTGTCGGCAGTTTTGTTTCGCCGCCAGCTGCGCCCAGGCACGCTCCTGTGCATCCAGAGCTGCCACACTTGCCACGGAGTATTGGTAGCCCGAAGCGGCACTTTGCAGCGACGTTAGCTGAATGGCGGCGATGCCGATCAGCCCAAACGCCAGCAAGGCCAAGGCAATTAACACCTCCACCAGGGTAACCCCCTCTTGGCGCCGCACTTACCAGCACGTCTCGGGCAGGCGTTCACCTTGACTACTGAGCGTTATGGCCTGGCCACAGCCATCTTTTCGCTCAGTCGACGCGCTTAGCACATAGCGACCGTCCTGGCGTTCAGAATAGGCAATGCGATAATGCCCGCTTGGTGACAAGCGGGACACCTCACACTCTTGGTAGGAATAGGTTCGGGCGTGACAGCGCGCTAGCTCAGCCGCCGCCTGCCTTAACCCCGCATGCGCATCCGTGCGCAGGGATGTTTGTAGGTAGCGGGAGTAGGCAGGGTAAGCCATGCCAGCGATAAGGCCGAGAATGCCCATCACCACCACAAGCTCAAGAAGCGTAAAACCGCGCTGACGCTCTATCGAGCGGCCTGCGCGAACAGAGTAAGGATAAAGCGAAAACCTCACGTGATGCTCCTGCATCAGCCACCGCATACGCAGTGCATCAGCTGCTGACGATTACCTGCTCACGCAGCTCTTTGGGCATGGAGAACGTAATGCTCTCCTCGCGGCCTTTTAGCTCTTCCGGCATGGAAGCACCCAATGACTGAAGCTTGCCAATTACGCCTTTCACCAGCACTTCCGGGGCACTGGCACCCGCCGTTACGCCGATGCGGCCGACGTTTTCAAGCCACGTTGGCTCAATCTGGTCGGCATTATCTATCAGGTACGCCGGTGTTCCCATACGCTCGGAAAGCTCGCGCAGACGGTTGGAATTGGAGCTATTGGGGCTGCCCACCACAAGCACTAGATCACTGTCCGCGGCCAGTTCACGCACCGCATCCTGGCGGTTTTGCGTGGCATAGCAAATATCATCTTTACGCGGCCCACTGATCTCGGGAAACCTCTCGCGCAGCGCATCAATCACTTTGGCCGTGTCATCCATCGACAGCGTCGTTTGGGTCACAAAGGCAAGGCTGGAAGGATCCTTGACCTCCAGGCTGGCAACGTCCTGCTCATCTTCGACTAGATAGATGCGGCCGCCATGCGCCGTGTCATAGCGCCCCATGGTGCCTTCTACTTCGGGATGGCCTGCGTGCCCGATCAGCACGCACTCGTGCCCCCGCTTGGCGTAGCGCAAGACTTCCAAATGCACCTTGGTGACCAGCGGGCAAGTGGCATCAAACACTTTCAGCCCACGCCGCTCAGCATCGGACTGTACGGCTTGAGACACGCCATGCGCAGAGAAAATAACGATCACGTCATCCGGCACTTCGTCGAGCTCTTCCACGAAGACAGCCCCACGCTCGCGCAGCGTTTCCACCACAAAGCGGTTGTGGACAACTTCATGGCGCACATAGATAGGCGGCCCGAACACATCCAGTGCACGGTTGACGATATCTATAGCGCGATCCACGCCGGCACAAAAACCACGCGGATTGGCCAATTTGATCTGTATGGGCTGTGCTTGCGTCGATTGCATAGTAGTGCCTTGATGCGTTACCGCACCGTTTAGTGAATAAGAACCCGGCTAATGCTAAAGCCAATGCTAAAGACTAGTGCGTTGTAACCGGTTTTACATCCAGTACGTCAACCTCAAAGGTTAACGTGCGCCCCGCCAGCGGATGATTAAAATCCACCTCAACGCGGTCGCCTTCAATGGTTTTGACCACACCAGGCAATTCCGTTCCCGCTTTATCGGCAAACGACATCACCATACCAATTTCAGGCGTTTCATCGCCAAAATCAGCGCGCTTTAACGTCTGGATATTTTGCGGATTGTGCTGCCCAAAGGCATGCTCGGGAGAGACCTGAAAAGTACCTGTCTCGCCCGTTGTCATGCCTTTAATCGGGTGCTCAAAGCCGGGTGGCAAATTGCCGTCACCGTACTGAAAGGTGGCCGGAGCCTTCTCTTTGGTAGAATCCACTACCGTGCCATCTTCAAGTTTCAGGGTGAAGTGCAGGGTCACTTCCATCCCCTCATCAATCAGGTAATCACTCATTACACTGCTCGCTATGTGGTAAGGCCCTGGCATACTGCCACCAAGGCCTGATTAATGCTAACCGAGTTAGAGGTCGCGGGTTACTTCGTTGAGTGGGCTTTTTTACGTCGCCGGTCACCCATCACTGACTCCCAAATCAACCCAATGGCCCCCAGAGTAATCCCGATGTCTGCCACGTTAAAGGCGGGATAGTACCAACCGGCCACATGAAACGATAAAAAATCGACCACATAGCCATGTACCAGGCGGTCATAGAGATTCCCAAGCGCCCCACCGATAATCAGCGGCAGCGAAATGGCCAGCAGCTTTTCATCGGCCCTGACCCGCGAAAGCCAGATGGTTAAGCCCACGCTCGCACCAATCGCGATGACCGCAAAAAACCAGCGCTGCCAGCCAGGGTGGGAAGCCAAAAAGCTAAAGGCCGCCCCCGTGTTATGCATTAAGGTGAAGTTAAAAAACGGCAGCACTTCTACCGGCTGCAGATACCCCAGCTGGCTGCTGGCAATCGCCTTGGTGGCTAAATCCAGCACAATCACGGCAACGGCCAGCCACAGCCAGCGCAGCGGCTGGCGCATGGGCGGCCGCGCGTTGGACGAGACCGACTCAGGCATAATGACGCACCTCACCCGGGCCATCCGGCAGGTTAAGAATCGAGCGCTTGCACAGCGTGGGATGCTCAGGATGCGTGCCTACGTCAGGGCGACGCTCCCAGCTGCGTTCGCACTTCTCAAACGCACTGACGACCACCGCTACTTTGAGCCCTTCTAGCTCGCTGTAGGCAGATGCCTCGGCATCCGCTAGCGGCTTGAGGGTCGCTTCCGAGGTAATCAGCACAAAGCGTAACTCGTCGCCCAGTTGTGACAGCAACACATTGAGTTCATCGCTGACGTAAAGGGTGACTTCGCTGTCCAGCGAGCCTTTGATGGCCCCTTCGCTACGCGCTTCTTCCAAGCGCTTATTCACCGCCTGCTTGACCTCTAGCACTGCTTCCCAGTATTCACGCCCCATCTCGGCGTCAGCATCAAGGGGCTTCAGGTCGGTATAGTAGGTTTCCAGCAGCACGCTGTCGCCACGCTTGCCCGGGATATGCTCGTAAATCTCCTCAGCGGTGAAGGAGAGAATCGGCGCGACCCAACGCGAAAGCGCCTCGATAACATGATAGAGCGCACTCTGACAGCTGCGGCGTGCCAGCGAATCAGCCTGCGTGGTGTACTGGCGATCCTTGATGATATCCAGATAAAAACCACCCAGGTCGCGCGCGCAGAAGGTATGCACCTGCTGATACACGTCCAGGAAACGGTACTCTTCATACGCTTTCTGAATGCGCTCCTGGAGCTGCAGTGCGCGGTCAACGACCCAGCGATCCAGGGCGATCATATCCTCAAAAGCCACCATATCGCGCGCCGGGTCAAAGCCGGTCAGGTTGGCCAAAAGAAAGCGCGACGTGTTGCGAATACGCCGATACACGTCCGCTGTACGCTTGAGGATCTCATCCGACACGGCCATTTCATTGGAGTAATCCGTCGAGGCCACCCAAAGGCGCAGAATGTCGGCACCCAGCTTGTCCATCACCGACTGCGGCGCGATGACATTACCCAACGACTTGGACTGCTTACGGCCTTGCGAATCGACGGTAAAGCCGTGGGTCAATAGCTGACGATACGGCGCGTGACCGTCAATTGCCGAACCGGTCAACAGCGACGAGTGGAACCAGCCGCGGTGCTGGTCAGAGCCTTCCAGATACAAATCAGCTCGCGGGCCGCTTTCATGGCCATGCGGATGAGAGCCGCGCAGCACATGGCGGTGCGTGGTGCCGGAGTCAAACCAGACATCCAGCGTGTCAGTCGTCTTGTCGTATTCGGCCGCTTCCGCGCCCAGCAGCTCAGCAGCGTCGAGGCTGAACCAGGCATCAATGCCTTGCTCCTGCACGCGCTTGGCGACTTCTTCCATCAGCTCAATGGTGCGCGGATGCAGCTCGCCGGTTTGCTTATGCAGGAAGAACGGAATCGGCACACCCCAGTTACGCTGACGCGAGATGCACCAATCCGGGCGATTAGCGATCATGCTGTGCAGACGCGCCTGGCCCCAGGCGGGAGTGAACTGAGTCGCCTCGATGCCTTCCAGCGCACGCTCACGCAGGGTTTTACCGTCTTTCCCCTGAATATCCATGCCCACAAACCACTGGGCTGTCGCACGGTAGATGACCGGCGTTTTATGGCGCCAGCAGTGCATGTAGCTGTGCACGATGGGCTTATGCGCCATCAGCGCACCCACTTCGTCAAGCTTGGCGACGATGTTGGGGTTGGCTTTCCAGATCATCTGGCCGCCAAAGAACGGCAGATCATCAACGTACACGCCGTTGCCCTGTACCGGGTTCAGCATGTCGTCAAAGCTCATGTCGTGGGCGCGGCAGGTATTAAAGTCATCCAGGCCGTAAGAAGGCGCGGAGTGAACGATACCGGTGCTGCCCACTTCCGACTCGACGTAATCAGCCAGGTAAACTGGCGACAGGCGATCATAGAACGGGTGGCGGAAGTTAATCAGGTCTAGTTTTTCACCGCGAGTGGTGGCGATGACCTCGCCTTGTAAACCAAAGCGTTCAAGGCAGCTTTCGACCAGCTCTTCGGCTAGCAGCAGCAGGCGCTCGCCGGTATCGACCAGCGCGTAGGTAAATTCGGGGTGAACGTTCAGCGCCTGGTTGGCAGGGATCGTCCAGGGCGTGGTGGTCCAGATCACCACCGCCGCCGGTTTGGGCAGCTCGCTCAAGCCAAAGGCAGCGGCCAGCTTATCGGCATCTTCCACCGGGAAGGCGACATCAATCGCGTCGGACTTCTTGTCCTGATACTCGACTTCCGCCTCAGCCAGCGCCGAGCCACAGTCAAAGCACCAGTTAACCGGTTTCAGGCCTTTAAAGACGTAGCCCGCTTCGACCATATCGGCCAGTGCGCGAATCTCGCCTGCTTCATTGGCGTAGTCCATAGTGCGGTAGGGATGATTCCAGTCACCAATAATCCCCAAGCGCACAAAATCAGCCAGCTGTGTTTCAACCTGAGCGCCCGCGTATTCACGGCATAGCTCTCGCGCTTTTGCAGGCGCCAGGTGCTTACCGTGCGTGGTTTCTACCTTGTGCTCAATGGGTAGACCATGGCAGTCCCAGCCCGGCACGTAAGGCGCATCAAAGCCCGCCAGGTTTTTCGATTTAACGATAATATCTTTTAAAATTTTATTAACGGCGTGACCAATATGGATACTGCCGTTGGCGTAGGGAGGGCCATCATGCAGTACAAACAGCGGTGCGCCAGCACGCGCTTCGCGCAGGCGCTGGTACAGGTTCATATCTTGCCAGCGTGAAACGCGTCCCGGCTCCTGCTTGGGCAACATGCCACGCATAGGAAAGTCGGTTTCAGGCAAGTTTAGCGTGTGCTTATAGTCCATGGTTCGGTCAGCCGTTGTTAGCATCGGCAGCGTCATCCGCCGAAGAAGGATCAGAAGAAATTGTCTTGGAAACCTGAGTCTGGGAGGCCTGAGCCTTGGAGGCCATAGCCTCACGCCCAAGCGGGGCCGAGGCTAGCGGCAGCGCGTTATGACAACCAGTGACGGCCGTCGCAAAGTAGCGATGTGCCTGGGCCTGGTCGCGCTCAATTTGCGCTTTTAGCGCATCAAAGTTGTCGAATTTCACTTCCCCACGAAGCCGCGCACAGGGAAATACCGTCATGCGTTTGTCGTAGAGATCACCGTCAAAATCAAACAGGTTGACTTCCAGTGTGGGCCGCATGGAGCCAACCGTCGGCCGAAAGCCGACGTTAGCAATACCGTGATAGCGCTGGCCGTTTTCAAGCGTCACCCCAACGGCATAGACACCGCGCAGCGTTAAGGGCTGAGGCAACAGGGGCAGGTTCGCCGTGGGCACACCAATGGTGCGGCCAAGCTGCTGGTCACGCACCACACGCCCATCCAGCGAATACGCCCGCCCTAACAGATTGGCTGCTGCGGCAAAGTTACCGCTGGCAAGCAAGGTACGTACGCGTGAGCTTGAAACCCGCTCGTTCTCAACCGTAAAGGTGCGGGTATGTTCAACCCCAAAGCCCTGCTCTTCGCCCACCGCTGCCAGCAGCGTAAAGTCGCCTTGGCGGTCACAGCCAAAACGGAAGTCATCACCAACGACCAGATGTTTAACACCCAGCCCTTCGATCAGCACCTGATCAATAAATTCGCGCCCGGTCAGGCTTCTAAGGGCATTATTAAACGGCAGGCACAGCACCTGTTCAGCGCCGTACTGACCCAACAGACGCACCTTTTCACGCAAGCGCGTTAGCCGTGGGGGTGCCTGGTCACCGGCAAAGTACTCACGCGGCTGGGGCTCAAACACGACCACGGTTAGCGGCACGTTTAGGCGCGCAGCGTGCTCGCGGCACTGCTGCAAAATTGCCTGATGGCCACGATGCACACCGTCAAAATTTCCAATGGTAGCGACGCAGCCACGCTGTGCCGCTACCAGATTGTGCAGTCCTCGAATGACGCGCATGGCACCTCAGCCGTTAATAATTTGCCGCTCCCAAGCCTTGTTGGGTTTGGGTGAAGCTTAAAAAGCTCTGATTATAGCGAACCTACCGTGATATATGTCTAACTCTCTGCCGATTCAACGTGACTTTTAAGCGTTCGGCCACGCATTGCCGCTGTAGGGTTTAGCTCTGCATTTTAAAATGCCGTGGCCGCAGGCCCAGCGCGGTAAGCCAGACAACATAAATCCCGCCCCCTAAACCTACCAGCCCGGCCACCCAGGCAACACGCTGCCACAGGCTAAACGCAAGCCACGCGTGCCACTCTGGCGACACCATATAAAGCGCGGCACACATCAAACCGCTACCGCCCAGTAGTTGCACCGCGTACCGGCCCCAGCCCGGCTGAAAAACCAGCACGCCCTGCCTGTACAGCAACACTCCCAGCATACCCGCGTTCAAAAATGCCGACAGCGCCGTGGCGAGCGCCAACCCGGCATGGGCAAGCGGCCAAATCAACATCAGGTTGAACACCATATTAGCGACCATGGCGATAATACCCACCTTCACCGGCGTTTTGGTGTCCTGGCGGGCAAAAAAACCAGGCGCCAATACCTTAATCAGCATAAAGGCGACCAGGCCAAAGGCATAGGCACGCAGGCTCATCGCGGCCATCTGAATATCGTGGTCGGTCATTGCGCCATAGTGAAATAGCGTGATCAATAGCGGCTCGGCCAATACCGCCAGCGCCAGTGCGGCAGGCAAGCCTACCAAAAGCACTAACCGGATCGCCCAGTCGAGCATGGCGGCAAAATGCGCCTTTGACTGTTCAGCGTGGCGCTTGGAAAGTGCGGGTAATATCACCGTTGCTATCGCCACACCAAAGACGCCGAGCGGCAGCTCTACCAAGCGGTCAGAGTAGTAAAGCCAGGAGACACTGCCCGCCACCAGCAGTGACGCCAACACCGTATCCAGCAGCAGGTTAATTTGCGAGACCGAGACCCCAAACAGCGCCGGGCCCATCAGCTTTAAAATGCGCTTAACGCCTTCATGAGCGAAGTTCGGCCAAGGCGTGGGCATCAAGCCCAAACGCATTAAAAACGGCACCTGGAAAATCAGTTGGGCAGCACCTGCAATCAGCACGCCCCAGGCCAGCGCCATGGCGGGCTCATCCATTAACGGCATTAAAAAGAGCGCGGCGCCAATGAGTGACAGGTTGAGCAAAACCGGCGTAAAGGCAGGCACTGCAAAACGGTTCCAGGTATTTAGCACGCTGCCAGAAAAAGCCGTGAGCGAGATCAGCAGCAAATACGGAAACGTTAGGCGCAGCATATCGGCGGTCAAGGCATGCTTGGCGGGGTCACTGCCAAAACCGGGTGCAAACACCCAGATAAGCCAGGGCGCGCACAGCATCGCAAGCGCGGTAATCAAAGCCAGCAGTGCGGTTAAACTACCGGCTACGGCGTTGAGTAACTCGCGAATTTCCTGCTTACTGCGCTGGGTCGAGTACTCGGAAAGCACCGGCACAAAGGCCTGGTTAAAGGCACCTTCAGCAAACAGGCGACGCAAAAAATTAGGGATTTTAAAAGCGACAAAAAAGGCATCCGCGCCATTCCCGGCGCCCAAAAGTGTCGCCACCACCACGTCACGGATCAGGCCCATCACGCGAGAAAGCATGGTCATGGAGCTAACCACCAGCCCCGAGCGCATTAGCCCACGGCGTGGCGGCGCGCCAGGCGCGGCGGAAGTTTCATTCGGCGGCGTGTTTGAGGTCATTTTTGGATCCATAGGCGCGGATGGCCAATACCCATCATAGAGTCATTAGATAAAACCATCAGACACAAAAAAACCGGCCGTAGCCGGTTTTTTTTATGGCGCCTGCCGGCTTACGCCGCCAGTGCCTTAATACGCTTGTTCAAACGGCTTTTCAGGCGCGCTGCTTTCTTCTTGGACAGCACGTCTTTATCAGCAATACGGTCAACGACCGGCTGCATTACCTTGAACTCTTCCATCGCCTTGCCGTGGTCGCCGGTGTTGATCGCTTTGATCACACGCTTGATATAGGTGCGGACCATGCTGCGCTGGCTGGCTTTCAGGACGCGACGAGTCTCGGCCTGGCGGGCGCGCTTGCGTGCTTGCTTGCTGTTCGCCACAGGTATCTCCTTGGAGAATAAAGGTTGCCGCAAATTCGGCAACGGATTAACTATGTGTTCGCCACGCTCATGTTCACTCTAAAAGCTGCCCATAACGCGACTTTCCTTAACAACCAATTGATTCGACAAGCCTTTAAGCTCTGTCAAATAGTGTGACCGGCAGTCAAATTGCCTGCCCGCCCACGGGTCTTGTCTGAGAGGATGGCGTAGTCTATCACGCACTATTCTTGCTTGCCACACGTTGTCAATGTTTTATTGCATCAGCCGGCCAACCGAATGGTTTACAAGACGCTCTCAAAAGAAGCGTCATGGACTTTGCCCAGCATCTTCTACATTATTGCTATTAAATATAAAAAACCGGTGTTTGCAGCGGCGTTCTTTGGCGGCCGATCCGCTAGCTTGTTTATCTCTGAGGCCTGCGTTAGCCGCACGGCCCCCGTGGCTACTAATGGAGGCCCTATGGCGTTCAGGGATAGTCAGACTCTCGAACAACTTCACTATTAAAGACGGACTCACTATGTCGGATTTTTCTCTTTGGTTTGCCGCTCATATGCTGGCCTACGTCGCCCTGGTGATCCGCGTGCTGACGGTAGAGGGCAAAGAGCCCGCCTCCCGAGCCGCATGGATATTGATTCTCTCGTTTCTACCTGGTTTAGGCATCATAGCTTACCTGCTACTTGGCGAACCCTGGATATCGCGCCGGTCACGACGCAAAGCAATTGGCACCGTCACACGGTTGGTAAAAGCCTATAACATAGGGAAAACATCGGCTCTGGAGCATGTACCAGACCGTTTTCGGCCCGCCTTTCGCGCCTGTGAGCATCTGGCGCATAGCGGCGTCACTAACCACAACACCGCCATGTTAACCGCCGACTCCAATGCAGCGATCGACGCGATGGTGGAAGATTTCGATGCCGCCAAGGAGAGCATTCATATCTCCTTTTATATTTGGCTTACTGACAACAACGGGCTCAAGATTGTAGAGGCCGTTAAGCGCGCGGCTGAACGTGGCGTGACATGCCGCATCATTGTGGACGGTATTGGTTCGCGAGCACTTACCCGTTCAGAGCACTGGGCCGCAATGAAAGCCGCCGGTGTTCAACTGTGCGTATCGCTGAAGGTCTCTTTTGGGCTTGACGCACTGCTTGGAAACCGCGCAGACCTTAGAAACCATCGCAAGATCGTCGTGGTGGATAACCGCCTAACCTACTGCGGAAGCCAGAACTGCGCCGACCCCGAGTTTCGTGTCAAGGCGAAGTATGCGCCGTGGGTAGATATCATGCTGCGTTTCGAGGGGCCAGTAGTGATGCAAAACCAGTTGCTGTTTGCGGCCAACTGGTTGATCGAATCCAACGAGCACCTTGATGTTGCCTGGGAAGTACCGCCATCCTGCACAGAAACCAGCACGGAAGCCATGAACAGCGCCAGCGCGGCTATTGCCTTTGGCACCGGGCCGCTGTCACCTAAAGGCGCCATGTCGGATGTATTTTCCAGCCTTCTGCACTGCGCCCAGCATGAAGTAGTAATTTCGAACCCGTACTTTGTTCCGGACGCCTCGCTGCTTTCGGCGCTGATTGGCTGCGCTAGGCGCGGCGTTCAAACCACGCTCATCCTGCCCCAGCGCAACGACTCCTTTGTGGTAGGTGCCATCAGCAAAGCCTACTATGCACAGCTTGTTGCCGCTGGCGTGAAGATCTTTGAGTTTCGCGGTGGCCTTTTGCACGCAAAAACACTGGTGGTGGATGAAGCAGTGGCGCTAGTCGGCTCGGCGAACATGGACCGGCGCAGCCTTGAACTTAATTTCGAGAATAATATTCTACTGCACTCCCCCGACGTAGCGAAAAGCATTAGAGAACGCCAAAACGCGTGGCTTTCCGATGCCAATGAAGTGGTCCCCGACCAGGTCATTCATCGCTCGTTGTTACGCCGCATCGGCGATAACGTTGCCACCATTTTCAGCCCAGTGATGTAATCGATGTTCATCGGCTAGTGATCCGCGCTGCCCACGACGGGCAGCGGTGAGCCGCTGAAAAGCGCCTACACCTGAGAAACCATGACATTTACAACAGTGCTACATCAAGCAATCGCTACATCCGGAAAGATGGCTCTGCTGATTGCTCACGGCCCAAGGCTGTCTGAACGGTTATCAGTTGATCCGTCAAGGTAGCGGTCAGGTAAGACTGAACTTCACTGAAACGACTGCCTCCATAGCACAACCTCAGCGATGTACCGCCCTGAAAAACCAGGCTGTCGAGCATGCTTTCTTTATCCAGCGCATACAACAGGTCGTAATGCAGCAACTCCTTTTCGACAACCGGCCGCATATGCCCTAACACTGCATCTTTCATTACTTGATCTACCAGGGATTTGAAATCAACAGACTCAATCATCATATGCATCCCCCTCATCAACCAGGTGGGTGTTGCGACCAACGCGCTTAAGATCCCGGAGTGCCGCCTGCCTGGTTGCAACCTTCAAAGGGCGCCCGCGATCCTTGATAACAGATAAAATATCCGATATCGGACGCTTTGTATGAGTGAACTCAATGACCCCATAAGGTGTTTTATATTCGCCTTTACGGCCGGTGGTCATCACCGTTAGTCGGCCGACCGGGATTTGGGAGATCACGCCATACTCTGATAGAGCAGACTCAAGGCTGATGTAACTATATTCCCCCCTGCGTAGTGTCTTGGCAATCAGCTCCAGGGTATCCGGGCCTTTGTTCTTCGACAACGCATACAAATACACGCCCTTGGATGGGCGCTCCAGAATGCCCGCGTTAACCAGGCGTTTCAGTGTGGCCTCTCGGCTACGGGGCGTATCATCATGAAACACTTTCGACATGTCTCGTGCAGCAAAAACATAGCGCTCGCGCTGGTCGAACTCGGCAAGACGTTTGATCGCTTCGCTTTGTTTCACCTCACCCCCTTGGGCTACAGAAACCACGTTAAAAAGCGCTATTCATGTCCACCAAGAATACCATGGGCACGAAAACAACACATTAATATGCGGTTAATGTCGACATAAAGCACAAGCAATGCTTCAACGCCGTAAGCTGCCGACTGCAGTTGCCAATAACCACATGCTGTTAAGGCAGCGGCTGGCCCGTTGGGGCAAGAATTTTGCGCAGAAAATGCTGCGTGCGCGGGTCCTTAGGGGCAGTGAACAGCTCCTCGGGCGGTGCTTGTTCAATAATTTGCCCTTCATCCATAAATATCACGCGATCCGCTACGTCACGCGCAAACTGCATCTCGTGGGTAACGATGATCATGGTTTGCTGCTCGGCGGCAAGTTGCTTCATCAGGCTCAGCACTTCCTCCACCCATTGCGGGTCCAGCGATGACGTGGGCTCATCAAACAGAATGACATCGGCGTTCGCGGCCATGGCGCGACCAATGCCGATACGCTGCTGCTGCCCGCCAGAAAGCGCCGCCGGGTAAGCATCGGCTTTATCTGAAAGCCCAATCCGCTCAAGGATTTCTCGGGCGCGTGCATGGGCCTTTTCCTTGGGGATTTTATCAACGACGATCATGCCCTCGCTGATGTTCTCAAGCGCCGTTTTGTTGGCAAACAAACCATAGTTTTGAAAGACAAACGCGGTACGCCGACGCAGCTTTAAAATATCAGCACGGCTCGCCTGCTGCGCATCCACGCGTACATCGCCTACGGTAATACGCCCGGATTCAGGCCGTTCTAAAAAGTTAATGCAGCGTAATAGCGTTGACTTACCCGTGCCTGAAGGGCCAATGATGACAATGATCTCGCCCCGCTCAAGCGACAAATCAATGTCGGTGAATACATCTTGTTTACCAAAGCGCTTGGTAACGGCCTCAAGCGAGATCATCGTTGGTACGCCTTATTCAGGTAAATTTCCAGGCGACGCTGCCCCCAGGAGAGAATTTCCACTATGACCCAGTAAATCATCGCCGCGAGTAAAAAAGCCTCCAGATAAAGAAAGCTACTGGCGGCCTCTTTTTGTGTGGCTCCCATCAATTCTGTGACGCCCAGCGTAAAGGCCAGCGACGTCGCCTTGATGATATCAATGAAGTAGTTCATCAATGTGGGCGTCGCCACACGGGTCGCCTGAGGGAGAATAATACGTCGCATTAGCTGCGACTGCGTCATGCCGATAGAGAGCGCCGCTTCTGTCTGGCTGCGGTCAATCCCCACAATGGCCGCCCGAATAGACTCAGCCATATAGGCGGAAAAGTGCAGTGTCAGGCCCATCACGGCGGCAGTTATGCCGTTAATCGACACCAACGCCTCCACCAGTTGGGGCAACCCGTAATAGAACAGAAAAAGCTGAACCAACAGCGGTGTACCGCGGAAAAACGAGATAAACAGCAGCGAAAAGCCGTTCAACACCGGCACACGGGTCACGCGAATCACGGCCAGAAGACAGGCAAGCACCAGCGCCAGCAGCATGGCGAGGGTTGCCATTTCAAGCGTGAGTGGCACATAGCTTAAAAGGACCGGTAACAGCCCCCACATATAATCCAGGTTCAGCATGTCAGCATCGCTTTAAGCAAAACGGCCGTGGATTACCCACGGCCGCGTTCAATACAGGCTTCCGTTTACAGCGTAGCGGTTATTCCGGCTGCTGCGTGATATCGGTATCAAACCATTTTTCGGAAATTTCACGCAGCGTGCCGTTATCGCGAAGCTCAGTTAGCGCTTCATCCACACGGTCGCGCTGGGCATTGCCTGCCTCGTTGTCACGAAACGGCAGCGCATTCTCGATAACCGTGAAGGGTTGGCCCGCCAACTCCAACGGCAAACCGCGCTCCTTAATCACCTGAGTCGCACTAACGCGGTCCATAATAAAGGCATTGGTGCGCCCCAATGCTACGTCCTGCTCTACGTTGGATTCGTAGGTGCGGATATCAATTTCGTCGGCGTTCGGCAGCTCGCGCAACAACTGCTCGTAGTTGGAGCCCAGGTTAACCGCAACCGATTTACCGGAAAGATCCTCAACGCCGTTAATAGCATCGTTACCCTTCCGGACAACGACCTGCGCACCGTCATACACATAGGGCGCCGTAAATACATACTTGGCTTCACGCTCCGGCGTTATCGTTATCTGGTTGGCAATAGTGTCGATGCGGCCAGAATCCAACATACCTGCTAGTCCCGAAAAACTCGCCGTTACAAACTCGACATCATCACCGGTAACTTCCCCCACCGCGTTCATGACATCGACCTCAAAGCCCTTGAGTTCGTCGCGCTCCACAAAGGTAAACGGGAAATAGCCGCCCGACATGCCCACTCGCAGCGTATCTGCCTGGGCCTGAACCGCAGCAAAACCACCTGCCACACTTAAGGTAAGCGCGGCGACTAACGTGTTTAAACGACGTGATCGAGTCATCAGAAGCATCCTCATCGGCAAAGATCATTTGCCTGTTGCAGAGTGTAGGCGTGGCAGGCGCAAAGGCAGCGTAGCCGTTATATGCACATCATAAACACAAAAAAGAATATTAAAAATAGTTTTTATTCATTAAGGTTATTAGAGTTCAGCCAGCGAAACTAACCTACGCTATGTGCTTGATAGCAGGCGCTAATAGAAAGGTAGCTACAAATTACCACCACGCTTAATAGCGCAGTCATAATGGGCATTAACTGCCAGTAATATCCCTGAAGGTTTTACGCGAGGCTGGTTGGCGCTCTTCATCAAGCAAGGCCCCACCTAACGCGGCAAGTTCTTCACTCAATTCCACCATTTTGCCCAATTGTACCTTGTCAAAGCCACGTTTGCGCTTGGGCTTATTGAGGATAATGCTGACCCCGCCCAGCAGGTGGTCCTCTTGTTGGAACACCTCTTCTGTAGGCATCAAGCCAGGCGGATACGCATTGGCAATACGTAAGGGGTTTTGTGGAGTAACGCCCAATGCCACATAAATTTTCAACTCTGCATCGAAGTAAGCGCCCCATTTATTCAGGACTAATTGCACCTTCTGATTAAGCTCAATGCTCGGCTGTTGGAACATGACGTAAAATACATGCGTAGGTACCTCTTCAGGCTTGCCAATGGGCTCCTCCATGAACGGCTCTTCTTGCTCAGGCAAGTCCATGGGCACCCGTTCTTCTATAGGCTTTTGGCTAGGCTGTGAGCGTGGGGGAACCGCAGGAGAAACCGCGGATTTTTCATCACGTTTACCCGCAACCCTTAGCCAAAAGCTATTTCGCTCTCCCAGCCCCAGCGTCTCTCTTTTACACACAAAAAAATAGCCTACGATCACCAACGTATTAAAGCTTAACCACCCGGCCCCAATGGCGAAGGTCAGCGCCAGCGTATGCGCATTCATTTTTAATATCCCACTTTTTTTGTAAGAGGGTAAGTATCGACCAATAATAGGGAAAAGCAATTTTCGCGGGCTAGGCAATTAGTGGCATGGTGGGGACAAAAGGAGGAGTACAAGGAAAATTAACCGCTAGCTGTCATCTTTTAGCATCGCTAACGTGTGGTCGTGCTGCTGCTTGATCGCTTTATCGAGGATATCAAGAAGGTGGGCATAATCATCAGGCATGGTTGTGTCTAGCCCGCAGGTTTCGGCTTGGGTTTCACAGATGAGCGTTTCCAGCTCATGTTCACTGGGAATCACATTTACTCTCTTGGCTTGTACGCTGCAAAGCGCTTAATCCGCCTTCTGATGAACTTGCACTCGCCGATAAAGCTGAGCAGCATTTTCAATCGCCACTGCCTCAAACGCGTCAAGCGTTAATAGCTGGTCACGACGTCTATCTTCTACCACGGCATTCAGCTCTTGCTGGTAGCGCTTTAACAAATGCTCCAGGTTCATACGTATCATGGTCAGTTCCAGCTGGAACTCCATTTTCAACGTGTTGGTACGCGCGATACTTTCCAGTTCCTGGGTATTGAGCGCTTCATCAAGCGTGTGCCCCACTAGCTTTTCGACGGTATTAAGTTTAGGCACTACGTCATAAATAACATCATAGGCAGAAATAGTCTGCGCATTCGT
Source organism: Halomonas hibernica (assembly GCF_013183775.1). NCBI lineage: Bacteria > Pseudomonadati > Pseudomonadota > Gammaproteobacteria > Oceanospirillales > Halomonadaceae > Halomonas > Halomonas hibernica. The sequence continues at coordinate 20,280 of NZ_VIFN01000021.1, forward strand.
TTTCACACGCCCTCCTAAAAAAACCGGCTCCATGAAGGAGCCGGTTTACGATGCCTAGCGATAAAGCACGGGCTTTATCATCAAGCCTCAGATTAACCCAGCACGGAGGTACCGGCCTGCTGCAGGATTTGCGCGCGAGTCATGTTGGCAACTTCTGTTGCGTAGTCCGCATCTTCGATGCGTGAACGGGCAGCGGTAAGGTTAGTTTCGGTAGTGCTCAAGTTGGTAATGGCAGAATCGAAACGGTTCTGCACGGCACCGAGCTCAGAGCGGATCAGCTTCGAGTTCTTTGCCCTGAGTAACAGTACCGTCGTCTGCCACTTCAGCTGAATAATAAACAGTTTCAGTGCCGCTACCATCTTGAGAACCTACCTGAATCTGAATACCTTGATTTTCAGAAAGCACCTTGGTGCCGTTGAAGCTGGTTTCTTCAGAGATGCGGTTAATTTCGGTAAGACGCTGACCGATTTCATCTTGGATCGACTGCAAGTCTTCTTCTGAGTTAGTTCCGTTAGATGCCTGAACGGTCAGCTCGCGGACACGCTGTAGGTTGTCGTTGACTTGGTTCAGCGCGCCTTCAGCAGTCTGCGCGACGGAGATACCATCGTTGGCGTTACGCTGGGCCTGAGACAGACCGGTGACTTGGCTGGTCATACGGTTGGCGCAGGCCTGAGGACAAGCGTTCCATAGAAGTCGTCAAATCGTTTTGCTGACCGATCATCGCGGTGATATTGGTATTAATCACTGACATGGAATAATTCCCCTTTCAATAAGACTGGCCATGTGGCCCGCTGTTCGGCGCTTTGATCGCCGTTATAGTTATTAACGGCGCAGTGGGGAAAATCTTTAGGGGGAGGTAGTAAAAAATTATGTAATTTT
>NZ_VIFN01000022.1:0-20648 GCF_013183775.1 Halomonas hibernica
ATTGCTTTAGTGCGAAGCCAGCTCATTGAAAAAGGCTGGATTATCCTGAATGGTGCGCCAGTACTTTGGTCGCCAGACCAGCAGGGTTACGGCGCTTGGTTTCCCAGCTTTTGATAGTATCCACACTGGTTCCCATAGCCTCGGCAAACTCCGCCTGAGAGACATGAAGCTTGGCCCGGATGGCCTTCACATCGACCACTTCATGGTGTGTGATACGGCTGGCTTGCGCTTTAGCTTGTTTAATCTCAACGGCTTCCTGCAGTGATGATTGTAGTTCGTCAAAAATACTCATTTGGAAACCTCCTCCTTCAGTTGGTGGGTCAGTGCTTTCAATGTGGCCTTTTCAGCGGGCGTTAAACTGTCTTTCACGCTCTTGGGGTAGGCCTGTATCAGATAGATTCTCTCTGCCGTTGCCAAAAAGTAAACACCCCGAGCGCCGCCGCTCTTGCCTTGGTGGCCCAACGACATGCGGGTTTTCGCGGATTTTTGTATCAGCACCTTGCTTGCTTTTGAGCGGTTCGGAATAGAGTTTGTTCTGTGTAGAGGTTGCGGCGGCTGTGTTTTATGTAAAAGTTAGATAACTAAATGATTTTTTTAGATAAAAATTAAATTTTGTTTTTCTATAATGTCGTGTTTTTGTATTCCTCAGTCTGAAGGTATAGAGTAACTATCGTCATTGTCCAGCTATTGGAGGCGTTACATGACCACCCAAACACTTGAGTCACGCATTCGTGACAAAATTCGCAAAAGTCGGCGAATGGTATTTCTACGTGATGATTTCGCTGCGCTGGGTGGTTATGACTAAGTTGGCCGTGTGCTTTTCGGCAATTAGAAGCGCAGGGAAGATTAGTACGTATTGGTAAGGGGCTATATGCTAAAGCGCGCCCAAACCGTATCACGGGTAAACCAATGATTGCGGCGCCCGGTGGCTTTGATCAAGCCGCCAAAGAGGCGTTAAATCGCTTGGGAGTGCAGTGGGAGCCAGCCAGTGCCGAAAAGGCTTATCAGGCGGGCCGCACACAAATTCCGGTGCGGGTAGTGGTCAGAGTCAAAGGCCCGTTTCATCGTCAGATTGCCTACGGCAAACATTATTTGAGTATCGAGCGATATTCTTCATGAATATTAAATAGGTATTGACGCTGCATTCGTCCTGTATAAAAGCCCTAATGCGAAGCAAGTTCGTTGAAAAAAGCGGGATTATCCTGAATCGTCGCCAGTACCTTAGCCGCTAGTCCTGTAGGGTTACGTCGTTTGGTTTCCCAGCTTTTGATGGTGTCTACACTGGTTCCCATAGCTTCAGCAAATTCCGCTTGAGAGATATGCAGCTTGGCGCGGATGGCCTTCACGTCGGCCACCTCGTGGCGTGTAACGCGATTGGCCTGCGCTTTGCCTTGTTTAATCTCAACGGCTTCCTGCAGTGAAGATTGCAGCTCGTCAAAGATGCTCATTTGGAAACCTCCCCCTTCAGTTGGTGAGTCAGTGTTTTCAGTGCGGCCTTTTCAGCGGGCGTTAAGCTGTCCTTCACGCTCTTGGGGTAGGCCAGTATCAGGTAGATTCTCTTTGCTGTTGCCAAAAAGTAGATAACCCTGGCACCGCCGCTCTTGCCTTGGCTGCCTAACGCCATGCGTATTTTGCGCAGCCCTCCCGTGCCCTGAATCAGGTCACCTTTGTCGGGTTGAGCAATCAGGGTGCGCTGTAGCTCCTTCAATTCATCGTCTGTGGCAATGGCCTGGATCTGGCGTGTGAACGTCGGGGTTTCGATAAATTCAATCGCATGACTCACATTAGGGTACTTCCTTTAGCCAATGCGTTATTTTAGTGTACATAGTACATTTTTGGTTATCAATTATCCGACCCTATATTTTGCTGTGGCTGGCAGTGATTTGGTTGCCAACTGGTCGCCGCTTGGTTGTCATTTGGCTGCTAACAAGATGAAAACCATGTGAGTAATGTAATCATGGAAAATCCTAACTCATTGAAAGCCTTTGTTTCCGCATTGCAGGCGCGATCCCAAAGTTTGTTTGGTTGCACTCATAATCCCTTGGTCGTAGGTTCAAGTTCTACTGGTCCCACCATTTTTCAAACTCCTGGATAGCATCCGATCTCCTTTCTCGAACAGAGGGAGGGTCTGAGCGGATACGCATCACCGTGCCATTGTGAACGCTCGGGCCCGGTATCAGGCCCTGCGACGCAAACCTGACACTTTTTCTAAACGGTATTTAGCGCCGTACGGACGAACTCTCGGAAGACACGTACTCGCGCTGGTGCGTGCTGACCACTCAGGCTGATTGCATAGAGCTGGCCTCCCGATAAGCTCCAGTCCGCCAGCACCGGCGCCAGAGCGCCGGAGGCAACGTGTGCGGCGGCCACCAAGTCGGGAACAGGGCCGATCCCGGCACCTGCTATCGCCAAGCGCAATACGCTGGCATAGTCACTGGTACGAATGCTCGGACGGATCACCACCTCCTGTGTGCGGCCTCGGTGATCGGTCAGCACCAGTTGTGCGGCCCCTGTGAATTCACGTGAGATGACAAAATGTTGCTCGGCAAGCGCGGCGGGGGTATCCCCAGACCATCCGTTCGCCTCGAGATAGTCCGGGGCGGCATAAAGCCCCACGCGTAATGGGGCCACCGATGAGGCGCGATAAACCATGTCGGGTAGGTTTCCGTCTCGCGCTCTCAGGGCCAGATCGATGCGGTTGGCGGCGAGGTCCAGCGGCGTGTCTGTCACCAGAAGCTCAATGGTAATCTGTGGATGAAGTGCCCGGAATTTCGCCACGATGGGTGGCATCAGCTCTATTCCGATATCCACCGGGGCTGTCACACGCAGATGCCCCTGGGGCACGTCTTGAGATTGACGTGCGCCTTCTGCGGCATCGTCCAGCCACGCCAGGGCTTCTCTCGCCTTGATATAAAAGGCGGTACCTTCCTCGGTTGGAGAGACCGCCCGAGGGGTGCGTGCCAACAAGGCCGCACCCAGCCGATGTTCCAGCCGTGATAGTCGACGACTGATACTTCCCTTGGTCTCGCCCAGCTGTCTCGCCGCGGCCGAGACCGTTCCAAACTCCGCTACCGCGCAGAACGCGCGAATGTCTTCTAGCGCCCCACCGATAGTTTCCAATTCATCAACCATGGGTTCCCCTTCTGGTGTCTTACGTCTATATGGAAACTACTTCACACTATTCACATGGCCTAGTCAAAGTGCTTGGGTGATTGTCGATGCGGCCCAGCCGCCATCTAGTTTTTGGGAGAGCGTTATGCCAGGTCTTATCAACGGCCAATGGGTGAAGGGCGAGATTGCCGGCAGCGAGATCAAAGGAGGCGCCTTTGAGCGGGAACCTACTCGGTTTCGGCGTTGGCTCATGCCGCACAGCGAAGCAGAGGGGAAGGACAGCACTGCGCTGCCCGCCGAGCCGGGGCGCTATCAACTCTTCGTTGCTTATTGTTGCCCATGGGCTTCACGCACATTGATCTTGCGCAAGCTCAAGGGGTTAGAAGACCTGATTCCGCTCTCTATCGCCGATGCGGCGCTGGGAGAAGAGGGCTGGAGTTATGCTATCCCTCAGGATGCCGGACCGCACTTGGGCGAGGTTCAACGCCACCATCAGCTCTACACAGCGAGTGACTCCCACTATACCGGCAAGGTGTCGGTGCCGGTGCTATGGGATCGCGCTCAGGGGCAGATCGTCAACAACGAGTCGGCGGATATCATCCGGATCTTTAATAGCGCCTTTGATGAGATCACGGGCAATGACCTCGACTTCTACCCCGAACCGCTGCGCACCAAGATTGATGCCTGGAACGAGTTTATCTACCCGAGGCTCAACAATGGCGTCTATCGCGCCGGTTTCGCTAAGGATCAGGCAGCCTATGACGCCGCTGTTAGTGAGGTGTTTCAAGCGCTTGATCGCGTTGAAGCGCACTTGGCCTCACATCGCTATCTAGCAGGCGTCTTTCTGACTGAGGCCGACTGGCGACTCTTCGTCACGCTGGTGCGTTTTGATGCGGCCTACCATGGTGCCTTCAAGTGCAACATTCGCCGCATCGAAGACTACCCGCACTTGGCGAACTATCTGCGCGAACTCTATCAATGGCCGGGGGTGAGCGAGACGGTCAACCTCGAGCATATCAAGATCGGTTACTACACTAATACTGCCCTCAACCCGGCGCTTGTCGTGCCACTGGGCCCTGAACTGGACCTTGAGCGAGCGCATGATCGAGATAATCTGCCCGGAAAAGGGATATATAAACGCACAGGAGCGGCTGGATGAATAGCTTACTTCCCCCGATTGGCTTTGGTCTTGATGAGTTGGACGATCAACAGGTTGCCCAGCTGATCCCCGCTGCCTGGCAGGCAGGTTTTCGTGCTTTCGATACGGCCCAGCTTTACGGCAACGAGGCCGCGCTCGGCCGCACCCTTCGCGACATCGGCATGGATCGCGATGCGGTGTTCGTCACCACCAAGGTGATGAATAGCCATTTCTCTGAAGCGCGTTTTCTGCCTTCGGTTCAGGAAAGCCTCGAAAGGCTTAAGCTGGATACGGTCGATTTGCTGTTGGTACATTGGCCCGGTCACGGTATGCCGATTGAGCGCCAGATTGAGCTATTGAATGAAGCCCGCGCACGTGGTTGGACGCGCCATATCGGCGTCAGCAACTATAATGCCACCCAGCTTGCCCGCGCGGTCGAGATAAGCGAGGCACCGATTGCCACAAACCAGGTCGAGATCCACCCCTATCTTGATCAGTCTACGCTTCGCCAGCAGGCGCATGAGCTTGGCGTGCCGCTGACCGGGTTCTTCGTGATGGCGATGGGGGCGGTGCCGCGTGATCCGGTGCTGACCCGGATCGGCGCGGCGCATGGCAAAAACGCGGCACAAGTGGTGCTGAGGTGGGCGCATCAAAAGGGCGACGTGCCTTTAACCCGTACCACCAAGCCCACGCGCATCGCGGAGAATATCGCCATCTTCGATTTTGCCCTGTCATCCGACGAGATGGCCGTGATCGATGGCTTGGCGCGTAGGGGCGGCCGCATCCTCAGTCCGGGCAATCTTGCCCCTACGTGGGATCAGTAACATCTTGCCTCATACAAAGACGAAATAAGGAGACAATTCATGCAGATCGACTTGAAAGGAAAGCGCGCCATTGTCACCGGATCGACCGCCGGGATCGGCTTTGCCATTGCCGAGGGGCTGGCGCGTGCCGGCGCCGAGGTGGTGGTTACGGGGCGTAAGCAGAATACCGTGGATAGCGCCGTCGAGAGCATCGGCAGGGCTGTGCCCGGGGCGCGCCTATCGGGCGTTGCCGCCGATCTTGCCACTGCCGAGGGTGCGCAGGCATTGATGGCCGCCATACCCGATGCGGATATCCTGATTAACAATCTGGGCATCTACGGCGGCTGCTCCTTTTTCGACATTGATGACGCCGCTTGGGAGGAAAGCTTTCAGGTGAATGTCATGAGCGGCGTGCGCTTGGCGCGGCACTATGCCAGAGGAATGCAAGAACGTGGCTGGGGTCGCATCCAGTTCATTTCCAGCGAGTCGGCACTCAATATCCCTACAGAAATGGTGCACTACGGTGTCAGCAAAGCAGCTATGCAAGGCGTCTCCCGCGGGCTGGCCAAGGTGCTGGCCGGAAGCGGTGTGACCGTCAATACCATCCTGCCCGGCCCGACTCGCACGGAAGGGGCCATGACGATGCTTACAAAGCTCGCTGAAGAGCGTGGCGTCTCGGTCGATGAGGCGGAGACCCTGTTCCTTGACGAGAACCGCCCCTCGACGTTGCTCAAGCGCTTCGCGACGCCGGAGGAGGTGGCTAACCTCTGCGTCTACACCGCCTCGCCTCAGGCCAGCGCGACGACCGGAGCGGCGCTACGCGTCGAGGGCGGTATCGTCGAGAGCATTGCCTGATTAGCTGATCGGCACCAAATAGCAAGCGGGCGATCTGCCGGCTTGCTATTCGCATTACTTCCTTGTTGTTGCTAGGCGATAGAGATTTCGGTCACCAGAGATTTAAAGAGCGCTACAGCAGTGTCAGTAAGTTAAATGCTTGCACTGGCTTATGGCGGCACAGGTCGTCTGCTAGATCAAAAGCCATGTTCCAGATGGCTAATCTAACCTCATTTCAGCGCTTTTGGCTAAGGGAACTTGACATCGTGCGGTTATTGTAGTTGTGAGTGATAATCCGTATCATTCGTTTTCCCGGCATGCCTACTATAAAAACACGTGCTCCTCTCCCCCGTTCTGCCTGTCAGTGAGGTCTGTTTAACATGCGTCGTTCGCCTTTTTCCGTTACACCGTTGTCTGCCGCTATTCGCCGTGCGTTGGTTGTGTCGTTAGGGGGTACGCTGTGTGTTGTGCCTTTTGCTGTATTGGCGCAGGAAGAGGCCGTAAACATGGGGACCACCGTAGTGACGGCGACCGCGCTGAAGGTGGATACCCCGGATGTAGAGACGCCTCGCGCTATTTCAACCGTGAGTGCAGAGGAGCTTGAGGACCGCGGCGTCAATAAATATGACGAAACCTTCCAGTACCGCTCCGGTGTTGTGTCTCAGCCTTACGGTAATGACAACAATGCCGACTGGTTTTTTCTGCGTGGGTTTAGTGCGGAAGGCGCTACTTACCAGGATGGTTTACGGCTCTTCCGTACGGGAGGCTATTTCTGGTGGATGAGTGAGCCCTTTGGCTTTGAACGTGTTGATCTTTTGAAAGGGCCTGCGTCAATTCTCTATGGCGAGGCGCCCCCTGGCGGCATGATCAACGGGATTAGTAAACGGCCCACCCGTGAACCGCAAGGAACGCTACAGGTTGAAGCCGGTAACCATGATCATCGCCAGGTAGGGGTGGATGTGTCTGGCCCGGTGGGGCAGCGCGATGACGTGCGCTATCGCCTAGTGGGCCTCTATCGCGATGGCGAGGGCGAGCTCAACGGGAGTGAAAAAGAGCGCTATTACTTTGCGCCTAGCCTGGCGGTCGATGTTAGCGATGATACCACCGTCACCTTCCTTGCTAGCGTCCAGAAAGACCAGGGCGTGCCTACCAATGGGTTCTTTCCGTCACTGGGTACCCTCGAAGACTCTCCGTTTGGGAAAATTGATCCGGCGACCAATTTTGGTCAACCGGATTATGATCGGTTAGATCAGCGCCAGGTTGCGATTGGCTATGAGCTGGAACACCAGATAAACGATACCTGGGAGTTTCAGCAGAATGCCCGCTATACCCATTTGGATTTGGAACTGCGCAACGTTTACCCCAATTCGTATATAACGCCGCCACGTAGTATTTCCCGTGGGATTATTGACCGGGATGGCCAGTACGATGCGTTTAATATTGATAACCGACTCATCGCGCGTACTTATACCGAGAACACAGAGAATACGTTATTGGTTGGCGCGGGCTATCAAGAACTGAATTTAAACTACACCAACCGCGACAGTTTCCGCACCCTGGGGGATGGCTCTAGCTTCTTTACAAATATCGATACGGTGGATCTCTATAACCCCGATTACTCGGCGTTTACGGCGCCGGATACCGGTGATCCCACTGAGCATAATGTCGATCGCCGCCAAGTGGGGCTCTATGTTCAAAATCAACTGCGCATAGCAGACCAATGGATTCTGCTTGCCGGGGCGCGCTACGATAATGTCGATAGCAGCGACGATTTTAGCGATACCACGGGCAGCTCCAGCGAAGGGTACGATGACGAACACCTCTCTGTTACGGCCGGTGCGATGTACCTGGGCGATAACGGAGTTTCCCCCTATGTGAGCTATAGCGAGTCGTTCACGCCGGTGGCGGGTATTGGTCCAGATGGCGCTAGTTATGAGCCATTAGAGGGCCGCCAGTTTGAGGCTGGGGTTAAAATTGCCCCACTGGACGTAGATGGTTATCTCACTATTGCTGCCTTTGATGTTGAAGAAAATAACACCCTGATCTCGACCAGTGCGCCTGTTCAGGAGCAGGTAGGTAAGCGCCGCTCGCAGGGGGTAGAGATCGAAGGCGTGGGCTATTTAACAGATGAGCTAAAGCTGATTGCGGCCTATACCTATACCGATGCTCGATATGATGCGAATGATGCACTGCGGGATGAGCGTGTTCCCTTGGTGCCCAGGCACATGGCGTCGGCGTGGTTGGATTATGATATGAGCCGCACGTTGGCTGGGCTTTCGGTAGGGGCGGGTGTGCGTTATATGGGGGAAACGGTACCCAGCGCGAATAGCGCTATTGAGCAAAATGTCCCTTCTACAACGCTCTATGATGCCATGGCGAGCTACCGCATTAACGACAGCTGGACTGCCCAGGTCAACGTCAACAACCTTACCGATGAAGAGTACGTCAGTGGCTGTGACTTTTACTGCTATTACGGAGCCTCACGCAGCGTGGTGGGTAGCCTGAAATATAGCTGGTAGGTTGCTGCTGGTGAGTGGTTAACGTCAGTTGCTGATTCATTCAGCAACTGACGTGTTGGCACATGTGTTAAAGCACGGAAGCGCCTACTTGTACTAGCCCAAACATGCCGACGCCTGCTGCCACCGGCCAACCCAGTGAACGCACGCGCAGCCATACCAGTAGGGTAACCAGCAGGCCAATGGCGGTTGCGGTCCAGGAAATCGTACTTGGGTTAACCGGTACAATAGAAACGCCCAGCACCGCTGCAATCATTAGCGGCCCTAAAATACCCAGCCACTGAGGCATGTTGTTGATGCCGCTATCACTGCCTAAGCGGCGCTGCATCCACAGAAAAGGGACGACGCGTATGAGTAGCGTACCTAATGCCGAGGCGATAACGGCTAACCAAAGCCCTGTACTCATAACGCACCTTTACTGGATTCAAGCTTAACCATATAGAAGCAGAGCGCGCCGCAGGCGGCCGCAAGCGGAATGGCGACGTTGGCCCAGCCATATAGCGTAAACAAGAGTGCAGATAATATGGCCCCGCTGAGTGCGAGCGACCAGCGTTTGTCGGTAAACCGCGGTGCTACCATGGTTAAAAACAGCGCGGGCAGGGCGAAAGGCATAATCTCACCCAGCAGTGGCCAGCGAGCGGTGAACGCCTCTCCTGCCGTCGCCCCTACGATAGTCCCTATGATCCAGGCGCCCCAAGCGAGGAGCGATGCTCCCAAAAACCAGCCGAAGCGCTCCGGTTTATCCAAGTGAGGAAGCCGCGTTAAGGCTAAAGCAAACACCTGGTCAGTAAGGCCGTGCATCAGCCAGGGCCAGTGACGGCTCTGAGGCAATAATGCGGCTAGATTAGGGCCATAAACCACATGGCGTACGTTGATCAATAGCGTCATGGCGACAACCAGCCAAAGCGGCGAACCCGCCGCGATCATACCAACAAAGAGAAACTGCGAGGCTCCGGCGTAGATCAGCAGTGAAATAGCGGCGGCCTCCCATGTGGTGAAGCCCGCTTGTGTCGCCACCAGGCCGAATGAGAGCGAGACCGGTATATAGCCGCCCAGCAATGGGATGGCTTCTCGTGCGCCTTTTAGCGCTGAGTGAGTTAATGCATGGCTCATGGTGTATCACCTTTTTCACCATAGGTGATGGTCAGGATCATGGTGGCTTCTGCCGCTTGGGTGCGATAAATGTGTGGTTTATCGGCAGGGAAGGTCAAGGTTTCACCGGGGGTAAGCTGCGTGGTGTTACTTTCCGGTCCAGCTTCCAGCCAGCCGCTAATAAGGGTAAGGGATTCCTGCGTGCCCGGTGTATGCGCTTCAGCCCGGCGCCGCGTGTTGGGTGCGCAGCGCATCCAGTAGGCGTCCACGTGGGGGGCGTCCTTGCCTTGGTCAATGAGGCGTACCTGCACGCCGTCTTCGCCCAGCGGAACGGTAATCGGCGCGACTAGGGTGCCAAAGGGAGTGTTGAGCTGAACGGCCAGCCGCCAAATGGTGTCCAGCGTTGGGTTGCCGTTGCCTTGCTCAAGTCGACATAAATTGGATTTAGCCATACCGGCGGCGTTCGCTAACTGAGAAAGCGAAAGGCCTTGTTGCTGGCGCAGCGACTGCAAATGCTGGCCCAGCGTATTAAGTGAAAGCTTATCCATACAGGGTGTCTCGTTGTTCCTTATAGAGAACGTTCTATATAAGGAACGCTTGTTTGTCAACCTGAGCGCTACAAAAGCGCTTCGTCACTTCTGAGCGATGGGGGGATGCTAACCGTAAGAAGCAAAATACCAAAACGGCCCGTTTTGAAGTCATGATCCAAAACGAGCCGTTGGTATTTATTGGCCTTCTCTTAACAGCGGGAATGTAGCTGTTAAGAGAAGGCTGAACGCTTGAAGCTTAGGCGCTGGTCTTTGCCTCTTTAGCTCGGCAAGCAGCCGCAGTAAACAGTACATCGGTTGAGGAGTTAAGCGCCGTCTCTGTGGAATCCTGCACCACGCTGATCACAAAGCCAATCGCAACCGCCTGCATGGCCACTTCGGTAGGAATGCCAAACAGGTTGGCGGCCATCGGGATCAGCATTAGCGAGCCGCCCGCCACGCCTGAAACGCCGCAAGCCGCCAGGGCGGATACGATGCACAGTAGTAGGGCGGTCGGGAAGTCGACGTTAATACCTAAGGTATGTGTCGTGGCCAGGGTAATGACAGTGATAGTGATGGCCGCGCCACACATGTTGATGGTGGCACCCAGCGGGATAGAGATAGGGTAGGTATCAGGGTCCAGCTTCAGGCGACGGCAGAGCTCAAGGTTAATCGGGATGTTGGCAGCAGAACTACGCGTGAAGAAGGCGGTGATCGCGCTGCCACGCAGGCAGGCAAAGACCAGCGGGTAAGGGTTTTGACGGGTGGCGATGTACACCAGCAGCGGATTGCTTACCAGCGCGACAAACAGCATGCAGCCCACAATAACGGTTAGTAGCTGGGCATAATTAAGCAGCGCCTCGATGCCTGACTCGGCCAGCGTGCCTGCCACCAGGCCAAAGATACCCAGTGGGGCAATGCGAATAACCAGCGCCACAATCCGTGAAACGGCGTCAGAAAGATCGCTAAGAGCAAGGCGCGTGGTTTCGCTGGCTTGGCGCAGCATTAAACCCAAGCCGACGGCCCAGGCAAGAATGGCAATAAAATTACCTTCCATCAGCGCAGTAACAGGGTTAGCGACCGCATTCAGCAGCAGGTTTTGCAGTATCTGAAAAATATCTCCGGGCGGGTTACCACTTACCTGTTCTGCGTTAAGCGACAGCTCCGTAGGAAACAAAAAGCTCGCGGCTACCGCAATCAGTGCCGCAATCAGCGTACCGACAATATACAGCACTAGCACCGAACGAATATGTGTAGGCTGCCCCTGCCTATGCGCGGAAATGGCGGCTGCCACCAGAACAAAAACTAAAATAGGCGCAACGGCTTGAAGAGCGGAAATGAATAGCTGCCCCAGTAGCGCTACATCACCGGCAATTGCGGGTGCAAAGATTGCGAGCAGCGTACCTGCCACGATGCCAATTAAAATCTGCGGAATAAGGCCCAGCTGTAAAAGCGGGCGGAATAAGCCAGTGGTGGTTGCAATCATCGCGCGTCACTCTGGTAGTCGAATAGGGATGGGCATACGTAGACGCCTCCGGAAAGGGGCAGCATTCTACCACTTGGCGCTATCCTGCGGGATTTTCGTGAGCAAGTTTCTTTGGGAGGGTTTTAAGTAGAGCAGTCACTACGCTTGGCAGTGCTGGTATTGCTTTGTATGTCAGCCCAGTAAGTGCAAAAAGCTGGGAGAAAGGTGCGCTGAGAGACGATGTACTAATGAACGGGGATACGCAGCGGAGAAGACTGACCGATTAAACGAATACTACCCTTGCCGCCGAATAAAAGAGGCAAGGGTAGGGCTGAAAAGCAGTACCTTGATAAGTAAATAATTAGGCAGCGACTATTGCCTGACGAGGTGTCTTGCTAGAAACCGCAGTTGGCGTCATCTCGGCAACGGCACTGGCTTTCATGCTGGCTAGCATGGCATAGCCTTTGTCAGTTAGCTCAATCACGTCGGGGGAGGAGCCCCATTTTAAAAGCATTTCGTCTAGCTGATGCTCCGCTGTTTCAAACTGGCTACAGTGGCAGAGCAGCTTGGCGATGGTGTAATCACATTCCGGGGTGTCGAACATTTCATCCTTGATTTCTTGAATCGCAAGTTGAAGACCAGCTTGGGAAATCTCTGCTAGATGGATATGTTGCATGCCACTACTCCTTGTGAATGCTGAGTTTATTTGTACGTAAATTGTACTCTTCAAGACTAATATAGGTTTCCTTCAGAAGCAAACCCCTTAAAGGTGTTATTTGCCTCTTCTCGCTCTTACGCTTTCGCCCAATAAAAATCCCGCTCCGATGAGTAGAGGGGGCTCGCTGCTTCCCTTACCGCTATTACAAAGGTAGCGTAGCGATCAATGTGACTACGCAGCCTGATAAAAAAGCCAGTAAAGCACGTTTTATCATTTCTTCTTCTTGGCTTTTTGATTCCTATATAGCTATTATATAAGATGTTTTTTAAGGTAGTTACGGCTGTCTGGTTTTGCTCCATTGAAAAGATGTTGACGTTTCATCCTGGCTCCCATCGCGTTGCGATTAGTCACCCCTGATCCCCACTAATCCAAAGCCCGTACCCTTGGGCCATTTCACAACGTTTTTTAAAGAATCGTTTCTGAAAGACCGCTTCAGGTTTCAGCATAGACCACGATAGGTAAAAAGCGACTTAATAAAAGCTATACAAAACGTTAATTTTTTTGCCATCAATATGTCACCAAGGAAAAGCCTGTGTTGATGGGTGACGCTTGAAAACCAGAGGGTTTTTCCAGATTCGCGACTGGCAGCACGCAGCGATAGACATTTTTGGCAATAACCAGGGTGCCTGCTGGCTCAGGTTATACGACTAACGTTGTTAGACTTTGGTTGTAATTGTGGGCGTTTTACTGGACTAATGTCCTATTGCAGTTAATAAAGGGCGCCACGAAATCGTTGAGCCCTTCTCAGCCTGGGTAAGTTGCTCACTATCAATCTACTTTTTGTTCACCTGACAGCGGTGTTTTTATAATGCGCAGAGTTGCCATGATGACCGTGTGGGACCAGCTATGGTATTCCCACGATCAAGCCAAGAAACTGCTGATGTGTGCGTTACCCTCAACGCATGCTCCCAGCACCTCACGTCCTTCCGCCGCATCCGGTGGTGGAGAGTCTCAGGGCAGTGGGCCATCTCCACGCCCACCTGCTTACAATAAGCCCCAAACAGTAGGGCTTGTACTTGGGCCGCTGCTGTTTGCTTTGGTTGCGCTGTTTTTTCATCCTGCTGATTTAAGTTTTGAAGGCCGCATGGTCTTGGCAACTACGTTGTGGGTCGCTGTTTGGTGGATTACTGAGGCTATCCCTATCCCGGCAACGTCGTTACTACCCATTATATTGCTGCCTATTACGGGCGCATTGGATGGAAGTACAGTCACGGCTGCTTACGGAAATCCTATTATTTTTCTTTTCCTGGGCGGGTTTATGATCGCACTGGCGATGGAAAAGTGGGACCTGCACAAGCGTATCGCACTGACGATTATTTCCGTGTTGGGCACCAGTATTAACAGCATCGTGTTTGGCTTTATGGCGGCCACTGGGTTTCTTTCCATGTGGGTGTCGAATACCGCCGCGGTCATGATGATGCTGCCGATCGGCACCGCGATCGTCTACCAGGTGAGCCAGGAGCTGGGTAAAAACGGGGGCGAGGTTGATAGCAAGGAAATTGACAAGTTCAGTAAAGCACTAATTTTCGGTGTCGGTTACGGCGGCACTATTGGTGGGTTAGGCACGTTGATTGGTACACCGCCGAACATCATTTTAGCGGCGGTCGTGAATCAACTTTTTGGTGTGGAAATCTCCTTTGCCAATTGGTTAATGTTTGCTTTCCCGGTGGTTCTCGTGCTGCTGGTATTGGGTTGGCTGATGCTTACCTACCTGATTTATCCGATTAGTTTTCGTAACCTTCCTGGCGGAAAGGAACTCATCCAGAAAGAAAAGGAAGCGCTAGGCAAGATCTCATTTGAAGAGAAAGCCGTTCTGGGGGTGTTCATTTTTGCAGCGTTTTTCTGGATTACTCGCTCTTTCTTGTGGCAAGGCCAGATTATTAATATTCCCGGCATCAGTGATGCCATGATAGCGATTAGTGCTGCGATATTACTGTTCCTGCTTCCCTCTAAAAACAAAGGCGGCTGTCTGCTCAACTGGGATATCGCGCGGGACGTGCCGTGGGGTATTTTACTGCTATTTGGAGGCGGTTTGGCCATTGCGGCAGGGTTCGGCTCCTCAGGTCTGGCGGGCTGGATTGGCAACCAGATGAGCGTGCTTCAGGGAATGAATTTCATTCTGGTCATTCTTCTGGCGACCGGTATAGTACTGTTTCTTACGGAAATTACCTCCAATACAGCAACGGCAACCATGATTTTGCCGGTACTGGCATCGCTGGCGCTGGCGCTAAATATTCACCCGTTTGCTTTGATGGTACCTGCTGCTATGGCGGCCAACTGTGCCTTTATGTTGCCGGTAGGGACGCCGCCCAACGCGATTATCTTCGCAACTGGCAAAATCAAGATCACCGAAATGGTACGTAACGGTTTCGGCCTGAATATTATCTCCATGCTCCTGATTACGGCGTCTGTATACTTCCTTTTACCGATGCTATGGGGGGTTGATTTGACGGTCTATCCCGAAGCTTTCCGTCACTAAAGCGCTCTTTTAATCGTTTTTGGTCAAAGCCCTTATCCATCGGTAAGGGCTTTTTTTATGTACATCGTTTTTATGCACATGGTTTTTACGCACATCGTTCGTACTGTTTCTTGATGCCACAAATTTCCCTTTCAAAAGTGGTTAAAAGATTCAGAAAGGGTAGCCCGCGTAAATTGAACTTTTACGCTTAAGTTAAGCGACTTTTCATACACACTCTGGGCGATCAGAGGAGAAAGTGATGACGCTATTGTTGTTGAAGGTTATTGTTGGAAAAGACAACTTGATACTTTAGCAAAAGAGCGCGACGGTTATTGGGTTGACACTAAACCTGTCAGGATGAAGAATCGATTCATAAATGATAAGTGCATGTTGGGAATGTAAGGGAAAGAGGCCGCCTGAACTATTACGTCCCATAACGATGTATCTCAGGCGTCTCGGCTTCATAAAAGTGGCTGGAGTGAATAAGAGATGTTTGTTGGCCGCTTCTACCCGATTGCTTACCACCGAGCCCTGTCAATAATGGTGATTAGACCTTACGATTTCGCAACCTGTGCTCTTGGCCGTTTCAGGCTGAGTATTTTGACGTCTGACCCTGGCCGGGTTCGGCTTCGCTTGGCTGTGCGCACAATGCTAACGATGGGGCTTGTCTGTCTGGCGCTTCTCCTTCTTCATCGCTGGTTTCCCATGCCTGCACCAGCCTATGCCGTTGCGATGCTCACTGCGCTTCAAGGAGCGGTGGGATAAAGGATGCAACGGCTGGCAAACGCGCTGTTTCCCGCGTTTTTGCCGCACTCTGCGGCTTCGCCGTCATTGCGGCGATTTCGCTAGTTGAACACTCGATTCTTCACATTAGTGCCGTGCTGCTTGGGGTCATTTTTTGGGCAGTATTTATACGCCAGTTTGGCGCTCGCTGGCAGGGCGTCGGCGCGTTCACCTTTATGTGTGGTGTCATCGCTGCCTTTTTGAAGGCGCCTGATACGGACCTAATGGATATTGCTATTTCATTAGCGTTATCAGGCTTTATCGCGCATTTCGTCCGCAATTTTGTGCTGCCGGAACGGCCCGTTCAGGATTTTGAGCGGGCGATACGTGCTTCCCTGCTTTCTGCAGACCGATTGCAGGCCGGGGTCGCACGTTCGCTGCAGGCTGGAATGGCGATCGACTTGCGTGAAACGACCCAGCTTGCGCGCCGGGCGCAGGAGGCGGCTTTTTTATGCGAAAGCTATCTACCCGCAATGTCAGAAGCAATGGATGTCAAATTAGCCGACCTACTGGCGATGCGCCTGTTTGACCTGAGACTTGCTATCGAAAGGGTGCTCGATGACGCGCTAAAAGTTGATCATAAGACATCCGGCCCCGAGCTTGCCGTGCTTGAAAAGCAGCTCGCTGAGCTGCGGGATGTTGAAGTAAAAGTGCGTGCCGATGTCGCTTCTATCGGTACTTCCTCTTCGGCTTCATCTCCCAAGCGCCCGCCTTCGGTGCCTGCCGCGGCCTCGTCGCCGCGCGGAAGCCTTCTCGCCAATCCATTCTTCAGGCAAGCTGTTCAGGTAACACTGGCATCCGGCATTGCCATGATTGTGGGTCTCGCGTTGTCTCCAGAAAGGTGGTTCTGGGCGGTGATGACGGCCTTTCTGATTTTCTCCAATACTCAGTCGCGGGGTGCTGTCGCCGTTCGTGGGCTTAACCGGGCGCTGGGTACTGCTGTGGGCATTTGCGTGGGTATTGGGCTTGCTACCCTGGTGCATGGCAATCTCTACTGGACCATACCGCTGGTGGCGATCTCGATCTTTGCAGCGTTTTATCTGATGATGCTCTCTTACGCGATGATGACGTTTCTAATCACCATCGCTCTTTCGCTCATCTACGGCATTCTGGGAGAGTTTACGCCGGGGTTGCTTGTCCTGCGGCTGGAAGAAACGTTGGTGGGTGCCTTCGCGGGAATCATCGTCTCGCTTGCCGTCTTACCGCAGAGTACTCGCGAGCAGGCCCGTCAGGCATTTGATCGCTTTCTATCAGCGTTTGAAAAGCTACTGGGGGATATTATCGCCGAAGAGGGCGACGCGAAGCGTCATTCACGCCTGATAGCATCCGTCACCGCGCTTGATACAGCACGGGCGAGCTTCGTTGATGCTGCAAGCCCTATGCAAAGCTTCATCTCGTTCGGGGCGACGCACCGGTGGGCTTATCAGAACTTGAAGTACGCCTCGACCCTGGCGTACGCCGCGCATCTGCTGGAGCGTCGGTTTAGCCAGGCTTCGCCAAATGAGCAAGAGCAGCAAGCAATCGCCGGTATTCGCGCTCGGCTTGCCCACCCGGCCGAGAATCACCTTGAGGCGCCTGCTTTAGAGAGTCCTGTTCAAAATAACCTGTCGGCGTCAGCGGATAACGACTTAGCGGCCAACGATTCGGTGGATAACACCGCTGCTTACGCGATTACGTTGATACATCAGACGCTGGATCAACGCGAAAGTGAGCGATAGAAGGGGCAACGTGTCCGTTCAGCCAGACACACTTAACATGCCGTAAACGACACGCTGCGAATGAGTGCCGTGACCTGCATGCCTTTTGTTAACCCCATCTCATCCCATGATTTACGCGTTAACCGGGCGCGTAAGAAAAATCGACCGATGCCTAAACGTAGCTCCACCGTATAAGGTGCTTCGGGAAGGGTGATGAAATCAGTGATAGTGGCGCTGAGCTGGTTGCGGTAACTGGTGTTGGCGGGTGGGGTAAGCGCCAGGGCAATATCGCGGGCCAAAATGCGTACTCGCAAGCGGCTGCCAATCGGCGCTGAGGTGCCAGGCAGTACCAACTGATGTTCGTCATCAAGCGCTAAATGAGTCAGGCCATACGCGGTTTCATGAGCGACGACCTCGCCTTGCAGTAGCGAGGCCGCATCAAATCCCCCCAGTTCATGGGTTAGATCAAAGCGCTGGAGCAGGGCGCCCAGTGTGTCGCTGGCGCGAACCTGTCCGGCTTTCATTACCACCAAATGATCGGCAATCGCCGTGATCTCTTCGGCATCATGGCTAACGTAGATAACCGGAATATCCACCTGTTGGGTGAGCCGAGTGATGTAGCGCAGCAGCTCCTCTTTGCGCGCGCCATCAAGCCCGGTTAGCGGTTCATCCATAAGAAGTAGTTGGGGGTCACTGAGTAGTGCTCGGCCAATGGCCACACGGCGGGCTTCACCCCCTGAAAGTGTGCCGGGCATGCGCTCCAGCAAGGCCTCAATACCCAGTAGCTCCACTATTTCGGCAAAGCGCTGTAACGCCGGGCGACGCATGCCATAGGTTAAATTACCGCGCACGCGGTAGTGCGGAAACAGGCGTGCTTCTTGAAACACAACACCAATACGCCGACGGTGCGGCGGTACGAAGATACCTTGCCGGGTATCCAGCAAGGTCTGCTCGCCGAGTGTTATGGCACCTTGCTGTGGCCGTTCAAGCCCGGCTATCAGCCTCAGCAGGCTGGTTTTGCCGCTACCGGAGGGGCCAAAAAAACCGCTGACACCGGTTGCGGGCAGGTTGAGCGCAGCAGACAGGTGAAAAGCCCCTAGCTGTTGTTCAACTTGTAGCGCGAGCCGCGGGTCGCTGGGCTGATAAGACGTCGTCACGTTAGCCATCGCGTTCCTGTAGGCGTTGTCGGGTGCGCCGGGCTAGCCATTCCGAGGCAATTAACGATACCAGCGCAATGGCAATGGCGATTAGGCACAGCCGCGCGGCGGCGGCCTCCTGGCCGGGTGATTGAATCAGGGTGTAAAGCGCCAGCGGCAGGGTGCGGGTTTCGCCGGGGATGTTGGAAGCAAAGGTAATCGTTGCGCCAAACTCGGAAAGCGCCCGGGCAAAGGCGAGCACCGTGCCGGTTAGCAGGCCGGGCACGGCCAGCGGCAGCGTAATCGTGGTAAACACCCGCCATCGGCTAGCGCCCAATGTGCTGGCGGCGGCTTCAAGCTTCGGGTCAACCGCTTCAAGGGAGAGCCGTAATGCGCGTACCAACAGTGGAAACGCCATTACGCCGCTGGCGACTGCAGCGCCTTGCCAGGTAAACGGCAGCGACACGCCTAGCGTGTTATACAGCCATTGGCCAATAACGCCTTGTCTACCCAGCGTCACCAGCAATAAATAGCCAACCACCACGGGCGGTAACACCAGCGGCAGGTGAATCAAGCCGTCCACCACCGCTTTACCGCGAAACTCAACGCGCGCCAGCCACCAGGCGACGGCAATCCCCGGCGGTAAAATCCAGGCGATGGCAGCCAGTCCAATTAACAAGCTTAGGCGGATGACCTCCCACTCAGCAGGTGAAAGGCTCACCGGGCATCCATGCCTGTATCAAATCCGTACTGTGCAAAGATGCTCAGTGCTTCTTCGCTCTCAAGCCATTGGCGTAAAGCAACCGCTGCATCGTTCTGCTCGGCGTCGATCAAGGCAATTGGGTAGGTGATAGGCGCATGCGTTTCAGGCGGGAAAAGCCCCAACACTCTTACTTGTTGGCTGGCTAATGCGTCGGTTTGGTACACAACACCCGCTGGCGTTTCCTGGCGTTCCACCAGTGTAAGAGCCGCCCGCACGTCGTTGCCACGCGCAAGCCTTGGGAGTAGCTCCTCCCACTCTCCTAGCGCTTCAAGCGCCTGTTGGGTGTAGATACCTGCCGGCACATGGTCCGGGTCGCCGACCGAGAGCCGATCCCGCTCACCCAGCAGTGTGGCGATGCGGGCGTCTTCGCCTGGTGTGAAGTGCTCGGGAGCGTCAGGGCTTGCTGAAACCAGCGCCAAGCGGTTGTACAGTAAATCACTGCGCTTTTGAACATTAATGCCTTGGGCTTCCAGCCAGTCCATCCACTCAACGTTTGCTGAAATATAAAGCGCCGCCGGGCTGCCGTTGGCAATTTGGCGGGCAAGGGTGGATGAAGATGCATAGATCGGCGTTACAGATACATCATGCTGTGCTTCATAGGTCGCGATAGCTTCGTTAAGTGCATCGGTAAGCGAAGCTGCCGCCGCCACTTGAATATTTGCCGCTGCATAACTTGCGGTAGGCATCACCATCATGAGCAGGGGGGCTATCAAGGGGCGATAAATGGCGAGATTGATCATACGGTTACAGTCCTTGTGCGCATCTTCTTGAGGGTTAATGTAACGCTTTTATCATGATCTAATCCAGGAGGCGGTAGCCAACATTGACCATACGCACGGGTGGTGAGTCCTTGGTCATTGCGTCAGCAACGTTTAAACAGAGTGACGACCGCGAACTGCCAGGCACTTTGTGTATCTAACCCTCGATGAGTCAGTATTTATCAAATGAGCTGTTATAGGGAAAAACATGAAAAAAAGTATGATTCAGGCAGGTGTTGTTGCCTTATTGACGGGTATGTTGTTACCACCGGTCGCCGCTGCCGCCGATGATTTATGTGAAAGCAAGGCAGCCGATGTTCGTGAGCAGTTAGCGCATGCCCAAGCTCAGGGTAATCAGCATCGAGAGGAAGGCTTGCAGCGCGCATTAGATGCGATTGACGATAACTGCACGAATGAAAGTGTACTAAATGATGCAACGGATGAAGTAAAAGAGAGCCTTGCAGAGGTTCAAGAGCGCCAGGCGGAATTTGAAGAAGCGCTCAATGAAGGCGATGACGATGACATTGAAAAAAGGCGCGTTAAGCTGGAAGAGGCAACGCTTGAGCTAGAACGCCATACTGAAGAATTGAATGCGTTACAGCAGCAAATCAGCGAGTAAATCATTGGGCGCTATGCTCTGCATAGCGCTCATCAGTAGCAGGGTAAGTAACGTGCAGGCCATTAAAGTGCTTGGCGTCGGCGCTGTTGATAAAGCCACCAGGTGTCGATGCCAAAGGAGTAGGCAAGTGAGAGTAGTGCGCTAAACGCCAATAGGCTCGCAACGAGCGTGGGCGTCAGCGGGGTGAGCGCCAATAGCAGGGCGGATACTTGCCAAACGCACACCACTTT
>NZ_VIFN01000023.1:0-19397 GCF_013183775.1 Halomonas hibernica
CGGCTAGCCTCGCGTAGCCTAACAGCGACTTGCTCTGCGTTATGGCGTAACTGCTGCCACTCCCGCCACAGCCAGGCATCGTGAGCGGCTTCCCGCAACCGCTTTTTCAATAGCGCCGTAATGGCCACCTGCAGGGTTTCACTCTCACTCACCGACACATTATGGGCAGTGCCTGCCCGCGCCTTATCCGTTAGCTGGGTTTCAAGCGCTTCCCATTGCGTCGCCAGCGCGGTTTGATTCAGCTGGCGTAGCAGCCGTGTGGTGGCTTGCAACGAAATCCGCTGGCTAAGCATTTCTTCTGCCAGTTCAGGGTAGTGCTCCGCTTCATCGAGCAGCAGCACATAGGGTGATTCCGCCTGGGTGATGCGGCCTTTGGTGATCAGGTCGACCACCAATAGCGCGTGGTTGATCACTAGGATGTCGCTGGTTTGCGCGGCGTTTAAGTGGGCGTCAAGCGCGTCTGGCAAGGGGTCATGGTGGCGTAAAGCGATATCTGACATTTGCCAGCCTTCAGGCAGGCTGGCGGGGTCTAGGTCGAGCAGGCAGCCGTCACTTTCCAGCGCCCAGCGAACGAGGTGACGCTTTTCTAGCGATAGTTGCCGGTCGTTGGCCGCGTCTTCTAAGCGTATCGCCCCTAGCTGCAAGGCCAAACGCTCCGGGCTAACGTAATTTTCCCGCCCCATACGCAGCTCAAAGGTCAGCGGCGGTAAGCCTGCGTTTTCTAAATAGTCACGCACGATAGCGAGATTGTCAGGCTGAAGCAGCTGACGCTGCAGCGCACGCGAGTGCGTTGAAATCACTGCCCGGCGCTCTTTTTGTCTCCCTTTGGCGACCCAATCCGCCAACACCAGCTGATACGCCAGCGTTTTGCCAATGCCCGTATCCCCTTCAACAAAGTGCATTTTGCCTTGTTGCCGCACACCGTCGATTAAAGCCTGCGCATACGCAACTTGTACGGGGTTGTGCTGGAACCCAGGGCGCTTGGGCAGCTGATGGGTAAGGTACGTGAGGACGGGATGCATAACAGCGATGAGCGCCTAAACCAAAAGGGAGACACCTTACCATATCGCCCCGACACAAGGCCGGGGCGATCATTCCCGCAGAGGCGAGATACACAAACGTTCCATCCTGGTCTGCAGTGCAGAACGAACACTCCCGCAAGGGCGGGATTTACAAACGCTCCATCGAGGTCTGTAAAGCGTTGCTAACACTTCCGCAAAGGCGGAACTCCCCTAGCTTAACGCACTCATTTGCGGCAACAAAGCATACCCATACCATACGCTTTCAAGCGCGATACACCCGACAGCCAGGCCTGTGCCGCCTTTTGAGCATCCTCTATATGGAGATCCGCTTGGACATGCACCCGTTGACACCATCGCGACCGCTGCGCATTCATGGGCCACTGACCTAATGGAGTACAGCGCAGAGCGGTAGGCACGGCGGAAAAGCCATGATTGCCCAAGCGTTGACACAGTAGCGCTTCCCACTGTTCTCGTGGGGCCGGGATGTGCTTACTGCGCGGTAGCCGCTCGCCTGTTGGTGATAGCCGTGTCGCAATACTTGGCACCCACGACCACTCTAGGCGTATGTTGTCTCCCTGACGCAGGGTGATGTGCCTTTTCTGTGCGTGAGGGAACTCCATAGAAGAGCGCACTATCAGCAGGTGCTGCTCTGGGGTGAGTGACTCAAAACTGAAAACAAAAAGGCGCTGCCCTACGGAGTAGTGGGTAGTGCCCGCAAACACGCGCCACGCTGCTTGGTGGTAGTCATCCAGCGTCGGCGTACAGGTAGGCGGGGCCGAAGGGCAACACAGCACGGCGGCTTCGTAGTAATGCACGTTTACATGATCTATCGACATTAAAACAGTGACCCCTGTTGTGGCATGGGGGGTGGTGGCTCCTGGCGCTCTAGCGTCGCGAGTGCAATAGGTTGACGTTGGTGGTTGATATACGGCGTTAACGCAGGCAGGTGCGGCATGATTTCTCGCAGTACCGTCGGAAGCTTCTGCCGATCAAAGGGGTCGTCTGGCAACACGCTCAGCAAAGCGTGTGGGTCAGGGACTTTTTTGACCCACTCCTCAAAGGCTTGTGGGTTTCGCTGCCCCCTGGCTGCTGCGGTAATCGGCCACCAAAAGGTTTTTTGGGCAGCGTTTTTTTCTAGCCCCTGCTCGACCAGTACACTGGCCGTTTTCAACATAGCTGCAACGTTGAGGGGGGTAGTACCTTGCTCACTGTTACACCACACCTCTTGAAGGGATAGCGTAGGACGTAAGTTACGCAGCAGCACATCCGCTTTTCGCCCCCAGTTTTCGATATACACAAAGCCTTCCTCAAGGGGATTCAGCTCCCCGCTGGCTAATAGTGCCAATAGCCGGGCCAGCGGCTTTTCTGTACTCAATTGCCCCGCCTGGCCCAGCTTACCGTCTCGGTACTTCTCGAAAAGCTTAGGGGGAAGCGTGACATACAGGGTGTTAGTCGGGGTAATAATACCGCCAGAGCCCACTAGCATCCCAAGCTTGCCGTAAATGGATGTCACGGTGTTGCCGGTTTTGTTGTAACGCTCTAACCCCAGCATTTCCTCGCTAGGAATGCGTAACGTGTAGCACGTTAAACAGACTTGCTCGGGTTGACCTGATTTCCCATAGGAATAGCTTGCCCCTTGAAACGGCGCTTCTACGTCTGACCATCGCCGGGAACAGCAAGAACAGCTAGGGGTACTAGGAGTGAAGTGCTCAGCGTATGCCCGCGCACGAAAAGGCGTCGTGGCAGCAAACAGTCGCTGATAAGCTAGGTCGCGCCTCATGACACTATCTCACGCATAATCCGTGGTGGCCGGTAAACAGCTTCATCATCACCCCAGCTGGTCAGGCGCAACACATCGGGTACGGGCGTATAGGCCATGCTGTTGTGCTCGCTTTCTAAACGCCAGGGCCGCTGACGCCAGCGCTGCTGCGTATCCTCTTGAACCGCCATCGCACTCACCATCCCCTGCCCTCGGCTATGCCCCTGGCCTATATTGGGAAGCTCTGGTAGCAGATCCAGGCAGGCATCCGGGTCACCTTCTGCGTAAAACAACACATAAGGACTCAGTAACCCCTGATGCTGGGTGAGCTTCGGTGCCCAATCGCCACCATCGACTCGCAGCGGCGCTCTAACATTGGCTGCACGCAGCAGAGGCAAGGTTGTTAAACGCGTAATCGCGCCTAATGGTTCTGCCGTCAGCCCTTGGTGAGCCGTCACGCCAAACACCAGCTGAGAGGCACGATAACCCCCTCTGGCTTGGTCAAACACCAGAGGAAGGGAGGGATAACACGACCAATCCAGCGCTCTGCGGCAAGCTGCCTCCTGCAGCAACACATCTAAGCGTGGCACTACCATGGGCAGCACCAGTGGCGTATGCAGTTGGAGCACCAAACGGAATGGCCGGGCTTGCTCTTCAGGCATGCCGTAGGGGGCAACGGGTAAGCGCTGTGATTCTGAAGACATTACGCTTCCTTTTTCCAGCACTCCCGAGCTTCCTTAAGCGTGAAAAGGTCAAAGTTATAGCGGGGTAGCCCGTGTTCAAACGCTGCCCAGGCCTCTTCAAGTGCCTCCCCCTCTAACACGATGCCCATCTCATCTAGCTGAACGTTACCGATGACGTGGCCACGACGTTCGCCTGGATTGCGCTGCCACACATCCCATTCTGCTTGAATGGCCCCAAACCCCGCTGCTAAATGCCCTCCTAAGCGCGGTCGCTGCGAAAACTCCGCTAAACAGTGCAACAGCAGCCCAAGAACGTCAGCGTGGCCTTCCACAATGCGGAGATGGCTGCTGAGCTGACTGCCGGGGGCAATCGCCTCATACCCTTGAATGGGGTGCTTTATCGACTCGTCCGACCCTTCTCGTGCCAGACGCGTCTCTTTCTCTAGGGCCTCTAGGTCACGAATCTGAGCGGCAATCTCTTTTTTGCCATCAACGCTTTCCGTGCGTCGTGACTGAGCACGCAGCTCTCGCACCTGGCCACGGATCGCTTCAATTTCAACCATGCTGTCACGGGCACTGCGCATTTCGGACATCAGCGCTTCTTGCTCTTCCGTATTCAGATACTTAACGAGCGATGGATCATGCTCAAACTGATCATGCCGAGCGCCTTGACCCGCTGTTATCAGGTTGTCCTGCGAGGTTAGCATGGCACTAACCTCTAAGTACCCCGCTAACTTCCAGCGGCCAAACAGGCTTAAAAACGGATTCATTTTACGCAGATGGGCTTCTGCACGGGGGTCGTAGCTGGCCCCTTTAATCTCGCTATTTACTTGGCGGGTAATATCCACCCCTTCACCCAGCATATACATTTCAGCGCGCTTAAAAATCGCCTCTTGCGATTGCCCACGTACCTTAGCCAGCTCCCGGATCAGCATTACCAACCCGGCTTTGCGCAACGCCCCACGTAGCGTGCCACCATTCAGAAACACCTGGCCATGTGGCGTACGAGGCAGACGCTCATCTAGTCCAAAGTAGCTGACGGTTATAGGCCCCTCGGCAGTGATATGGCCATCAAAATGATAGGAAACGGGCTCTGCCATGCATTCACTCCATCGGGGTTTTACTGTCAGGTTCTGGTACGTGCTCAGCGATTTCCTCTAGCGAACAGCCAAAGTACACGCATAGCCGATCTAAATGATCTGTCGTCGTGCTGTAGCCACGGCGATTGATCATTTTCGATAGCGTCATGCGATGAATATCGGTGGCGTCAGCAACCTCACCAATAGTGAGCCGTCGCCCCAGTTCATACTCTCGCTTTGCCATCATTTCTTTAATTTTGAAGCGTATCACAGCCTTTCTCCACGCTATTAATCATCAAATGATAACGAAAAACGACAAAAAAAGGTTGTCACTCCCTGATTTTATGCTTAAATGTTTACGCAGAGCTTCAAAAAAAGCCCAATATCAAAAAGGAGAGTTTCATGGCGCGTCTTGTTGATGCAGATTTTTTCCGCCAAGCAGTTCGCGAAAAAGAAGGTGCTCGTATGCTGCAGCGTTTCACAATGGCAGTGGCTCAATCTATTCAGCTCAACGTAAAGTCATCTGAGCTTGTGTTGGCCCCCCTAATTGGTCAACCACCTCATCTTTCGAACTACATAGCACTAGAAAAGTGGGTAGCACGTGAGCTCGCTGCTGGTGATATGTATGCGAACAAGGAAGCTCTGGAAAAGCTAAGTAATAAGCTGGAGCGTCAGTTATCAGACTTAATTGCAGCTTAAAAGTAATAAATAACTGGACACCCTCACTCCTATTAAAGCCCACCTTATGTGGGCTTTATCATTGAACATCGGGACAAATATTGGTCGTTGTTTTTACGCCATTCTTGTCTTATCATCGGATGTGATCTGCTCTTTAGCAGATAGAAGTGGTAGCGCTGGCCACTCAAAATGAACCAGCATTTTTTCCGCTCTCACGAGCTATTCCCTAGGTTTGTTGCGTCCGTACAATTGTGCGCTTACAAACCCGCCGAGACTTCAGTGGCTCACTCCTCTATTTAGATCTATAAAGACGGATTTATACCGACTCCATGCTCTTTGAGCATATTTTCCATGCTTAGTCGCCGCGTCTAACGCTGCTCGTCCGTGATTTATGTTTTTGTTGCTGGGCCACTGCCATTTATCGCAGCGTATCCAGCCGCGTACCGCAACGTACGACAACACCACTCAAGCTCGCTCGCTCTTCTGTGTTTCATGCACAGAAAGCAGCTTAACTCTGTACCAAAAAGCATCGTCCTGGACTAAACATGATGCCATATTCCCTTGCGCTGACGGGTCCTAAAGACCGCCCTAGCGGGCCAAAAGGCCTATTAATGGTGCCCGCTGCTTTCCACGTTTTGCGCGCATCTAGCTACGTGCGAAGGTGGTCGACAACATAAAAAACAGCCTAACTCTGCACTAACTCCAGCATCGTTTTACTCCAAAAATGATGCTATTTCCCCTCGCGCCGTCTCTGTGCGGCAGCACAGAGACGGCGCCTTAGCGCCGACGCCGTTGACCGGCTCGAAAGCCCGCCCTAGCGGGCTACAGGGCCGGTCAACGGCGTTCACCGAATTTCATTTTTGGGCACCAAAACGCGCACCAAAACCCTCCAATCTATGTTTCGTTGTAACAGTCCACGGCCAAATGGCCACTCGCCTGGACGGCGGGCATGTGCTCTGTCTCATCGTTACACAGACTCCCTTATGCCCAGTTGTTTAGAGCTAACCTCTGCACGCGTTTTTGCCAAAAACGCAGCGATCTCCCCGCCGAGCTCTTGCTCAACGCGATCGCGCAAACAGGTCATTTTTCGCCGACTCGTAGGCGTTACCTCACGAGCGTTTTGTCACGTTACGACAGCCTAGCCCGACCGAGCTTTATCGGTTTAGCACTTACCAGTGATGGGCGGGGAAAAGGGAAGGCACGACAAGATTAAAACTTAGAAAAAATCAGAAAATGGGGAGCAAATAAAATGGGGCGGTACGCCAGTGGACGAAATTTTGGGTACGGAAAACAAATCGCACATGCTGGCCAGCAGGCGTTGCGAGATTACTATGGCCAGGGCCATTACGAAACAGTGGCAACCCACTCAGATCGTTGGCAACAATTCGCTAATTGGGCAAAAGATCAAGGTATTCGCGATCTCGCAAAAGTCGATAGCCGTGAACTCGCGACTCTCTACGCCGAGCAGGTGCGGGCAAAAGTGGAAAAAGGCGAAATCGCCATTTCGACGGCACAGAACCGTATTAGCACGTTGAATACGGTGTTTGCCGCACTACGCGGCGACCGTCATATACAAATTTCACCGCATGAATATACAGGCCCGCGTAACAACGTCAGAACAGAGGCACCATCAGCACTGAATACAAGTCGTGTACAGAACGCAGCATCAGCACTGCAAGCGGCAGGCCTTAACCGTGCCGCTGCCGCTCTCGAACTCGCGAGAGCGTTCGGCGTACGCCGTGAAGAAGCGGTGAAAGCCAATCTCGACCGCTGGGTTCGAGAAGCTGCGCGCTATGACCTAGCCAGTCAAAATTACAGAGTGAATGTCATTGATGGCACAAAAGGTGGTCGCACTGCCGATCGCTGGGTCATCGTCGGCGATATACAACGACAAGCGCTGGCCAATGCCCTTGCCATCCGACCTGAAGGCAGTCACAACCTCATTGCTCCTCACGAACGCTATGTCGATGTCGCCATCAGTCGCAGCAGCGAACTCAATCAAGCGCGTGACATTCTCAAACAGCACGGGCTACCTGGCTACCACGATGCCCGCGCTGCTTACGCCTGTCAGCGTTACGAACAAATCACGAAATATCCGGCACCGGCTGTGGCAGGTGAACGCTTGGCCCCCAAAAAGCTGGATCGCCAGGCACGTACGACAATTTCCGCTGAGTTGGGGCATGGTCGAATCGATGTGCTGGTCAGCTATGTCGGGAGCAGCCGATGACACAAAATAGCCCATCACGCATCGAAGTTCTCTTAAAACGCGCGCAACCTGGGAAAACCGGTGGCGTAAAAGCGCATATCAAACGCGGTCAGCGCATTGCTATAAAAATTGAAGAGCATTGGAAACTTAGTGAGCCATATCAATGGAAAGTTAAACATTTGCAATGGTTTTTGAAAGCTGAGACCACGGCGCTCTCACCCGCCAGCCGCTACGACTACTGGCGTACCGCTCGCGTCATCGCCGCCGCCCTTGGCCGCTGGAATCACTGGGAGCCTCACCTACGCGGCCCTTGGACACGCCCCAAACCGCCAGGACCACAACCGGGCGCCCCAGGCGGACGACCGCATAAAATCGCCCAGCCCCGCTCCCGCTGATGCATTTCTTTCACCCCATGAGCTGCCTCTTTTGTTCATGGGCCATCACCTAAAACTTACAAAGTTTAGGTGATTGTTGCTGTCAGCTCCCTATGAGTAAAGGCATCGGCATACGCGTAACATGGCTCTTCCATCGCATTTTTCGGCGGAAATCAATCAGGTGACGCACCTGGCTGTTCATTACCACAGAGTTGATAACGGTATATGCCTCACTAAACTCGCGCTCATCCTATTGATCGCCACACATCTTCCCTACGACGCCATCCTTAATAGGGATATTGTGTATGATGAATCGCCACCGCTTTCATGCTGACCCACCCCCAAAAACCCGCCTAAGCGGGTTTTTTTGTGCCTATCAATCGTATTAATATCATATTATGTATTGTATTTTGTATCATATAAAATATAATATTAAATACAAAATACGATACAGAAGAAGGAAATACGATATGGCACGCACTGGCATTAGCTTTGAGCAGGTTTCCCACGCCGCTGACAGCCTGGTAGGGCGCGGTGAAAAGCCCACCATCCAGGCTATTCGGGCCGAAATCGGCACCGGTTCCCCCAACACCATCCACCGCCACCTCACCGCTTGGAAGGCCACCCAAGCCCCCGCTGAACGCCAATCGGCCAAACTGCCGGATGAGCTCGCCAGCGCACTCGCCCAAGAAATCGAACGCCAGGCGTCCGCGGCCAGGGCGGATGCCGAAGCGGATGCCCTCGACGCCCGCCAGACCGCCGATTCACTCGCGGAAACCGGCGAAGCCCTGGAAACGGAAGCCGACGAGCTACGGGCTCAGGTGGAGCAGCTCACCGCTGAATGCGACGAGGCCCAGCGCGACCGTGACAGCGCCCGCCAGATCGTGGCCGAGTTTCGTGAGCAGGTGAAGCAACTTGAACATCAGCGCGACGACGCTCGCCAGGAGCTAGCCGAGGCCCGCAATCGCATCACCACGCTGACCGAGCAGCGCGACGAAGAGCACAGCGCCCGCCTGGACGCCCAGCGGGACACCAAAGCCGCCGAGAAGGTCAGGGTCGACGCTGAGCGCGCCCAGGCGGTGGCTATGGCCAAATTAGAAGCGGCACAACAGCAGGCGGCAGAGCGTCTGGAAGCGCTTAAAGCTGAGCAGCAGGCGCGTAAAGCCGACACCGACGCTCATAAGCAGGCAATGGGCGATTTGCGCAACGAATGGCGAGAGCGGCTCGCCGCTGCCGAAAAGCAGGCCCAGGACGCCCAGCAACGCGCCCAGGAGGCCGATAAGGCCAAAACCAAGGCGGAAGTACGGTCTGAGGTGTTAGCGGCCCGTATAGACACGCTAGGCGCGAAAGATGGGGAGCAAAAGAGGCTGTTTGAAGACGGGAAAAAGCGTTGAAACGGCCAACACTCAAGATTACCTGAGTGACCGCAATTATTACGCGGCAGAAGCCCTCCAAAGAACCATTGAAGAAACCAACGAGGCGCTTCCCCAGCACCCCTATCTCTCGTGTCAGCGACACACGCGAGATAGGGGTACATCCTAACTACCTAGTAATTTATCGCATCGCTACTGACCACATCACCATCGTCAATGTCCTGCACACCCGTCAGAAATACCCCTAGATCGGCCCTATGGGCCGATGCAGCGAGCTTGCGAGCGGTAACCGGCAATGCACATCACCTGATGCTCTACAGTTCCTGACGCCCACCACAGGCCCTTCTGCGCCTAGACACCCTTTTGATAAATAGGGGTTACCAGCGTTCCCACGTAATGATAGCGCGTATGCGCCCACCTGCGGCGCAGGTGCGTAGCACCTCGAAAGCCGCTTTAGTCGCGCCTTTGGCGCGTCATCATTAGGCAGCCCTACGGGCTGGGCGGAGCGAAGCGGAGGGTAGGCGAGCGCGTATGCGCGTTAAAGGTTTTAAGATTTAAAGTTAAAAACGCGCGCGCGTTACAGTTTTGCGAGCCTAGTAACCATGGGGTTTTGAAGGGCTATCTCATCCCTGAAACCACGATGCCTGCATCCTTAAAACCACGTGCCTATTCACAGGCATAACATCCCTGAAACCACGTGCCTATTCACAGGCGCTCCTCTTACCTAAAACCATATTCCAAATACACAAAAACATCCCTGAAACCACGATAGTTAAGGCACGTGGTTTTAGGGATGTTTCTGCTATTTTTAAGAGCGATGGTACTTTATGAACGCAAGCTTAATGCATCATGCATTTGTGCTCTTCCACCTTTCGCCCCACGAGCATAGAAAATCACTATGTCGTTATTAGTATCGATAGTCATACGGTAGTCAGGAAGTTCATTTGTAGCAGCTAATAGCTTTACCGCAGCACGAAACTTATAAAGTTTATCCTGGCTACCGCTTTTATTATGTAGAGTAGACATTTTGACGCGCCATTTTGTCTGGTTACCACAATGTTTTCGGGCTAACTCATAAACACGCCGATCTAGCGGCTTACGCAACCGAAAATAATCCCGGCTTAGAGTAAGAACATGTTTAGCTGTCACAGAACGATATAGCCACTCAGGAAGTGTCACTTCAACAGCCACCATGCGGTTGTCGCCATCTCGCTCAATCACATGCCATGAGTCGATCAAACCGAAACCAGCCCTCTCACGTTTTTTATCTGTTTCAATATTTGTAACAATCCGAGACTCGGATAAGCGCTCCAATGATTCACCCATACGCTTGTAACTATCACCATCAGTACGCCGGTTTGTTGTTACCAAAAAATCATAAGCGATAAAGCGAACTGTTCGGCTAACATTTTCCCGACCCCTATTCATAGCTTCAATGAGCTGGCTAATGCAGTAAATCCACACGTCTTTATCATGAATCGTTGCCAAGCCTTTTATGCCGGGGCGAACTTCTATAGTAGTGTCATTGTGTTGGTAAAATCTGACTTTTCGATCACCTGCACGCAAAGCGAACAGGGGATGCTCCATGCTGACGGCATCCGCTTTTGGGCTTGCATCAAAAATGTCTGCCAAAAAAAAGTCTTGCTGGGCATACCGTGCAGGAGTTAGAGCAGAACAACGGCTGCTTTCTGTGGCCTTTTTTTGCTTTTCATGATTGCTATCAATTACTTGGGGAAGCAAGCGTTTATATGCTTGCTTATAGCCTTCACCGAGACGAGTATTCTGATCGACGAAACGCTTTTCTTCCTCAGTCATTTTCTTTTTGGGCATCATTTCTGCTCTCTCCGCAGAGATGCTTTCTCGTTACTCCAAGCTGCTACAATACGCATGTTGATTACGCCTCCCTTGGCGGATCATGTGCCTCGTTACCCTCGGTGCCGGCAAGCGTGGGGGGAGCGAGGCTTTTTACCCTCTGAAGACCTTATTCTATCAGCACATGTTCGATACTCAGGGGCACCGAGACGGCCCTTAAGGGCATCAAACTCAACATTCACTAAAAAAATCATCTCAATTACTCTTTTATCAGGCCATGCTCCACAGCACGATAAATCGCCATGTTGATTATCGCTGCGCGAGACTGCCCCAGCTCAGCAGCTAGCTCGTCCACTCGGTCTAATAGCGCTGGTGTGATCGTCAAACTGATCTGTCGTTTATTCCCCTTACGTACCCCTTTGGCTTGATTGCCGGAATCTGGGGCACCTGAAATAAACGTATCCGTCGCATCCGTTGATTTTGTCTTTGGCTTCGTAATAACCATCTAAAACCACCTATTTAAATATTTATTTAATATTAAAAAGATACTCATATAATTCGTTTATCTCGTCAATGGCTTTCTTATCTGTCGGCTTCAACTCCTGCACAGACAGTCCAGCACCGGTTGCATTCGAGAAGGCTTTTCGCCGCCGTATAGAGGTCGGCAAATATTCAAATTGCGACACCTCTTTAACTGCCGCCGCAGCTTCAGCGTTGTCTGTCGACTGGTTTCCTGGATCGGCCAAGTTCAGTACCGCCACAGCGCGTAACCCATCCCGAACACTTCGAGCTTCGTCGACCAATTTGGCCATGTCTTCCAATGCCCACACGTCATACGAGCGTGGCGCAAAAGGTACGAGTAATACATCACTGAGTACCAACGCCGCCCGTAGCGCTGTTGAGTCACGCCCACCTGCATCGATGATAATGTCGTCGAATTTATCTACTTGCTGCTGTACTTGAGCGCGCAGTGTGGTGCCATCAGGGTAGGTAGCACACGCAATTCCAGGGACAACACCATTCTCAGATCTAATGCTAATCGCAGTTTGAGCGGTACCTTGGCGATCACCATCAATTAACCATACATCGCGTCCAGACAAAGCACGCGAGATCGCTAAGCTCACAGCAAGCGTAGTCTTTCCCACTCCCCCTTTGGTGTTTCCTACGGTGATAATCATAATCATACCTTTTTAATATTAAAAGAATATCAAAAATATACTGAAAAAAGGGTTTTGACAACTTTTTCGATTTTTTCATGCGAGATAATCCTGCTACTGTTCTCACTTAATGCGTGCTAAAAAGCTTGCTACATCACCCAAAAAATATAACACTATGTGTTATATTAACCGTTACATAGAGCCAATGTGAGAATTTTCAAAAACGCCTGGTTTGAGCGTTTCGCTCGAAAACAGCGAATTGATGACTCAGCCTTGAGTGAGGCTATTGAAAGAGCAGAGCAGGGGCTGCTAGATGCCGACCTTGGAGGCGGTGTCATTAAACAGAGGGTGGCCCGTCCAGGCCAAGGCAAATCAGGGGGCTACCGCACCATCATTCTCTACCGTCATAAAAACAGAGCTTTCTTCGTCTATGGTTTTGCCAAAAGCCAACAAGAAAATATCAGTAATGAAGAAGCCGCTGCTTTTAAACAGGCTGCTCAGCACATCCTGTCACTATCGGATGCACACTTAACAGCGATGATAGAGAAGGGACAGTTTTCGGAGGTACATGACCATGAGTAAGCAATACCGCAGTGAGGCGTTAGCGGCTATCCATGAAACTATGGAGTCACTGCACGAGGTTGGGGCCATAGATAAACGCACCATGCGCGACTTTGATGACACATGCCTGGCACCTGTAAAGGTATTGTCTCCTGATGAGATTCGCGCGCTGCGAGAACGTGAGCACTTATCCCAACCCGTGTTTGCCCGTTATTTGAACGTCAGCCGGAATCTCATATCTGACTGGGAGCGTGGTGTAAAATGTCCTGGTGGTCCAGCGCTACGCTTACTGACGCTGATCGACAAGAACGGTATCCAAAGCGTCGCCTAAACTCTTTACTCGCCAGCGATATCTCCCATCAAATTCTCCCTACCTCGGAAGAGAAGCAAGTTGATGACGTCATCTTCGACAATGCACTTGCTTAACTGTCTGCACTGTTGATGTGCTGCACCTAGCATGCTCTGCCACCTTGCGGATACTCAGACCCGCGTCCAACAGCTCTATGATGCGCTTATGCTTCTCCCTATCAACCGGACGACCTTGGTACTTCCCAGCCTGCTTGGCTTTTTCGATGCCTTGAGCCTGGCGTTCACGGCGTTGCTCGTAATCTTTTCGCGCAATGGCGGCGAGCATGTCGAGCATCATACGGTTGATGGCATCAAGCATTCTGGAGGTGAACTCATCGCCGGCCGTGTCCTTCATGGCCGCGTGGCTTGTCGGTAGATCTAGTGCCACTATCCGGATACTTTTTGCGTCGATCTCGGCGCGGAGCTTTTGCCAGTCGTCGGCAGGCAGGCGTGATAGACGGTCGATGGCCTCGACGAGTAGCACGTCACCCGGCTGCGAATCGCTCAGCAGGCGATGAAGCTCAGGTCGATTGGTAGTGGCGCCACTCGCGTTCTCGGTGTACCACGAGGCAACGGCCATACCATTATCTTTCGCAAAAGCAGCAAGCTGGTCACGAGCGCGGCTAGCGTTCTGATCCTTTGTTGAGGCGCGAAGGTAGGCGCGAATGAACATCTAGGCATCTCTCTGTATCGATTTGGATCGTTATCGACACAGTGTATCGGTATGGGCTTTTTTATGTGAATACCGATACGCAAGAAGCACCATTTCTTCCGTATCGATTGGGGTATACCCTAATAATATAAACGAGATGGAATAGACTGCCTTTCGAAAGATTGGTGGTTGGCATTCTTAAAACAGCTGTTTTTGCAGAAAAATCAAAGCATTTTTCAGTTCTTCTCTAAATACAACATACTTAAAAAAGGAGACGAGTATGTTTGAGAAGAGATTGATTTCATTTTTAAAACAGGCGATTAACGAGTTTGCCATTGAGTTATTTATCGAATTTTTTATCCAGTTACTGGTATGGCTATCAACATGCACCTACGGAGTAACACTGGTTATTGTGATAGGCCCTGTAGCCATTTTGTTTTTCTTGCTTTATATGTTGATAAAAGATAACCAATAAGAAGCCATGCCATCCAAATTCGTTTGATTCATCCTTCGGGATATAGATGAATGCTCCCTGCTGCCAGCGATCTTGCTGAAACCACTGGCAGCTGTTGGGCATCTTTTGCTGCCTTCCTGGTTTTTCCCTTGTTTTTACTTGTTTATAGCTGAGTTCCTCTTTTATATCATGAGCTTACAGCGCGTAAATGTGCCTTTTTCCGGGTTTAATGTGCCTTTTCCCCTCACTACTGTGCCTTTTTCCGGGCGTAATCCACAGATTAACTGTGCCAACTTCCGGGCAATACCCACAGGCTGGCCCTGCAAATGTGTCAACTTCCGGGTCTTTTGTGCCTTTAATTTATATGGCATATATGCATTAATGTGCCACGAACAACCAGTATCACAATAAGATTAAAGGAAGAGAAATGCCTAAGAAGGCAGCAGCTCAGCACGCGGTAAATAATTATGACGCAGAGAGCGCCGAGCGACCTGCTGGTGAGCGCTGGGTCACCCAGCACAATGCCCTCGTGCGTGCTGGGCATGGCCTTACGCTTTCCGAGAAACGCCTGGTCGCCATGGCGGCTTCCAAGCTCAACAGCTACAAACCTAGAAAAGTGGGCGATATGCCCACCACGCGCATTTCAGCGGACGAGTATGCCGATGAGTTTGGCGTTGATCGTCGAACGGCTTATGAGGCGCTGAAGGACGCCAGCAAGCAGCTTTACAGTCGCTCGGTTACCTTCTATGAGATAGCCCATAAACGGCGTGGCAAGCCGCTAGAGCCAACAGTGGTCACTATGCGCTGGGTGGGGCAGGTTCACTACCAAAAGGGTGAGGGGTGGGTAGAGCTGTACTGGTGGCCTAAGCTACTGCCGTATTTAACGGGGCTACGGAAACAGTTCACCAGCTATCAGCTGCAGCAGGCATCAGCACTGCGCTCTATCTACTCTTGGCGGCTCCTGGAGCTTCTGAAGCGGTTTGAGGGTGAAGACGGCAGTGGGTGGGCTGAGTACACGATTGAAGACTTCGCTACGGCTATGGATGCCTCAGAGAAGCAGCGGGCCAATTTTGCGTTCATCCGCCGACGGATCATCGAGCCCGCCGTAAAGGAGCTTCAAGAGAAGGATAATTGGAAAATCGAGTGGGAGCCGATCAAAGCCGGGCGGCGCGTGGCCAAGGTGCGCTTTCTGTTTCAGAAAGATGATCAGCTTAGGTTAGGGCTATAGTCCTGTTTTAGGGCAGGCTTTGAAGCATCTAGCATAGCCATCGTATGATCTCGCTGCTGCTTCACGGCACCATCTAATATCGCTAGCAGCTTGTCATAGTCCTCCGGCATCTGAACATTCATGCCGGTGGCTTCAAAGCGTTCTATGGTGCGCTGGGTATTGTCGATGATCGCTTGCAGTTCATTGATCACTTGCTGGTGGTCAGCTTCTTTCATAGGTCGGAGTAGTCCAACGGTTGACGGAGAGGGGTGTTGCTCGTTTTTGTTCCCCTACCTCTGCTATAGCCTTACAGCTCCGAAGGGGACGTATCGCCCAATCTGCTCTAAACTTCGCATTGCGAAATTTCTTCGCTAATGGCATATTAGGCGCTCTACATCATCTCAACTAAAAGAGGCCTTAATCATGCAAGATACTAACCTAGACACTTTCCCCTTTCGGGCACGCCAAGCCCTTGAAATGACTGCTGCAGAGGCGGCCCAATTAGTTCATGTAACCCGTCGAACATGGGAACTGTGGGAATCAGGAAACGTAATGCCCATAGCAAAGCGCGAGCTGTTTATTGAAAAGCTTAAAGGCAGAGGTAAAAGTGAAAACTCTCAGCTCGTGCTGATCTTAAATGAAAGTGGTGATGGTGTTGATGTCGTTTCTAGTGACACTTACTGCTCATGCTTACCAGCCGAAAAAGGCAATGACGAATACGTCATTAGCTCTTTAGCTGTCTGCCGTCAAAGTGGAAAGCCCTACATTCATCGGCAACATTTTAATCGTCAGCAAAATGAGCATGTTCTACGTTGTATTGAAAACTGGAAAGGCGTGATGGAGCGATAAGTAAAACCTACCAAGGCATACGCTCGTCCATACCCGTTACATCAAGGCGCTGTGTGCCGGAGTTGATGACGATTGCCTGCCCAGTAGAGTTCGCTCAGACAGAAGGGCGACTCTGCTGTCGATATTTTATACCAGAAACATCAGTCCTCCGTAGCATACATCGCACTTACACAAACCCCACAAATATCTTTTCCCTTATTAGCGTATTCTGCACACTTTATTCTAGTATCGTTCTCATTCTGGCATACAAATAAGCCAGAATTTTCTGGGGTAACAGACTTACTTTGGCAGAGCGGAGTTTTGCCTTTTAAGTTGCAGCTACCATCTGGATTACTACGACTCTCATACAAATGATATTCCTGAGTTTCCTTATACTGAACCAGGCTATATTTTTCGTTAGACATTTTCGGCTCCTATTAGATCAAAAAGGGCCAGCCTCTCGGCCAGCCCTTATACTTACCGCTTCAGCCTTACGGCTAAGCCTCAGATTAACCCAGCAGAGAAAGAACGTTCTGCGGAATCTGGTTGGCCTGTGCCAATACAGAAGTGCCCGCCTGCTGCAGGATCTGCGCGCGGGTCATGTCGGCTACTTCCATTGCGTAGTCGGCATCTTCGATGCGCGAACGAGCAGCAGACAGGTTGGTGGCGTTAGTGTCGAGGTTGGTAATCGCATCCTCGAAACGGTTTTGAACAGCACCCAGCTCAGAACGCAGGCTATCTACTTTAGAAAGCGCGTCATCAAGCTGCTTCATAGGATCAAGAGTATAACCACCAACCTCTGATTCGTCGAACGTCATGCCGCCAACATCGATATTGACGACACCGTTACTATTTGCAGACAAATCAGCGATGTCCTGTTCACTAAGCTGGCTATAACCGATATCACCGTTTGCGGAAACTTCACGGACAAAGTATTCGGCGTCACCATTATCATTGGTGCCCGTAACTACACTGTAAGAAGCTCCTTCAGCTCCTCCAGCAAAACCAAAAGAGCTACCGCGTTCGCCTGCACTAAGCGCAAGCTCTCCTGTCACCTCTCGGCTAACAACAGCGTTTACGCTGCTACTACCCTCTTCAAAACCTTCGATGGCGTAAATTCTGGTTTCATCAACACCGTCAACATCATTCGTAATAGCGGCGTAAAAGCGCCCTTCAAACTCAAGAATTTCGGCATCGCCGGTTACCTCACTACCACCGAACTGTACTTCACCAAAGGTGGTGACAGCATCACCGTCAGAATCAACAACACCCAGAGCTTCAACAGCACTTGTTTCAGTGGTATCGATTGTTTCCACACCAGCCGCATCAGAGAAATCATCATCAAAGTTGATGTTATCGGTACGGAAATTCTCATCACCCGCAGACACAGCGCGCAGCGTACTGGTCAG
The DNA here is from genome assembly GCF_013183775.1 of Halomonas hibernica. Taxonomy (NCBI): domain Bacteria; kingdom Pseudomonadati; phylum Pseudomonadota; class Gammaproteobacteria; order Oceanospirillales; family Halomonadaceae; genus Halomonas; species Halomonas hibernica. The sequence continues at coordinate 17,603 of NZ_VIFN01000023.1, forward strand.
GTCAAACCCATCGAGACCAAGGCGATTCTGGTTGATAGTTTCAAGGTTGACGCTGATGGCCTCACCATCATTAGCACCCACCTGAATGGCAATCGTGCTGATATCCTCGGAAAGCACCTTCACACCGTTGAAATCAGTCTCTTCGGAGATACGATTGATCTCGTTCATACGCTGATTCACTTCATCTTGGATAGACTGCAGGTCCGAAGATGAGTTGGTGCCATTCTGTGCCTGAACAGTCAGCTCACGGATACGCTGCAGGTTGTCGTTGATCTGGTTCAGGGAACCTTCAGCGGTCTGAGCGATGGAGATACCATCGTTAGCGTTACGCTGAGCCTGGGCCAGACCGGTGATCTGGGCAGTCATGCGGTTGGCGATGGCCTGACCGGCCGCATCATCCTTGGCACTGTTGATGCGTAGACCTGAAGAAAGCCTTTCCATGCTCGTCTGAAGCGCGTTTTGGCTCTTATTCAGGTTGGACTGGCCGATCATCGATGTGATGTTGGTATTGATCACTGACATGGTGCGATCTCCTGCTGTGTCGTTTACAGGCTCTCAGTGCAGCGTTACTCGCGTGCTAACCTGAAGGCCGTTGGTGACGGCTTTTTTATGCCGTTGTTTATGTTTATCGACACAACGCGGTGAAAACTTTAGTGTTCTGTCTAAAATTCTGTGTAAAAAATTGTTTTCTTGCTAAAGGTGGCTGGACTGCTTAGGCTTGATAGTGTCGTTTACAAACTCTGTAGCCGCAGCTTTTGCCGTCAGGATGATAGCATGGCTGCGGTTTTTATTTGCCTATCAGTCAGTTAGCTACAGCAGCGCCGTTAAGGCGGTGGGCTGGGAAAGGGCTTCGGTTTGTTGGTTGATGAGCGGTTCTTCTGCCTGCTGCCAGGCCAACCGAAAACGAGACGGAATGGCACCCAGCAGCGCACTGCTTTGCCGCACGCCAAGTTGCGGGAGTGCCCCCGATGGGCGCGGAATGCGCGGCTCTAATAAGGTGACCAGCACCTGGTCTTCTGGGTGGCGAATCGCCCGGCCTAACCCTTGGCGCAGCTTGTGCAGGGTACGCACGGTGCTTTTGCGATACAGCATGCCCGAGGCTATTCGGGTGGCCTGCTCTTCACTCATGCCTTTACGCTGCAGCATTTGCCCTACCAAGCGCTGTTCTACCGCGCTGCGCGCTGGGCGAGGGTTGCGCAATACCACTAGGTGCGACCAGAAAGCTGTATTTCCTTGCCGGTTGGGCGACAAGCCTTCCCACCCTGCCGGCGTTAACAAAATGGCATCGTCATCTAGATGGGCCACTAACTCGCCTAACCCTTGCCCTGCCCGGTGTGCGACTAGCCGGTGCTGCGCCTCGGCGGGCCACTCGTTGGCGAGTACCTCTACATCGGCATAGCTGGCACACAGCACGAGCGTCCGCCTTGGCTGATCCAACAAGAAGGGAAGCACTTGCTGCGCATAGGCTAACGACAGGCTGTGCCCGCCTTCAGGAAGCCGTTGAATCGGGTGGGGAAGCCCTTGGGGTAACCGAAAGCGCAACTCGCCAAACTGGCGTGCCTGAAAGCTGGTTTCGATACCGCTGCGTTTACTGCTGACGGGTACCTGCAGCCGGCTACGCATATAGCGAAACTGCGGCGCTTCCCCCGGCGCATGGTCAAGATCCGATAGCGTAGCTGACGTGAGCAACGTGCTGCGGTCGCCTACCCCATTGCGTAAACTGGATGCCGCACTTGGCGAGTGAGCCACCACACGGGGCAAGCCACGTACCGGCGAGTAATCCAGAATCAAGTAG
>NZ_VIFN01000024.1:0-16248 GCF_013183775.1 Halomonas hibernica
CTGGCATCTGAAATTACCGCGTTACCCAACTTGCACGGTTATTTAAAGCCCGTGGGCAGTCCTGCAATGCGTGTCACGCTGGAATATGTCCGTATGGAAAGCCTGAATATCCCGTTCACTAGAAAAGAGAAAGAGGCTGTCGCACATGGCTGATATGACACTTAATCCGATAGCACTACTAAAAACCGGGGTCGTGATCGTCGCTTTTGTAGCAGTCGGCTATCTCAACGCAGAATTTGATAACCAGGCGGTCATAGAAAGGAATGAACAGCAACGCGAAGAACGTCAATCTCAAGTAGAGCCTACTGAGCAGGAAAGCACCCCTGAACGCCAGCTAGGGGCTATCGAGCGGGAACAGCAAGAACGCCAGGCAGAACTCGAAAGCATGACCCCGGAAGAACGCGAGAGGGCCGCATACGTAGAGCTGTGGGGCGAAGAACGAGCAGCACGGCGCGATGCTGAAAAGATAGTACGTGAAGCAGCAACGGAAACACGCACCTATGCTGAAATGATTGCAGAACGTCAGCCTGAAAGCAGTACTCCACCTCAACATGAACCGAAAACGCGCACGTTTGGAGACTACCAGCAGGGCAGTAGTACAGAATCTAGCGACTAATCCAATGCACGGGTTAACGTAAGATCCAGCAAGCCGGGCCATGTGCCCGGCTTTTTAACGCCAAAAGGGAAGGGGGCTCAATCTTCCCCTTGGGTGGTGCCTTTCTTGGCCGTGGTGCGCTTCCTGGGTGCTGTGGGCTTCTTCTCCGGCTGCGCCTTCTGGATCGCGGCCATCAACTCCTTGTTTTGCGCTGTGACAGCTTCCAGCTGACCGGCGAGCCCTGCGGCCTGCTCGCGGGCCTGTGCGGCGCTCTGGCGGGCGTTATCCAAATCTGCGGCCAGTTTATCGGCTTGAGTCTGCGCGGCGCTCTGTCGCTCCGCTGCGGCTTCCTGCTGTGCTTCGGCGCGGGCTTTAACGGTCGCTAGCTCCTGAGCGGCGTTGTCGCGCTGCTCCTGGATCTTGGCCAGCGCCTCGCCGTGCTTCTGCCTGGTGTTCTCTTGCTCGTCACGATGCTGTTTTGTCAGCTGCTCGATGTGTGTTTTTTCCTCTGCCAGCTCGGCGCGCAATTCATCAATGCGGCGTTGTGCGTCCTGCTCCCGGTGGCCCACTTCTTGAAGCCTCGCGGTTACGTCTGCTAGCTCTTTGGCCTGGGCCTGTTGTTTCTCGTCGTTTGCCTGGGCGGTGGCCTGAGCCTCCGCTAGTGCTTGCTGGACGCTTTCCAGCTCTTGGGCCTGTGTTTCGTATGCCTCTGCCAGCTCGGCCCGCATAGCGTCAGCGTCGGCGCGCTCGGTTTCCCATGCTTGTTTTGCAGCGGTTAGCGACTCGTTGGCTAGTTCCTGGGCTTCACTCCAAACAGTGGCCAGGGCCATGCTCATAGCTTCTTGCACTCGCTCCGGCACGGCCACGGCTACCGCTGCCGGTGCGGCGGTCTGCTGTCGCCGCCATTCCTTCATGACACTGCTCGTTGTGTTCATATCGGCCCGTGCTGCCCGGCGCACCTGGTCAACAGTGGGGAAGCGCTCACGCTCTGCGTCCTGGTAAAGCTGGTCGGCGGTGGCAATGATGCGGTCACGAATATCTGTGCTGATTTCCATTTGTCTATTCCCAGACCAAGATAAGAATAATAATAATAGTATTATTATTCTTATTATTCAAGGTAAAAAAAACCCGGCAGTTAGCCAGGCTTTTACTGATTTCATGTTACCGGATCGGGCCGTGCTTCTTTTCATAGCGGTGCTTAAAGTAAAGCCCTGTGCCGATTGGCACACCTAGCACGGCAATAAGAATAGCAAGCTCTGCGTAATAGCTCATTGCGCTTCCTCCTCTTTCATTACTTCCGATGCAGCGCCCAGCACCCAAAAGGCGAGCCCTGCCATTACCAACAGTATAGCACCAGTGAACGTGAACGTGTCCGGGCGCAAGGCGAACGCGATTAACGCCGCTGCAATCATCGAAACCCCAACGGATCTAGCTAAGCCGGGGAGGCGGAACATAACTCGTTTAGTCCAGTGCATAAGGGCTCCAAATGCAAAAAGCCCGCGTTGCGGGCTCTTAATTAACATTGATACTAAGTTACTTAAAGGTCATTGAAAAGCCGGTGCTGATCACTGCGCCGCCACCGCTGCCGTTTCCTGGGATGCCGCCACCGACCTGGAACATAAGGTTCTGTTTCGGCGCATATCCGGCCCGGAAACCTACTGCGTTCTGGCTATTATAATGGCCTGTGCCGATACCAACACCGAAGCCGCCGACAGGGATCGGGGGAAGGCTTGGCATTGCAGCCATTGCAGCGATGCCGCTAGATAGCTTGTCTTCAAGCTGGCCAACTCGGGAATCGGTGTACTGATTGGCGCGATATTCAGCCTGATTTGATACCTGGTCAGCATAGTTATTTGCTGAGCTAAGCGTTTCAGTTGCGACTTGATCAGTATAGAAATTAGCGCGTTCTTCGACTGCTATAACTTCGACATCCGTATATAAGTTTGCATCCGATAAAGTGCGAGCATCGCCCTCGTCAGCGTATACATTTGCATTACTTAGAGTAAGAGTGTCGCCGGTGTCGATATAGTCATAATCATTATCAACGATAATTGAGCCACTGCCTCCACCACTACCTCCCCCGCTAGTAGGAATCTTAGCAATTTCATCATCTGTATACTGTTTGGCGTTAGAAAGCGTTGTTGAAACCGCGTTATCAACATAAGCATAATCCATGCTGCCGCCACTTCCGCCACCACTCACACCCGATATTGCATCATTCAATTGTTTTCGAGTAACAGCATCTTGATCGTTAATGGCATCACTAATGCCTGTCAACCGCAGCCCTCCGAACTCTGCTGTATTAGACTCTGTCGCTGTAGAGTTAGCGCCGAATGCGAAGCTGTTATAAGCTTCTGCCCGTGCGAGATATCCAAAAGCATATGATCTATCGTCAGCAGCAGCAGCAAAATTACCAAACGCATACGATTCTAAACCTGATGCTGTGGCATTTTTTCCGAGAGTGAAAGCTCCTTCTCCACTTGCATTTCCTCCGAATGCATAAGAGCTTTCACCGTTCGATATGCCTCCCAAAGCGAATGAATAATCGCCAGTTGCCGAACTTAAACCCAACGCTACTGAGTAAAATCCTGAAGATGTAGTTGCATCACCCACTGCGACTGAGCTTATACCAGTCGCTTCACTCATAAAACCGATTGCAGTTGAGCCCTGGCTCATTGCCTGGGCTTGTTGTCCCACAGCTGTTGAAGAGATTCCTTCTGCTCTTGCACTCCGACCGACTGCAACTGAGCTATCATCTGAGTAAGCCTCATAACCAACAGAAACTCCAGACAAACAAGCTTCTGAATCAGTTCCGATTGCTACACTAGCAGTGTCTCCGCAATCATCCCCACCGCCTGCGCTATAAGCGACTGTGTAGCCTGCTTGAGTTGAAAAAACAGCAGCAATAGCTAACGCTAAAAATTTCTTTTTCATTTCTATTTTCCTTTATGGCTTCAGATAGCTAGATGAATAGCTTTAGCGAGCTTTGGTAAGTGATTCGACGGTAGGAATAAGCGGCGGGGCGTTCTTTACTTCGCTAATGACAGCGGTGGCAAAAAAGTAGAGAGCAGCGAAGATTGCAACGATAGCTATATAACGCATGGGTAGTACCTCCTTTAGGTGTAAATAAAGGATATACTAAGGCAGGCAGTAAATAAATAGTAAGATCTTACTTAGTTTGTTATTTTTTGTTTCTGATAAACTTTTCTAGCTCTTTCTTGAGGAAATCGTTTTCTTCTTCTAATTTTTCAACTCTTTCTCCCAGCACTTCCCAGGCGATAATATTATTCTTCCAACGCGTTACGGCTTCATGAACTTTATTCATGCCATAGCCTGTGGCTTCTCGTACATCGCTGATTGCGGGGTACTTTCCTGTTTCATCTAGCACTTTCTGTGCGTACTTAATTATCTGTTCGTACTCAACTTCGTTGATGGGCATGGGGTAGAAGCCTTTCTTTTGGCGTTAACTTCTTAATGCTTCTATGATTCCAGAATTTACCATTAAAGCAAGAATAAACGCCCCACCTACTGATAAACCGCGCCGAAGGCGCAAACGTTCGTGCGTTGAGCTGGAGATCGGCCCTTTGAGCTTTAGCACTTTAGCGGCCAGCTTTCGCCGTTTTGGGCGCGCAGCCGCGAAGCGGCTTGAAGCGTCCAGCTTCTCGGCTTTGCCGAGGCATTTTTGGGGTAAGGCGGCCGAAGGCCGGGCGCAGGGAGGAGGAACGACGACCGGAGGGTAGGCGAGCGCGTTTTCGCGCTCTTTTTAATCGGCTTTCCCCGCACAACTGCGACAGAATGAATGTGGGGCTTGAGCCATGTTTTGCGCTGTCGTCGCGCTTATCCACTGATAAGCGGCCATAACTATAGGAAAAGGTCTTTTCTAAAGGAAAGAAATACAGGAAAGAACTACAGGGCACTCTCTGAAACCCGCGCCACTGCTGGGCTAGCGGGGGGTCGGTGAGACCAAACATGCGCAGGGTGAGACCAAACATGCGCAGGGTGAGACCAAACATGCGTGGATAAGCACCGCCAAAGTGAGACCAAACATGCGTGGATAACGTGCTGTTTCCACAGGGCTTTCAACAGGGTGAGACCAAACATGCGTGGCAGTTTAAGGTTTCAATTGCTTGGCACAAAAAACCCGGCACGGTGGCCGGGCCTGCATGACGTGATATTCATTCTTGGGGCGGCGGTATCTCCCCTCTGGTCTTGCGGCTTACCTGGGGGGTGCACCGTTTCAACAGCAGCCCCTTCTCCGTAGGTGTGGCGTCCAGCTCCGGCCAGGCAGCCCGCACTTTGTCTAGTCCCTGCTTGAATTTAGCTTTAAAGTCCAAGCGGCCCCGTGTGGTGTCTGGGTAGTTCGCGCCGATCTGGGCCATCAGGCTAGGCCAGGGGATGCAAGTTGCCCGCTTCAAGTAACTTACGCGGTAGGTAGCCCAGCAATACACATCAAGAGCCATAGGGGAGCGCTTGATAAGGCGCAGCACTCGCATATCCAGCGGCACCGGCTTTTCTGTGATGAGTCGGAAAAACTTGGGCGACAGCTCAACGTAAGAGCGCCATAAGCTGCTTTGATCCGGCCGCTTGGTGTCCCACCATAGTTCTGCTTCATCTGCCACCATCGCGCCCCCTAGCTTGTCCACGATCAGGCCGGTATCCTCCCGGCTCTCTGTGAGGGTCGCGGTAATGGCAGTGCTGAACAATCGGCGCATCTGATCACGTAGGCGGCCTATAGACCCTTCTTTCCCTCCGGTCGGCAGTAGGCCCAGCTCGGCCATGAAGCCACTTAGGGAGTCGCCCAGCTCCAGCCTCCGGGCCTCGGCCTCGTTGATCCATCCTTTATCTACCCTCACCTTGTTCCTAGCGGCCTGGGTAGTGATCCAGACCAGCAGCAGGCGGGCATAGCTGCCATACGGTAGACCGATTGATGACGGAGCCATCATGTGCATGGTCAAGTTGCCATTTGTGCGGCTCCACTCGCTCGACTCTGGCTTGCTGTGGGGCATCGTGGCTTGTATCAATAGCCGTGCTATAAATCCCAGCGCGTCGGCATCCTGGGCGCTTTCCTCCTGTATTTGCAGGATTTGATTTACAGATCGCTGCGTCAGTTCGCGCTTAGTTTTACGCCGGGAAGCTGGCTTTTTTTCTTCTTCTTTTTTGGCGTTATCTAATTGAAGGGGTGAATGTTCCTGATTTTCAGCGTACCGTCGAGCAAGGTCAAAAGCGGTGTTTTTATCAATTCCACCCTTTATCAATTTTTCTCTATATTCAGCTTCGTCAAAATCGCTCATCTGGTTATCCCGTGCATTGGATATTTTAGTTTGCTATTAGCTTTTTATTTTCTTCTTCGCGAATCACTCGGTAAACAGTCGAGCGATGAACGTTCATAATCCGGGCTACTTCTGTCGCGCCTTTTCCGTCGTTTAATAACGCCAACAGTGTCTCGCGGCGCTCTTTCGTTATCTTCACAGGCGGCCCCGGCCTTCTGCCCTGCTTTAGCGCTTCTTTCATGCCCGCTGACGTTCGCTCTACGATGAGCGAACGCTCAAATTCGGCAACTCCTGCGAGGACAGTCATTATCATTTTTCCAGCTGGGCTTGTGGTGTCAGCCCACGGCTCCGATAAGCTTTTAAACTTTGCGCCGATTTCATCCATTTGCTCGACAAGCGCTAATAGGTCGCGTGTACTGCGTGCCAGCCTGTCGAGCCTAGTAACTATCACAACGTCACCAGCGCGTAGCTTATCGAGCATTTTAAGCAGTTCTGGCCGGGCTTGGTGCCTGCCGGTCGCCTTCTCTGCAAAAACATGGTTGCACCCTGCTTGCTGCAACTTCTCAACCTGGCCGTCGAAGTCCTGGCTTTTTGTGCTGACACGCGCATAACCGAACGTCATACGTCCGGTGAATATGTCCGGGGTGTCTGCGTCTAATTTTTCTGTCATGCGCTGTACCCTATTGGTGTTTCATACCAGTATAATTAAAACACTATATTATGCGACACCTTTTTAAAGAAAAAGCACCTATATTTTCAGCGTTCTACAATCTAGGGGTTATGAGACAGGCAGCACGAACACTGCGGCAATGGGCGCGGGTTCTTATAAGGGGAGAAAAACCTTGCTGGGCAACGATGGGGAAAATAGGCGGGAAAAAGGCCGGCAACGCGCACAGTTTTACCTGGCTATAGAGCGCCTGGTGCTGTTGGAATCCCACATTCATTCTGTCGCAGTTAGAGGGAAATTTGATTTAAAAGGGGAGAAAAACCTTGTTAGCTGCGGACTAACTGCACGGTGAGCAAGTCGGTCACGATCACTAGCGGGGTATCAAAGAGGGACGTTAACCCTTTATCGCTTTCAGATGCCACTACACCACCACTAGAAGCGACATAAAGATCCAGCAGCGCGCCGGGCTCGATAAGGCTAGGAAGCCGCACAGGCGGGGCGCTACGCACGTCTTGCCCCTCTATTGACTCAATGCCCAGCCCTTGTACATCAAACTCGGCATAGGGGCGCGTTCGGGCCTCTTTGGTGTAGGGGTCAACCTTCGGGGCGATGATCCTAATGGGTGTTTCTGGCCGCATATGCTAGTGCTCTCCCCTTTTGGAGTTAAAAGGGGAGAGATTCCTTGTTCTATTCAATGACTGCAAGCAAGTCACACGGATCTGATACATCACAATTTGAAGCGATTCGATGCGCGGCAGCTAGAGCCTGGTCGGCGTTCACGAGAAAACCCATTTCGTTAGATGAATGAAGCATTGATATTACGCCAATGACTTGACCGGCTTCGTTAATAACGGGGCCGCCGCTGTCGCCTTTAAAAACAGTGGCATCTATCTTTATTAGTTCGCGCCCTCCCCAGCTTTTAGGCGTAGCTTCAAGCGCCTGATTTGTTTCTGTAACCACCCCAGCACCGATATTATTACGCGGGCGGGTAGGTGATTTTAGGACGGCGACAAGCTCACCTCTTTCTACACCTTGTGCGAACTGGAGCGCTGGGCTTTCAAGTGTGGGCACAGACAGCAGCGCGATGTCTAAACCGTCTCGCCGTGGCTCATGCCCTACCAGTCGTGCGGCGTGCTCTTGACCGTCTAATGTCGTTATCGTCACAATATCTCGGCGCATTTCCTCTACAGAATGCGCAGCGGTCATTACGTAAGTCCGGCTCTCAACCTCAACAATGAATCCGGTGCTGTCATATGCAGGGGCCAACTCCGCCGGTATCAGCCGCCAGTTCGTGAGCCAGCGGTTTAAGTATTCAGTAGCTTTAGTTGGCCAACCGCTCTGAACGCCCGGCACTTCACCCAATCGACTGTAAGTAATAGCATCCTTTGTTCTCACGTTAACAACAGATTGAATAGCGATTTCAGCTTGTTCGCTCAAGCTTTGAGCTTGTGAGAGCGTCGCGACAGAAAACAATGCAGCAGCAATCAATAACTTGCGAATCATGGCTTTACACTCCTGATGATCTCTAAAATTTCGGGATCAAGTGTCAAAACAGTTAACGCATTAATTGCACGTTTGTTAACTGACGCTTCAATAACGGATGAACTCGCGATAAAAAATGAAATGATGAAAATAGCCAGCGAAGTAAGAGCCATCGTTTTCATTTGATAGACTCCTTGAGCAACCGATTATGAAGGTTAATTTCCTGCCACTTCACGACAGCCCGATCACCCTCGGCCAGGTTCTCCCGGTGTAGATGAACGGCATAAAACATCAGTGGGGCACTTATCATCACGGTGCCGAGGCAGCTTGCGATAGCGACTGCTGCCCACCAGCGACGACCCTTAGCGATAGGACATTTTGACCTATTCTCTGTTAAGCTTTCAGATACCATCGTTAATTACCTTTTCAGTGAAACCCGTGCATTGGATTAGCTGTTGGTAAGGTGGTTGGGGCGCTGTAGCTGATACTACAGCGCCTTTTTTATCACCTTTCGTTTGTGTACTCGTGCGTATCCTGTCGAGTGTTTACCTCGTCTCTTTGCATCGTCGAGCTGATCCTGTCGCCTACTTCGTGCTCATGCTCGTTTTCATCAACGGGCACTAGAACCCTGTCGGTTTCATAGTCTTGGCCAACGGCTTCAACGGCGTAGAACTTGCTCCCGTCCTCCATTTCTACGATGTTAACGATCTCTCCTTTCACGCGGTCGCCGTCCTCGATCTCGCGGAAATGCTGGCCGTCGATCTCGGCCCCCTGCCCTGTCTCCTGCTGCTGCGTTTGCTGTTCCTGGGTGGCGGCCTTTTCCTGCTGTGGCTTGTAGTCGCTGGCCGGGCCAAAGCTGCCGGACAGGTCGGCGTCCTTCGCTTGTTGCCGCTCGCCCTGCTGCACTTGCCCACGTTCCGCGGTGCCACTGCTGACAAACTGGCTTAGCTTCTCTGATTCGCGCTCTCGCTCTTTTGCTTCGCTGTCGTGCTGCTTATCAAAGTCGCGATACATTTTGTCTAGTGAGCTGCTTTGCTGCTGATTCTTCGCTAGACCATCTAAAGTGCTAACGCCGCTGGACACCATTTCCCGCTGCGTGCTGTCCAGCTCAACGCTAGTTGATACTGTTGTAGTGGTAGAATTAACGCCGGTGCGGGCTGCTAAGTCATAGACAGAGCTGCGGCGGTTAAGGGGGCGTCCGCCGCGCTGGCGAACGGTGCGGCTTGTACGATCCACTTCCATGCTTTCTGTTTCAGCGCGTTCGTAGTTACCTTCCCCTTCATAGCTAGCAAGCACCTCTCTTTGTGCTTCAAGTGCCTTTTTATCTGCATATGCCCGATGTACCTGTGTATCCAGGTCAGCGGCTTTATCTTTTTCACCAGCATTTTCAGCGCGTGACTTTTCGGCTTCTAGCTGTTCAATTTTCTCGCGCTCTTTGTCGATTTGCTCTTGAAGTTCCATAGTTGCGGCTCCTTATGCGAGTTCTCTCAACGATTCCATTTCTGCAATCTCGGTGTTAACCATCATTAGTGTTTTTTCGTCTAAATCATCAAAGAAGCCTTCCCCCTGTTCCCGGCCAACTTCTAGCATTGTTCTTTCGTTATATAAGTGCCCTAAGCGGGATTCGATTTCTAAACGCCGGTAATCTCGATCTCTCATAGTGTTAACTCCTGCGGTTAATTAAAGTCCGTGGCCATCATCGCGGCCCCTGCTGCGGCTTCTCCGCTGCTCTCTCTCTTTCTCTGCCTGCTGCACCTCTCTTTCCTGTTGCCGTTGTTTTTCGCGCTCCTGTGCGGCTTTATCAGCTGCTTGGGTGCGCACCTGGTCAAACTGCTTAACACGTTGCGTAGAAGCTTCACGCTGCTGTCGTTGCTGCTCTAGTGCCGGGTCTGCAAACTTCACGCGCATACCCGACTTAGCTACTACATCGAGCACCGATTTTTTATATTCATCGGTGCCGTTCACGTTCAGCGTGGGCCCAAACTTCTGTACTGCCAGGCGTAGCGCTGTTTCCAGCTCCTGGGGCTTGGTCTGGTATGTCCGAACTTCGCGCCCTGCGTCTGTAAATAATCGGCGGCCTCTGTCATCGCTGTAATGAACATCACCACGGCGGTCTACCTGGTAACTCAACCGGCGCATGATCGGCGCGGCCTGCTCTTGCTGCTGATCTTCCCCTTTTACTGTTGGGGTTCCTGGCTCTGCCTGGCTGGGTCGGTCAGCCTGGCGACGTAATTCTAAAAGTGCGGCTTCATCGCCCTGTACGGCTTTCTCTGTCAGAAAGTCCCGGAACTGTTCGGCAGCTGGCTTGTTAAACTGCTCTTTCAACGTGTCGCGCTCCTGCTTGATCTGATCCCCTAGCGCTTTATCGGCTAGTGCCTTTTCCATCCGCGCAACTGACAGAGAAGCGCGGCGCTGTGGCCTGGTTAAACCCTTGTCGCCTTCAATCCGATTTTTCTGTGTGTACCACTTCTGCCGCAATTCTCCCCGGCGCTGTTTGTCGCTAGCTTTTTGCTGCTCCCATGCCTGGCTCTTGGCTTCACGCTGTGCCGGTTTCCACTGTTCGCGGTACTCTGCCCAAAGCTCGGCGCGGGGCGTTGCTCGGCGCTGTTGTTGTGGCTCCTGTGCCTGCTGCTCGGCGTAAGTGCTACGCAACAGCTCGGCGGCTTGGGGCCATGGCAGGTTTAGCTCTTTTGTCAGAAAATCACTGACGTTCAAGTTTCGAGTACCGCACTTAATACGGTCGCCACCGTCTTTGCCTTTAGTGATTTCGTAACGCTCTGGTATTACTCCGTGGCTCTGGCTGGTCGCTGCCAGTAAGCGCGCGGCGTCAAGATCCTTCTTGATCTGTACCATTTCCCCCTGCTGTCCGGTCTGCTGCTGTCGCTGCTCTGTAAGGTCGCGGCGAAACTGGCCCGCTACGCTATCGGACTCTCTGCGGGTGGCTCGGTCTGGTTGCTGCTCCCGCTTGCGTTCAGGCGCTGTTTGATCTCTGACAAGTCGGCTGACAACGGCTCTAACAGCTCGGCTAGATCCTCTATCAATGATCCCTCTGGCTCTTTGTTCAGCGCTTCCAGCAACTCGGCTAGCTGATTCGACATAGCGGCCTGCTGTTCGCAAATCGTTTTCAAGATCGGTAAAAGCTTCTCGGTGTTGTCCTGTTCGCTCATGCTCTACGGTTCTCCATTTGGCGTTAAATTGCTGGGCGCGCTCTGTAAGGATCTCGCGGCGGCGCTCCTGGTCGGCTGTCTTAAACTCGGCGTACAGTTTTCTGTTGCCTGAATTGACAAACCGCACTTCTTTAGCACGTATGTCGTGCCATTCTGTTAAGCGCTCGGTGATCTGCTCCGGTGTCGGTTTCGGTCTGCCTGGCGTGCTGTAACGTTCTGCACTTTCCAAACTTTTACGGTAGTCCTCGATACGCTTTAATTTCTCGTCTGTCGTCTGCTCGATAAACTCACGGCTAAACATGCGGTCTTTTAAATTGGTGCCACGCTTTGCCCCTTCCGGCTTTAAATTTAAGTATTCACCGCTGCGTCGCTCTTTAACCTCACCATACTCGGCTAGCATTTCTTTAAATTGCTGCCAGTCGTTAACGTTCCCCTTCAAAACAGCATCCAAAAGCTCCGCTTTCAATTCACTCCCTTGGCCTTTGAATACATCGCCTTTATAGCGACTAATAATTTCAGACTCACTTGTTATTACGATGCGCTCATGGTCTTTAGGGCTCGCCAGTCCATACTTGGCGTTAATATGCTCTTGGAAGGCTTCTAGAAATTTTGTTTGCTGCTCTACCTTCCCCAAAGGATTAAGGTTCTGGCCATTTAAAAGATTTTGCTCCGGCATCACTATATGAACGTGCGGCTTACGCTCGATAAACTCACCCGTTCCACGATGATTATAACTTTTTATTTTCGGTAAATGGGCCTCGGCATAAAAATTAAACTCATCGTCTTGATATGCTGAATATGCAAACTCTTTAAACTCGTCGGTTATATTCTGCAAAACTTCCCGGCTAATCTCATCTTCACGAAACGCCAAAGTAATATGCAAATACTTCTCGCCCTGTTTGTCCATTCCGTTTATAACGCTGTCGGTCAGCTCTAAATCACCAGCTAAAATAACGCGCTCGTCTAAAGTATCACGGTCGAAGTCACGGCCCTGCTTTTGTCCGTTTTCTAAATACTCTTTAATACCGGCTTCGCCGCCGCGCACTCTAATCAACATCGTTAATCACCGCTTTCATATAACGGCCCATCAGCTCTAGCTCGTTTAGAATCCCGCTATAAGTAGCTTCGCTAATAGTCCCGGCGTTGAAATCCACGTTAGCCCGGTGCGCCAACTGGTTTATGTTGTTGCTCGTCTTGTTAAACAGGTAAATAAGGCGCTGTTTATCTGCGCTGTTTTTCTGCCGGGCGACTACCTGCGTGCGGTTGGTCAAAACGCACTCGCGGAAAAACTCGCTTGGCTTCATGCCCGACGCCTCTACTTTCTCAATGTAGGCCGCGTGATCTGCTTCAGTCAGGCGGAACGCAACCGGGTTTGTTAGTCGTGGCGTATCGCTCTTTTTCTTTCTACTCACTGCGGCGGCTCCTCGGTTTGCTGCTGTCGCTGTTGATGCGGTGGCACTGTCGGGGTTGGGTTTCAAAGGGTACCCCTTTGGCACGGGATATGTTCAAAATGCGGAGCAATTTTGTAAACATATCCGACGTGCCTATGCTTCCAGCTATAAGTATAGCCAAAGCACGAAGCATTGCAAGTACACTCTCTAAGGACTGCAATTACACTGCATATGCACTGCAAAAAAACTCTTTACACTGCATAAGCACTGCACTAACATTGCAAACAGACAGCCGCAATACGTTGCAGCCACTGCACTAACACTGCAAAATGCAGGCAGCAACATAAAACCGGCTACTTAACAGGAGTGACGATGGACAAAAACAGTGTGTCGGATGTGCTGCGCGGCCTGGCGGAAGGAGATAAAGCCCGTTCAGAAACAGCCCGGCTCCGCGATGTGGTTGATGAGGTAGAAGCAGCCTTAGCTGCTGGAGTCAGCCGCGCAGCCATACTTGAGGCTCTGCATAGCCAAGGGTTCACGATGACCCTGAAAAGCTTTGAGAGCGCTCTTTACCGTATTAGACGACAACGTAAAAAGGCAGAAGAAAAAGCACCCCAAAAAAAGGCGGAAACCCCAATTGAACGCCAAAAAGAAGGGGCGGCGGAATCTGAGCAAAAGCCGGAATCTGGCAGCACGGATAAATCGGCCAAATTCCAAAAGCAAAAAACGAAACGGTTTGACCATGATCCAAACCGCGATGTTAGCGACCTATTAAAGTAAGGATATAAATATGACTACTAAAAAAGAAGCTGTAGCAACTGAAACTAAAAAGGAAACTGCGAACATGAAAAACACCGTTCATTTCATCCTGCAAGGAAAAGGCGGTATCGGTAAGTCTTTTGTCTCTGCTCTTTTAGCTGAATATATTAAGACTAATTTCGGCACCCTGGCCGCTTTTGATACCGACCAGGAGAATACTACCTTTGCGCACTACAAAGCGCTTTCCGTTAAGCAAATTCCAGTCATGACGCCAAGCCGCACTATTGACTCTAAAAAATTCGACGCATTGATTGTCGATATCATGGAAACTGAGGAGCCTTGTGTTATCGATAACGGGGCAAACACTTTTAGCCCACTTCTTGCTTACATGATTGAGAATGATGTTTTCTCAATGCTAAAGGATGCAGGCAAACGGGTATATATTCACTCTATCATCGGTGGGGGTGACAACCTGATTGATACAGCGAACGGCTTTAATTCAATTATTCAAGGCGTCGGTGATGTTCCTGTTGTGCTATGGCTAAATGAGTATTTCGGCAGCACTGACAGTAACGGAAAAGAATTTACAGAAACAACTCTTTTCAAAAATAACAGCACACTTATTAGCGGTGTTGTTACTCTGGTTGAGCGCAATAGAGACACGTTTGGCGATGACATTAAACGGATGCTTAGCCAGCGTTTGACGGTTTCCGAAGCGATTGCTTCCGATAAGTTTAACATTATGGAAAAGCAGCGGATTAAAACAGTCGCCCGCGATGTATTTAATCAACTTGATTCTGTCGAGTTTTAAAAATGGATAAAAAGAAAATTATCGCTGAAATAGCATCCCGGCATGGGATGCTAATTCACGAGGACGACCCCGCTTTTTATATCGTTGATATAGCAACAATGATTATTGACGAAAAAGCGGAGGAGATCCGAGCGGCAATTGGGAAGGGCGAGGAGTCTATTCCCTATTTGCTAGACATTAAACGAAAGGAGATAGACGAAGCGGCGGGCAGGGTTTTAGCTGCTACTGACGCCTTAGTAGAGCAAAGAGAACAACTGTCTTTCATGCTGAAAAAAGACGTTGATAACGAGCTAAGGGGGCGAGTAGACGACTATACGAATCAAGTCATGAGCGCTATTAAAACAACTATTGAACAAACAGTTCAAACCGAAATGTCACAAGCGGCGGTAACAATTCAAGCTGCTGCAAAAGAGCTAGAACAGGCCCGCTTGGGTCTGCGCAGAAACCAGCTGCAAGACATGCTCTGGATGGGTGCTATAGCAATTGTCGGCGGAATTTCTGCGCTCTTGTTCTATGTCACTTTATTTCAATAAATAGGGAGTTCCTGCTATGGGCGTGAACGTTATTGGCCTTTTTTTAAAATCTGTATTGCGGGCAACAGCAACAGCCATCGCGGGGCCGTGGCGGCTGTTCGGTGAGCTGTATAACGTCTTTGCAAAAGGGGCGCGATATACATGGGTAGAATGGCTTTACCTGGTGGCCACCGCTATAACCCTCGGCCATGTAACGTGGGTGTGGGTTAATGAGGGCTTTTTCATGGCTGTATTTGCATGGCTAATGCTAGCTCTGACGGTTTTGTTAATTCTCGATGTTGCGTCTCGAATGATTGAGCATATCCCGGATGATGGGGCGGCCGGTGAGTTGTTAGGGTGGTTGAAGTGGATGCCAGGAGCCCATGGCACTTATAAGCCGCGAATGGCCCCTGTTAACCAGCACGGTAAGAAGTACGTGCGGGGGGCTTCATTAATGGATGGTGCAGCGGTCGCAGCTCAACAAGCCGCTACCGATGAGAATTACCGCGAAAGTATCAAAATCGGCGGGGTAGCCATTGCTCAACAAAACGAAGCTGAGCATTTTTTGATTGCGGGTAAGACAGGGGCGGGTAAGTCACAAGCTATAAACGAAATGCTGAGAACGGTTCAGAGCCGTGGTCAGACGGCGATTATTGCCGACCCTTCGGGCGGGTATTTTGATCGGTTTGGGCGTGACGGTGACTTGTTGCTAAACCCGTTTGATGCGCGATCGGTTGACTGGTCTCCGTTTAAAGAGATTGATAATCCAGAAGATGTGCCGATGGTAGTCATGGCTGCTATTCCAAAAGGAAGTGACCCAGCGGACGAATCATGGAGCGGAAAGGCTAGAACGTTTTTACAAGAATTGATATTGCTACAGTGGCGGGAAGGCAATTACTCGCTTAAAGAGCTATTAAGGCGGGCGAATCAAGCGACAGATAAAGAATTATATAATCTTCTTAAAGATACCCCTGCTGCTACCTATGTCGTGCCAGGTGCTGACCGGTTGCTTGCCTCTATAAGAAGCCAAATGACAGAGTACCTAAGTGCTTGGGACTACTTACCCGATATGGGGAGTTTTTCGGTACGTGAGTGGGTGCGTAACGTTGATCAGGACGCGCGCCAGGGCTGGCTGTATATCACGTACATGGATAATCAAATGGAAACCCTGAAAAGGCTCGTTGGCTGCTGGTTAGGGTTGGCGATTACTGAAGGGCTTTGCTTAAGGGAAAACCCGGAACGGCGTCTGTGGTACATAATGGATGAGCTAGACAGCTTGGGCAAAGTGTCGAGCCTGAGTCTGGGCTTAACTAGGTTGCGGAAGAATGGCGGGTGCTGTGTTTCGGGTCTCCAAACAATTGCCCAACTTCGAGCCACTTACGGAAAAGACCAAGCTCAAACGCTACTGTCTTGTATGTCTAACAAGTTGCTTTTAGCCGCCGGTGATTCAGAAACGGCAGAGTATTTCAGTCGCGAAATAGGGGATCAAGAATTTCAGCGCGAAAATAAAAGCAAAGGCCAATCGGGTAAAATCGGTGAAATGGCGAATGCTTCGAAAAACGTTAGCACTGAACATAGGACAGAACGGGCGGTG
>NZ_VIFN01000025.1:0-14235 GCF_013183775.1 Halomonas hibernica
AAACCGGCCTCCTGCCTGGCGTCGTCTGGAAAGTCGCGCAGTCGGTCAATTGAGTCGCCTAGAAAGTACACATTACGGCGATTAGACACACAACGCTCCTTTCTCCTATACCGTTAACAGTATAGTGACTGATATGGAAGATGCCAGCAATAGAAAAACTGCTACCTGGGTGGTCGTTTAGCTTTAAAAGCCGCTCTCAAGGGAATAAAAGAACAAGGTATCTTTCCACCTTTAACGTGGTATGTGGTGGGAATATCGCACCTCACTTAACGAAAAAAACCGCCACAGGGGCGGTCATGCTGCTCTTTTTTGCTTCACCTTTCGCCTTTGTGGTTTAACGGGTATGCCCGCTCCATACCCACGGGCGACGCACTTTTCGATAGCACGTGCGACGGCCTCCACGTCTGCCCCCAGCGGCTCGCAAAGAATGCGTAGCTGACGTTGCTCGCTGCGTAGGTCACGTAATGCACGCCCATTGTCAGCGTTTTGACGACCTAACGCAGCGGTAAGGACGTCTTGCGCATACAGCTTCACAGCAGCGATCCACATCTTGACTGCCCCCTCGCTGCGGGGGTCGTAAGCGGCGCAACCAGCATCATGCTGTGGTTCTGTTTCGCTTTCCATTGCTACTCCGGCTGCATCAGATCGCGACGTAATTCACGCCAAGCCTCGCCTGATCGTGCGCTACTCGCTGTGATGAGCTGCTAATCTGCTGTTTTAGCCGTTCAAAACGATCATAAGACACGCCTAGCGCGTGTGAATAAACTGACTTAAGTTCTGGTGCTTGAACGCCTGCGTTTTTGGCCATGCTAGTGGCTTGGCAGGCGTGTTCGCGCACACTTTCTTCGGCCACCAGGTAATTTTTCACCTGGTTTTCCAGTGCCGTAAGCGCATCAAGGTCGATGCTGGCCAGTGCTTCCTGGGCAGTGGCAAGCGCCTCAGCGTGGGCAGTGGCGATGTTGGTCAACTTGTCGCTAACATCTGTCGATTTAAGTTCTGCCAGCGTCGCTTCTAGCGCGGTGCGACGCGTTGCCCTCTGCCGTTTGCGGGCTGAGTATAGGGTTTGTTCGGCGCGTATTTCTTCGGCCTGCTGAGGGTCTGCGCTATCGGCCTCAGCTTTAAAGTTGCGGCGCTCATAAATCAAAGCATCACTACGTTCAGCGTCTGCCAAGACGTTCAGCTCGGCTTCAATTTCAGCGATGCTCATACGTTCTGCTTGTTCCTGATGACCTGCTTTCATTGGTTTCCACTCACTTGATTAATATCGTGGTCGATACGCTTGGCCAGTGCTTCCAGGGGGTAGGCTTCGCCGTATTGTGCGGCCAGTTCACGCCCAAACTTCGCATGGCCGATTTGCAAAACGTTCACGCAATGCTGGCGCTGGAAGTCGGTTAGCTCTGGGTCATGAGCGCCCAGTACCAGGTGCCCGTAACTACCAAAACGCTCTTCAATAGCTTCTAATTCAGCGGCTTGCTGCTCTGTTAGCTGATTATTTTCATTCACTATGTTTTTCTCTTTGCTGTGTTTTGTGTATATCAGCTACTTCAGCCTGGCGTTCTTCCAGCCATTCGTCTTCACCGGCCATTTCCTGTTCATACTCTGCCGACAACGCCTCTAGCTCGTCGTCGGTCATGCCGCCTTCCGGTTCCGGCGGCTCGTAGGTGGCCAGCTCGGCACGTACGCGCTGCTGAAGCGAAAAGGGCACCGCTAACCCGGCTCTTTCTACCTGCTCGGCGGTATCGACTGCTGACAACCCTGACTTTTCGGCGTCATCAAGCACACGCGCCAGCGCAGAGGCGATGTAAGAGGGGGTGGCTTGCATACGTTCTTTTTCGACCACGAGCGCCATGATTTTGCCCATGGCCCGGTCGATCAACGACTCAAAGTTGGGGCGCTCCCGCCTGGTCGCTGTACCGCCAGCATCGGCGCGTATCTCGGTAATTGTGTAGTCGCCATGCGCTAGCTCGTCGTATTCGCTCTTAGCGTCCCAAGCGGCTTTTTCTTGCAGCAATTCGTGAAGCCGCGCTTCCTCTAACTGAATCATGTTTTCCAGGCGCTCAGGGCCGTCAGCGTCTGGCGTGACGCGCTCAACAATCTCCGGAGCGTGGTAGCGAGCATAAGCGCCATGCTTGCGAGCGGCCTGATTGCCGGGCTGGAACATTTGCAAATTCGCACGGCTGGCGGGGTGCTTGCCGCGTTTGTCGTACTCACTCACAGCGCCATACCACGTGCCAAACGCTGGGCATTGGCTTCGCGTCGCTCTTGATCTTCAACTTCTAACCCACGTAGCTGTACATAGCGCTCTACTTGCTCAAGCTTGACGTGTAGTTCGTTACGCTCGCAGATAGCGAGTAGCTGTGTTCTGTGACAATCGCGCTGATTTTCAGCGCACGCCACGTAGCGCACGCCAAAAAAGGGGGTGAAGTCGTCGGCATTAAGTAATGGGCGCGCTATTGTGATTCGATATGCGTCAATCACGCTCTGAATATTCTCAAATGTTGCTAACGGCGTACCTACTTGGTCAACATGAGGAAATTCAATAGGAAGACGCTTATTCAGCGTGGGTAGCTTTGTCGACATACTCACACTCCTATCCGAACGTTGCCGGAATATCTGACTGATTCACCGTGGTGAGGGTCTGTAACTGTATAGTCACACTGCCGCGCAAGGGGTAGCCGTCGCGACCAATTGGCCCATCCAGCTGACGGCTAACGTTGGTAATCACGCATTCGGGGTAGATAATCTGACGCCCAGCATTTAGCGTCACCTGAGGCGGTATGCGGCCACCTGGTGTTAATTCGTTCATTTCTGGCGCAATAACTTTCTCAAGCTCAATCAGCGCCGCTTGCACCTGGTTGTAGGCATCCGAAATAGCGTAAAACTCCAGCACCAGGTTAAAGTTATGCGGGGTTGTTCCGCTCCATACCTGCGTCGTGTTAAGCGTCGATTTGCTGGTTCTACCGCCCTCGATGCCGATGCCTTCCAAGGCCCCAGCCTGAATCAGACCGCCTTGTTTGCTAAACATCGAGCCCGGCGTGTCGTTCTCGAACGGGCTTTCCCATAGCGCGGTCAATTCACGGCTTGAGCCTTCCCCGATGATTCCCACGACCAGGGCATCAGGCGTCTGGATAAACGCTTTTAGATGATCGCTTAGCGTGTGGTCATTAGTGCCAACGGTGATGCTCATGGAGTGTCTTTCTGTTGGCGCAGCACTTCACATAAGACAACTAACCCAATAGCGAGCGTGTCACCTTCATTTGCGCGGCGGCGTAGTTCACGCCGGTGACTATTAAGCTGCCTAGGCGTTGGGATCGCTCGGATCAGCCCTTTCGGAATGCCAGTGCGTGGCGGGTTTGGTGGTGGGGTAGAAGCCATTCCTCACGCCTTTGTAACAAAATGTAACTAAATTGTATCTTATTGTTACAAATCCGGCAATGCCACATTTCTCACACCTTAACGGGTGGGATTGCCCATCTAAGTAAGGGGTGTTATAACTGTCCGGGTTCTGACTAAAAGCCGGACAGTTGGCAAAATAAGGCAAGGGAAAAGGCATGAATAACGCGGCATCGGGTAACGTGGTCACACTGCACCCAAACACTGAAAGCCGGACAGTTCGCACGCGGGCGGATAACGATGAAGCACGCGGGCGTAAATTTCTGTCGCGTGATGAAGTCCACCAGCTCATTACAGCGGCTAAGAAAGGCAGGTATGGCCAACGTGACGCACTGATGATTCGCCTGGCGTTTGAGCATGGGCTGCGGATTAGCGAGCTGGTGGCGCTCAAGTGGCAGCACTTTGATCTAAACAGTGGTCACACGGTCATGGTGCAGCGTGCTAAAGGGTCGCTGGATGGGACGCATCCACTCCAGGGCGACACGATCCGGGCGTTGAAGCGTTACCGCGAGGCCAGCGGGCGCCAGCATGGGTACGTGTTCGTCAATGAGCGTGGCGCGCCGGTCAGTATCGACGGGTTTAGAAAGATGTTTCACCGCCTTAGCGAGAAAGCCCTGGGGATGAAGTGGAATCCCCACGCCTTGCGTCATGCCTGCGGGGTTCACCTGATTAACAGCGGCACAGATATTCGCACGGTGCAGCAGTACATGGGGCACGCCAATATCCAAAACACGGTGCTGTACACGGCGCTTTCGGGTAAGCAGTTTGAACGGCTTGCTTTCTAGAGCAAGGTATACCGTTATCTTATATATCTTCTAAAAGATAACGGTATATGTCCATCGGCGGATTAGCGCCCTATATTTTCAGCAGTATAAACCTGCTCAGAAGTGAGTACACCGCTATCGACCAGGCGATAGGCTTCTTGCTCTTCAATTAGCGCAAATACGGGCATAAATAGATCGTCAATACCGTAGTATTGCCACATTCGAGCAAGTAACACATCTTCTTGATTGTGGTGATCTAGTCCTCCCATTGTGGTGGCATACGTTCGCAAGGTCTCACCGTAGTTATAGCCGTAATAATCAAGCAGACCATTGTAATAGTCAGTCATCTCAAGCCATGCCTCAGCGCCTTCACATTCACAGCTAACAATTCGCTCTGTCAGTTTTTGAATAAAGAAATCTTCGTCGGGAAGAGTTGCTAAGAAGTGCTGAATTTCAGCTTCATTAAGAATATTAACCGGCTGAGGTGCGGGAAAGGCATGTGCATTTATTGATGCCAGGCTTGCCGCCAAGGCAAAGCCGATGGACTGTTTAATCATTATTCTTCGTCTCTAGCTGCTAATTTTAAATAGCTAATATAACCTTTTACTTATTAAATTTAAGCTTTCGTTCGATTCTCAAATCGTTTGAGCACATCGCCAAAATCGCGCAGGGGTTCGCTGGTCTTATCTGGCACTTGGGTCAGGGTACTTTGAGCGGGTTCGATATCGGCCTGGGGTGCTGGTTCGGCGGGGGTGGCATTAGCTGGCGCTGGCAAACGCAGCAGCGCTTGTTCTAGCTGCTCGATGCGCTCGCTCATGCGCTCTATCACTGCCGTTTGCTTGCGCAATTCTTCAATTAGCGCCTGCGTGACAAGCGTGTCACCTACTGGGTCATCGCGTGTCGAATGCGTGTCACTGGTGGGTATTTTACCAGGTGGCTCTCCATAGCAGCGTATTAGCTCGGCAAGGTCTATCACGCGCTTACCATCGCCCCTCACGCCAGCAGACAAGCGGCCTGAATCAATATGGCGGTACAACGTCTTACGCTGCTTACCGTAAATCTTTGCAGCTTCGGTGATAGTGAATTGCATGGCGTGTCACCGCGTAGTCATGGCGTGTCACTGCATTGTGTGTCACTTGTGACAGCGGCGGCAACTCTCAATCAAACGTGTAACCGAGCGCCTTCACGTTGCGCCTGGCTTTTTCAGTAATTTGTTGACGCTCAAGCTCGGCGGCGCGTTGGACAACAACATCACCAATCATTTCTGGCTTAGCGCGGTGTTTCACTGTTTCTATAGGTTCGTGTCGCTGCTCAACCAGCGCAGCGGCAATGTCGGCAGCATCATCAAAGCTACGTGCTAACACTCGACGTACAGCAGGCCGGGTGACAAGGTCTGTTAACTCAAAATCCACGCCTAACAGCTCACCATACTTCCCACTCACCAGCGTAAAGCGGTATTCATCAACGTCCAGCCCAGCCACCAGAGCGGCCACGATCCGGCCTTCATCGGTCGCCAGGGTTTCCAGCGTGGCCACGGCAGCGCCGTTGCTGTCCACGGCAGCGCCGTTGCTGTCCACGGCAAGCGTTGTCAGCAGCAAAGCGGGCGGTGCCTCCACGGTGGCGTGTCGGTCTTGCTGTAGGTATCCAGCAGCCTCGCGTAGGCGTAGTGATTCACGAAACCGGGCGCTATTAGCTTCTCGGCGGGTCGATTCGATGGCGTGGCGGGGTACGTTGAAGCGGTGCTTAATCATGGCAATTATCCGGGGGTAGCGATGCCCATATTTTACCATTTTGAGAGTGGCCAAAACGATGTATCACCGCTTAATTATGAGCCTATCGCGCTATGACAAGTAATGTTAATTACTTGACTTATAAGTAATTTTTAACGAAAAATTGCAGGGTAGGCGGTTAGCGGTCACTGGGGCAGGGTGGTATGGCGTCAGTTCTGCATTGCACAAAAAAGCCCGCACTTGGCGGGCATTGGGTTGGCAGGGTGGCTTTACTTCCCTTTCAACTCCTTATTGGTGTTGCGTCCGGCCCACCAAGTCAGGCCAGCAACGGGAGCGATTAGAATTAATGCGATCAGTAGGTTATCCATTATTCATTCTCCTTGGCTGCAAGCTCGGCACGCTAATTCATCGACGGCTATTGCCACCAGGCGCTCATAGTCGCCTCGATTGCCAGCGTACTCGGTACCTAACACGCTTTTCATGATGCTTGGCGCGATCCGCTCAAGCTGGGGCAGTAAAAGCCCGGTAATGGTGCGCAATTCAATGTCGCGGCGCGCATCGTTGGCGGCGTGCGCAATACTGGTTATAAATTCTGTCGGCACGTCCAGCGCGATGTAGCCGCCTTTGCAGCGCCAGGTGATCAACTCGCCGTGGTCGCGTTTTAGCCGGTCGATGCTGTCAGTGATCTGCTGCAAGCGCTCGTCATCAGCAATGTCTAGCGCTTCATCTATCAGCGCTATCAATTCATCACGGGCGTTGCCTTGCTCGCCTATTGGGTACTCTCCAATAGCATCAGCGGCAACCTTTGCGGCGTCTTGTAGGTTCATTGGGCTGGCTCCAAGCGGGCTAATTGCAGCGCCAGATCGATGGCGGCGCGGTTCAGTGGCTGGCCACGGTAGGGGGCCAAAATGCGGCTCAAAGCGCGTAGCTGCGAGGCAGTGCATTTCATAGCAACACCTCCACGATAGCGGCTACAACGATGATGGGCAGTAGTACGACCCCGCTGTCTTGCGAAAAGCGGTATAACGCAGCGCCAAAGCGGCCCAGGGTGTTACGATATGTCTGCATTTCGGCATCTCCTTGAGTCAGTGCCGTTATGTAAGCCGGTGGTTGCGGTTGCCCCCGCTTCCATCGGCGCCTTCAATTTCTACGCGGCTTTATCGCCCGCTTCATCAAGCGCAATTTGCGCATCTTCACTGCCAAGCGCAGCTTCGGTCATCGCCTCTTCTAGCAGCAACTTACCTGCCACACTGAGTCCGTCATGCTCTATTTTGCACAGTTCTCTAAGAAGGACTGACAAGCGCTCAAAACGCCCCTGCTGCTGCTCCACATGCTCAATCATTTCTACTTCCGCTATCTATTTGATTTTCAATATACTTTGCTACGGCTTCTCGAATCACGTCGCTCACACCTGTTTTGTCGCCTGTCATTTGACGCTGCTCGCGTGCTATTGCTTCTAGCTGCTCGTAATCGCTTTCTTCCATGCGGATGGTGACGCTGCGCTTTGGCATTGGTTTTTCCTTTTGTCTTACTGTAAGACAGTATAAGCAAAGCTAAGATTAAAACAACTTAATAATTGTCAGGTTTAAAGCTGCGCGTTGTGCGAACGGTCTCGCACAACGCGATCTTGTCGCCACAGTAGAGTCGTGACGCCAGCATAGGAGATCCACAAACAACGTGAGGTCTGCCTAATGCGCGATCGTCTCGAACTACTCCATCTTTTTTTGATGCTACTGAACACTGTCCTGGATCTTCTCCAACGTCTGTCTGAGTGGTGGTCGAATATGCTATGAGCGCCTTCTGGACAGCGCTTCCCTCCTGGTGTGAACTGCTCGGACACACACCGGGAGACGTTCATGGTTGATTTCGTAGCACTTACTGGCAGCATCAAGACAGCATTCGACTTGGCTAGATCGGCAAAGGACGTTAACGACCAGGCGCGGGCAAACGTAGCCGTGATAGGCATCATGGAGCAGTTGATGGAGGTCCAATCTCAGCTGTCCTCCACGCAAGTCGAGTATCAAGCTCTCCTTGAGGAGGTATCCCGCCTGAAAAGCGAGCTTGACGATAAAAGACGATTCGACAGTTACCGCCTGGAGCGGGCGCCCATGGGCGGTTACATTCTCACGCTCAAAGCGGGGTGCGTCACAGAAGACTGCCCGCCACACTCTATCTGTCCGCGTTGCAAGGAAGATGGACGGCTATCGGTATTGACGGACACGGAATATCGCTTCGACTGCCCGGCTTGCCCATTTGTGGCCGGCAAGAAACCGCGACCACCTCGAAATCAGCGGCGTGTCGTACATTCTGGCTTCATGTAACTAATGCGTTTTGCGCTGCGTAATAAATTCAAGACAAGGCGAATAACTGGCACCGCTTTAAAAACGTCGTAAAGATGACCAGAGGCAACGTTCGGCAGTGCATGAGAGGAACTGCCAATAGTGATTAGCAAAGCGTGCAACGGAAACCACCGGCGTTGTGGCAGCCGACAAGCGAAGCACGTTAGAGTGGTGATTCTTCTTAAATCCCATTATGCAAAATGGTGCTTTTCTATGTTCAAGGATGCTATTGAAGTTCTTCGCGATGTTGACGGGTCTCTGGATGTCTATGCTCGCCATTACGCGAGCGGTACTGAGTACCAGAAGCATAAGAGTGAGGTGCTTGCCCTTCTCCGTTCAGACGCAAATAACCGCTTTCGTGATTCTAGTAAGCAGACGGAAAAAAACATTCTCCTTGCCGTTGCTGATGCTTTAGAACTGGATTATAAGCCTTACATTCCGATGGCCGAACGTGATTGAGTTTTCAAAATTAAAAACTCAAGGTAAGACGGATAATCTTAAATATCGGTCTATAGATGTGAAAATTTCACGCTAAATGGGCATGGCTTGATAACCAAGGTTATGTCGTCTAGGGTGAAAGTGTGTCGAGCAAAGGATGCTTTTGAAAGGACGACCGAGCAAGGAACGCTCGATGGGCCAAGGAGGCATGAGCAGGACGCTCATGGATGATTGCTAGGATTGCGAAGATAGAAGTTGCCCGTCCCCCAGGGGGCGGGCTTTTCTATGGCTTCCGTAAAACAACCGGAAGCGCTGAAACATAGTAATGGCAAGGCTTCCAGCAGGTTTTCTCGTTTCGCGCGTTTCTCGTATAAAACCCTTCTTAGGGGCTGGGCAGGCGATAAAAGAGAGAAGGGCCAACCTCATCATAATCACTATTATGTTGCGGTTAGCTCAGTCAGTGATATTCAGCGACCTTTTGCTTCCAGGTAGGCGTTTCTGCATGGTGGTTTACTCTGCATGCTCTTTAAATAGAGCTGCTTTACCTTCGCTATCAAATCCGGGCGTTCAGTGGTTTCGTAGTAAAAACAAGTAACATAGAAGTGACCATTGCTATCAAACCCCCATGCACCACCGTCTGAAGAATCTGTGAGGCATGAGCGAATAATGTCGCCTTCAATCTCAATCCAAGTGGCTAGCGCGCGTTCCTCCTGATAGAAGTACCGCTGCCCTTTGCTAAGCCAGGCACCGTGGTGCTTATGCCTCTGGCTGGCTCCCAGGGCTAGATGAATCCGGCGAATCTGAACGTGAAGAGGTGTTTCCTCATTTTTCAGTTGCTGCAACTGACGTTTCGTTAGCATCACGATCCCACCATATGAGTTATAGCTGGCTATCCGCGTCACAATGGATCACGGACGCCAGGTGTGACACATGGCTCATTATCCCCTAAGGGGTTAGATACCCATGTGTCACACCTTATGGTCTGCTAAGCGGTTGCAGTCTGTGGTAATCGTCGCGGTCGTAAGACAATTTGCTCACTGACCCTAGCAGCAGTAAGTGAACGTACAACAGCGCGATGAAAGTCTGGCAGTGACTCGTGCATCTCGCGTTCTAGCGTTTCCAGGGTAGTGCCCGTACGTGGCGCGGTATCCACAGAAATGACTTTGCGTGCCGCGTTGCGACTGTCTGCCCATTGCTGCATTTCGATAAGACTTCCGGCGGTAGGTTGGTAGACGCGAATAATGGGGTTTCCCTTGGCTTTCTTGTCAGGCTTGCTATCACCTTCAGGTGTGACACATGCCGTACTTCCCCCTAAGGGGTTATGGGGGAATGTGTCACACCCTGGTGACTTCGCTCGCATCCGCTTCGCCTGCATCTTGATGCCCATGCGCTCCATCATGGCCACAACTTCACGCACCGGGTAAGCAGGCAGCTTCATAGCGCGCGGCTGATGTTTATTCTCCCGGTCGGGAATCCATTCAGCATATTTTTTTGCCACGATCCCAAGGTGTGCCAGCAAGTGGCGATGCTCCATGACGCGACCCAATACCTGATTGGCAACGCCTAGCGTCAGCCAGCCATCAACATCGGTGTCGATACCTTCAAACAGCCAGCCGTAAGCCCTTGCGCAGGCTTCATAGTAACGGCGGCTAGAAAGCGACTTCCCGCTATCG
The DNA here is from genome assembly GCF_013183775.1 of Halomonas hibernica. Taxonomy (NCBI): domain Bacteria; kingdom Pseudomonadati; phylum Pseudomonadota; class Gammaproteobacteria; order Oceanospirillales; family Halomonadaceae; genus Halomonas; species Halomonas hibernica. The sequence continues at coordinate 10,338 of NZ_VIFN01000025.1, forward strand.
TCAAAGTCGCTTACGACGCCCTGAAAGGCGCTAAAGCGATCTAGCTTAGCCACGGCACGGCCATCGTCCCAGAACGTTAAAATATCGTCGTCCAAAGGCTTTCCTTGAATGCCAAGAGCACGACGGATGCGGTGCGCTTCTAGGGTGATATTACTTAGCTCAGAACGTACCCGCTGACGTTCAAGCTCGGCGGCACGTTCATCGGTAATAATGGGCGCGTTAAGCAGGGCATCGCGCTTGGTGTCGCGGATAAAGTCGCGGGCCTCTTTCAAACGCTCGCCTACCTCCGCGATCCCCATAGGGGCATCTTCGCTTTCGCCATTTTGTTGACGTTCAAGCATCCAGCCAGCGGTCTCTAGCTGCCAAAGCAAACCGGCGGCGAAGTCAGCACGGGCGTTTTCGGCATCGGTGCGAATGCTGGCCACTAGCTCATCAAACGTAGTGACTGGCGCGGCCTTTCCTTCAATCCTGGATGCGGTCACGGCGGCGGCAATCAGCGCCTCCGGGCTTTGGTTGCCTACGGTGCTGCTATTGGCCACCAGGGCGATTTCAAAGCGCTCGATATAGCGCACGCGGCGCATTTGCTGGGCGGCATCGGCGGGTGTGGTGCGATGGCCTCCGCCAATGTAGACGCCAAGAGTGAATTTCTCGCTTTTCGGCACGTTCTCGATGACGTTACCTTTATCGTCGTGCTTCGGCTTGTGCTCAATCGATAGGCCGGAGCCGATAACCGGCGAGGCAATCACAATATCGTAGCGGCGGCTTTCGCGGTCTGCGTCGGTTAGAAAATCCCGCTGGGCTTTGTTGTCTTTGTTGTCCGCGTGAATGGCCATGATGCGTTTGCCAGGCATAGCGGCTTTGAAAAAGTGTTCCAACGCCTTGGCGCGGTCGATACTTTCCACTGCTACCCACGGCTTCCCCCCAGCGGCCAGCTCGGCCAGGGCTTCGCTTACCGCATTGGTCACGGCATCGGCGCCATAGCCATAGTGGCCGGTGATCCCCGCGTCTTTTGGTGGCATAACCTCAATCACTCGGAAGCGCTCACCAGGGCGGCAATACTCTAAAAATTCAATGGTGCGACGATCCACACCAGCATCGGCAACCACCACGCAATCGGCCTTGGCCACGATTTCTCGCAAGCGCTCGTAAACACCTTGGTTATCGGCGTACTTGGTGCTGCACGCCTTCTCTGACTCGATAAACCGCAGCACTTGGGCCACTTCGTCTATAAAAACGATATTGGCAGCGTCGATTAGCGAGGCATGGTCAGGCTTTGTAATAGACGGCAGGCAGGTAGCCAGGCCAGTGGCCGCATAAGCGGTTGATGCGCTCACATCGTCGTAATGTGTTAGCTCAAGCCGGTTAGCAAGCTCAGTTACCAAGCTTACGCGGTGACAAATAGCCAGCATGGTGTGGCCATTGGCGTTCGCCCATTCTGCCAGCGGACGACCAATGTTTTTGGTCTTACCCGCCGCCATGGGCGCTTTGACGACTATCACGCCGTGATAGTCCGCTGGGGTCAGACTAGGAACGGCACCATGAATAGGTTCATAGGCGTGGCGCTGGCCAACATCAACAGGCAGGCTAACTTGCTCAAGGGCGCGGCGTTTTCGATGGGTCTGGGCTTTATCCAGTCGATCCACGATGGCATCTAACGTTGCTGGGTGAAGGGCGCCGGGTTCAGCGTTGGCTTCTATCGCCGCTCGAATGACTTGCAGCGGCATTTGAGCGGGTGCGCGGGGTGCCAGCTTGGCGGCAATGCTGTACGCGATAGCAGCGGCTTTGCCGGGGTCTTTGATACCAACAATTTCCGTCACCAGCTCTCCAGGGGCGGCTTTGGGCAGCGTGACTGGCGACAGTAACCATGGATTGAAAACGGGCGTTTCTGATACTGGTGCAGCATTGAAAATAGTGCGCGCGGCGTCGATCCCAATATCGTTGAAGTCTTTACCAGGCACGGGCGCAAGGTAGAACGAGAGCCTTGTGCTCATAGCGGCTTTGTGGCCAGTGCCATAGGTATTAAGAGGCTTGCCAAAGGGTGCGCTGGATTTCACGGCGCTATCGTTATCGGCGGCAACAGCGTCGCCGGGGCGCCCAAGGTTAGCAGCCACAGGCACTAGATTCCCCGCGTCAAACGCCACTACGGCTTGTTTACGGGTCGCTTGATGGACGGTATAGCCGGTAGCGTAGCCTTCCACAAATAAGCGGCCTTGACCGTTGTCGGTGCCGATAAGGGTATAGCAGCCCTGCTTACGCGCGCCCTTTAGAAATCGTTTTTCGCCGTCTTTGGTAATGAATTGAAGGTTTACCAGCTCTCCAGCCGGGTCGTAGAGCGGCACTACCAACGTGCCATTACTGGGATGTTGACGTAATTCTAGGCCGTTGGGGTCGATCCCTTTCAGAATTAGGTAAGGGTGATCGGCGCCAGGTGTTTTGCAGCGGCCCCATATCCAGCGGGCACGCTCGGCTGCCTTGGTATGTTCGGCCTGTTGCTGATTGACTTGAGCGGCCTCTTTATGGGCTTTCGTGGCTTCTCGCTGCTGGCGTTTAACAGCCAAATCATCAGAATTGGGGGCTTCGCTGGCAGTATCCAGCGGGGCAATATATCCCCGGCCAGCCAGCCAGCTAAGTTGGTCGCGTGACTCAGTAAGCCCGGTTTCGCGCTCAATTAGCGCCAGCACTCCCCCGCCTTCACCGGCTTCATGGTCAAACCATGTAGCTGACTGAATATCAACGGAAAGACTGCCCTTACTTCCCCAACGCCAGCGGCTGCCATGCTTAAACGAAGGCTCTCCCAGTAGCTTAAGCGCTACTGGTTCAACTATTGCTGAAAAATCGATAAATTGCGTCACTGCTAGTCCTTAGCAGTGCTTTGCCCCTTGCATTACTTGCAAAGTAACGCGTTGAGCGACTAAACTTGAAGTTAGCAAAGCGACGTTTTGACGGTTTCACACCTGATATATCGTCGCTTTTGCTGTAAAATGACTTCACTGTTTATGCGCTGGGGTCATTAGCACACTGCAAATTGTGTCGCAGGCTGGAGGGTTTGGTCGCCGGTTCCAGTCCTGCAAAGAAACAAACAGACTCATTCTGTGCATTTAAGCCTAGCGCTTGGTCTCGCTGGGCTTTTTTGTGTCTGCACGTCTAGAATCCTCTCTTGTGGCCATGGTCAGTGGCCACAAAAACTATTTTACATGAATCGTTCATATTGTTGTGACGAGCCTGAAAATCTTCTGGGATAGCAATCGCTTAGCTAGTCCCATAATAGGAATAGTCACACTTTAAACACACATTAAAGCGGCTTTTCGCGTTTAAAGGTGAGCCGATTTCATGATTTCATCATATTTTAATTCAAAAATCTCATGCTGCTGTTTCTTCCAGGGTAACGCTCAGCTCAACATGAAGATGCGCGGACTGCGCAATCTCGACTAGCGCATCAAGGCTAAATCTCTGAATTCTTCCACGCAGCAGCTCATTAAGCCGTGGTTGTGTGATACCCAGTCGCTTGGCAGCGGCTGTTTGAGGTAGATCCCAAGAATTGACCACGTCGCTGATTTTCATCATCAGCGAGGAGCGCACCCGCATTTTAGCGGCTTGCTCTGGAGTATCTTCGATAGCATCCCATACGCACTCAAACTCGTTATTCATCTTCTTACCTCGCTGCTACGGCAGCTCTTTATAACGCTGCTGGCCTAGCTCAATGTCTTTTTTCGCTGTTTTCTGCGACTTCTTTTGAAAGCAGTGCAGCACGTATACGCGATCCTCGCGATTGGCGACATAGAACACGCGAAACGCGCCATTACTCTCGCGTATACGTATTTCCATGACACCCGCTCCAACGCTTGGCATTGGCCGAAAATCGGCAGGTAGGCCGCCAGATTGCACGCGGTCTAGCTGA
>NZ_VIFN01000026.1:0-12241 GCF_013183775.1 Halomonas hibernica
GAACCCAGTTTATCTGGTCACTCTCAGGCGGCTACTTCCTTCTCGTCTTCAATCTCCAGTTCGAGATGGAAGTTAGCTGGCCCCGTCAGGTTGACCAAAGCATCGAGACTGAACTTATTAATCTGGCCGTTCAGCAAGTCGTTGAGGCGGGGTTGGGTGATTCCCAGACGATGTGCAGCCTCTTTCTGAGTAATATCCCACTCCCTTACACGGCCAGCAATCCTCGCCATGAGCTCGGAGCGCAGCCGCATGTTCAGCGCCTCTTCAGGAGTGTCCTCGATGGCGTCCCACACACTGTCGTAATACTCGATGGCCATTTTCTAACCTCGCTTGGTGGTTGGGCTCAGGGCAGCTCCTTGTATCGCTGCTTGCCCAAGTCGATGTCTTTTTTGGCGGTCTGCTGGGTTTTCTTCTGGAAGCAGTGGAGCACAAATACCGCGTCGCCCCGGTTGGCCACGTAGAAGACCCGAAAGGCGCCGTTGTGTTCCCGAATGCGGATTTCCATGACACCAGGGCCAACGCTTGGCATTGGGCGGAAATCGTCCGGCTGGCCTCCAGCCTGAATCTTGTCTATCTGAAACCCCGCTTCTCGCTTGGCGTCCAGAGAGAAGTCGCGCAGCCGATCCTTCGAGTCTCCAACGAATGCAACAGGTTTCTTGCGCGCCACGCTGGCTCCTTAACTGCCATAAATTTATATCAGCTCAGATATAATAAACTCATCAATCGAATGCTTCAAGCTGCTTCCACTGTAGCCGTATCACCAATAAGATGCCGTTGACTATTCGCACTTGGGTTGGCGGTCTCAATGACCAAATGCAATATCTTACCCTCCGGTATGGTTTTGCCACGACTCATTGCTATTGCGACCTCTCTACTGAAGACCGAGCCGCCATCATGCAGATGCGGGTTCACTACTAAATCCGAACCATCGCCCGACAATTGGAACATCCGCCCAGCGCCATCTCACGGGAACTGGCATACCAAACAATCCGTTCTGACAAAACCTATGATGCCAGTCTCGCCGGTTTCAGAGTCCGGCTAACCCGCTGCCGACCTCAGCAGCAGCCTAACGGTCATTTATGCTGTAAATTTTACATTTTATTTTGTGACACTCTTTAGCGTGCTAGATTGACCTTAAATTACCTAGACAGCATTTCAAAAACCGACGGAAACCCTTATATAGCAGGCTATTTAGACAAATAACAACAAATAAAGCAGCGCTAAGAAAATCAAATCAATCCGGCTCATAACCCGAAGGTCATCGGTTCAAATCCGGTCCCCGCTACCATATTTATCAGAAAAGCCGTTACCGAAAGGTAGCAGCTTTTTTGTGTCTATACCAAGGGCGTTGATGTTAAGTATTCACATTATGCCCCTCTTGGCCCAGCCTTCCCTTCAGATTTACATGATTAGCATCGTTCCGGCTTGAATATGGCGGTGACTGCCTGCATATCATAAGCAATTATTTTTCTGTGAAGCTGAGTTTACCCATGTCAATCATTGATCCTCGCACCGGCAAACCGCTGACAGCGGATACCGCAAGCACGAATACTGCTGACACCGAACGTGCGCCAGTGCGCCCTGAAGATGTGATCATCGAACTTGATGCGAGCAACATTCAGCAAGTGCTGGAAGCGTCAATGCAAGTGCCAGTACTACTGGGCTGCTACTCACCAGCCGATAGTAGCTGCGCCACACTGCTGACGGTACTGGAGAAGCTGGCGCTCGAATACGCGGGCACCTTCCTGCTTGGTAAGCTAAATACAGACGCTAACCAGGAAATTTCTGCACAGTTGGGTGTACGAGCGGTACCGGACGTTAAACTGGTGAGCCAGGGCGGCCTTGTGGATAATTTTCAGGGCGCACTACCCGAGAAAGAGGTGCGTGAATGGTTAGGGCGCTACTTCCCTGCCCCGGCCGATGCACCAGAGAGCCCTGAAGAGCAGGCCGAGGCGGCGCTTGAGCAAGGCGACACCGCAACAGCCCACGGCATTTACCAAGACTTGGTGACGCAATACCCGGAACACTACGCCTACCAAGTGGCGTTTGCCCGCGTATTAGTGGCTGAAGGGCGCGGAGATGAGGCGCGCAGCGTGCTGGAAAATCTCCCCCCCGAAGAGCGCGATGGCCCCGCAGCACGTGGCGTACGCGCCAGCATTACGTTCAGTGAACAAGCGCTTTCCGCAGAAGACATTGCGGCCTTGGGTGAGCGCGACGATAGCGAAGCACAGTTCCAGCGCGCCCTGCGTCAAGTGGCCGATGGTCAATACGACGCAGGGCTTGAAGCACTGCTTACGCTAATGAAGCACGACCGTACCTACAACGACGACGCGGCACGTAAAACGCTGCTGCAGGTGTTTGATGCGCTAGGCGCCGACCACCCGTTGACGGTCGCCTATCGCCGCAAGCTGTTTGCGCTGCTTTATTAATGGCTAAGGCTTCAATAGCGCATCCATGCGCGTTAATGCTGCTTCCAATTGAGCACCCGTAGTACCAAAATTTAGCCGTACAAAGCCGGGGTAGCCAAACGCTGCCCCATCTGAAAGCGCCACCCCGGCCTGCTCCTTGAGCGTTTGGTAAGGCGTTTCTCCCAGCCCCGCTTCCCTCATATCAAGCCAGGCCAAATAGGTTGCCTCCGGTGCGCTTAGATGCACACCCGGCCAATTGGCAACGCGTGCTTCAAGCGTGGCGCGGTGCTGACGCAGCACATCCAGCAGCGCTTGACGCCACGGTTCACCCTCGCGATACGCCGCTTCTGCCGCCACTAACCCCAGCACGTTAACATCGGGCAACAGGCCCTTGCAGGCAGCGGCAAACCGCTGGTGCACTTCGGGGTCAGGGATGATCGCACATGCGCTGCTTAACCCCGCCAGGTTAAAGGTTTTAGAGGGCGCCCAAAGGGTAATCGTGCGTTTGGCTAGCTCAGGAAACATAGCCGCTAACGGGCGATGCTGAGCATCTTTATCCAACAGTAGATCGCAGTGTAGTTCGTCAGAGACAACCCATAGATCGTGCTGTTCAACCAGTTTCACCAACGGCGCCAACTCTTCACGGCTCCAAACCCGCCCGGTCGGATTATGCGGATGGCACCAGAGTAATATGCGTGTTTTGGGCGTGATGGCGGCTTCAATCGCGCTAATATCCAACTGCCATGGCTCGCCTGGGCGTTTAGGCGCGGCCAGCATGGCCTGCTGGGGCAAACGCCCGGTACGCTCAGCGACGGCTAAAAACGGTGGATAAATAGGCGCTACCGTTAGCACGCCATCGCCTGGCTGGGTTAACGCCAGCGTGGCGAAGTGGAGCGCGGCCACGACACCCGGCAGCCAGTGCTGCCAGTCGGGCTGGATCGTCCAGTCATAGTGCGTAGCGCTCCATGTGCAGAGCGTTTCTGTTAACGTAGCAGGCACTTCTCCGTAGCCGTAAACACCATGAGCGACCCGTGCTTGTAGCGCCTCAATCACCGCGGGCGGCGAATAAAAATCCATGTCGGCAACCCATAGAGGCAGTACTTCACCGTTATAGCGATGCCATTTTTGGGATGAGTAGCCACCTTCGGGGTGGCGTCGCTCGATAGGCGTGGCAAAATCAAAAGCCATAACAGATCTCACTTATTGACGAAGGTTGGGAACGAGCATGCCGCAAGATGATTTTTATACCAAGGTACGCACAGGATTATCAGCGCTATTGCGGCAATGGCAAGCGCTTGGTCAGGCCGATGCTGACCAGTTAGCGCTCATACTGGCGGAAACCGCACGGGTTGCCAAACTGGGCACGCCGGACACGACGCCTGATGGGGCAATGCTTAAACACTGGAGCCAAACACGTGAGGATGACATTCCGCTGTGGGCACCTCGTACAGCGGTTTTTCTGCTCAACCAAATGCCTGCCAAGCCAACACCTCAAAGCGAGGCTGAAGCCTGTGCCTGGGCTTACTGCTGGCTGCGCAACCGCACGTTTAACGCGTTAGAGGCCGCGCATTCTGCGCTTCCAGCCCACCTTCAAGCACCACTAAAAAATGCTTTGGAGGCTGCCTGGCGCGATCAGCAGGGACTACGTTTAGTATAAAAAAACGTTAATGCTTTCGATAGCGCGGCTTGTTGTGCAGCGGGCGGATATACTGGCTGACAAACGAAGAAAAATGTTTAATCAATTATAAGGATAGTCATTGATGCTGGACGTTCCGATTAGCTGGCAACTGGCCAAAGTAGCGGTGTCAGTCACGATGGTGCTGGGGCTGGGGGCGATTGCTGTACGTGTGAGCCCCAAAGTGGCAGGGCTTTTATCAGGCTACCCTTTGGGCACCGCGCTGGCACTGTTCTTTATTGGCTTGGAGATATCCCCAACGTTTTCCGCTGAAAGTGCCATTCATACACTCGCGGGCTTTACCGCGACCATGGCACTTGGCGCGGGTTATTGGCTTTGCGGCCGTAAACCCGGCTTGAAGGGGGTCGCCAGCGGAATGGCAGGCGCGATCACTCTATGGCTTATGGCAAGCCTGGTGCTTGCCCAGTTCGATTTTACTCGCTTAACGGGTACGCTGGTGACGCTTTGCGCTATCGTATTTTTTACGTGGATTTTCCGGCGAATACCCGACAGTCTGGCCACTGCACGTCAGTCTTTCTCATGGGGTGCTTTATGTATTCGCGCCTTGCTGGCGACGCTTATTGTCTTTGCCATCACAAGCCTTGCCCATTGGGTACCGCCTGCCTGGGCAGGCACGTTGGCGGCTTTCCCCGTCACCATGCTGCCTTTCCTGCTAATTTTGCATATAACCCAAGGCCCCGCGCCTACCGCGACCGTTATCAAACACTACCCCGTGGGGCTGGGCTCGCTGTTAAGTTACGCCCTGTGTGTCTCTTATACGTATGAAACGTTGGGGCTTGCCTGGGGCACGCTGGCCGGTTTTCTGGTAGCAACGCTATGGCTGCTGGGCTGGCTACAAGTCCAGCGCTGGTTTGCCAAGCGACGTGAAGGCAACAGGCAAACGGCTTGACCGAACGCTTTCCTGAATTTACAACTCCTGCCAACGATAAGGTGATTGCCATGTTTACCCGCACGATTGAGCCGGCGTTTTACGATACGGATGCGCTGGGCCATATTAACAATACGCGCCTACCCGCCTGGTTTGAGCTGGCCCGCAACGACCTATTCAAGCTTTTTACACCTGACCTGAACCCGAAGCAGTGGCGTTTGATAATGGCGCGGATGGAAATCGACTACCGTGCAGAACTGTTTTACGGCCATGACGTCGAATTACGCACCTACTTAACGCGGCTGGGCAATAGCTCATTTACCGTCACTCAGGAAGCACGCCAACATGGCACGCTCGCCAACCTCGGCCACACGGTGATGGTACAGTACGATCACCAGGCTAAATGCGCCGTACCTATTGAGGGCACGCTGCGCGACGCCTTGTCGACTCACTTACAAGATGCGCCCGCCTAACGCACCAACCCGCCGGACGGGGCGACCAGGAGCACAGCATGGCCATTCGCTATAATCTCTGGCTGGACCCTGACAATACTGCGCAGCATCGCGCTGTCGAAGAGGATATTGAGCGCTATTTTATTGAGCGCTTTGCAGACTATCCGCATATCCGCTTGTTTGGGGCTGACCCTTACGATTATGATGCCCCGTTTAACCGCCTTTATGACGTACTAATGGCGCGGGCCGCCGAGTATTGCGAGCGGACATGGTGCTATGTAGCGTCTCCTGAGCAGTTGAATCGCTGCTTTTTTCGTGCTGTTGGCCGCTCCAATAAATTTGTTCAAGACGACCGTTCGTGAGAGACCAACCTAATGGTGATCCGCACCAACCAGGCGCCCGATGAGCGTCAGCTGGCGATTATTACCCAGCAGTTAGGCCGCGCACCACGTGGCATCGAAGCCGTTGCCGCCACTGATAGCGAAGGCACACCGCTGGTGCTGCGTATGGCGCCGATTGTTGATAGCAAACCCTTTCCTACCCTGTACTGGCTCTGTTCTGATGTACTAAAGGTAGAAATTTCACGCATTGAAGCGGTGGGGGTTATCAAATCACTTGAGCAGCGCCTGCAAGAAGAGCCAGAATTTCTAGCGCATTATCAGCAAAGCCATCGTGACTATGTAAAAGCCCGCTGGGATTATATGAGCGATGCCCAGCGAGCAGAGGTTGCACGGCTGGGATACACCGATGTGTTGACCGAGCGTGGCATTGGCGGTATCAGCAACTGGCAACAGATACGCTGCCTGCACACTCAGTATGCCCATCATTTATGTGGCGATAATGTGATTGGTCAGTGGATGGATGAGCACTACCAGGTAGACCAGCACCTTCCATAACACCGCTTCTCTCATAAGCGTTAAGGAACCCAATTAATGTCCCGAATTTGCGTTTATCTCGGCTCACGAGAAGGTAACAGCCCGGCTTATCGCCAAGCAGCCCAGGCATTAGGTACTGTGCTGGCAGAGCGGGGGCACACCTTGGTATACGGCGGCGCGCGTATTGGCCTAATGGGCGAGCTTGCTAATGCGTCGTTGGCGGCAGGCGGCAACGTGATAGGCGTTATGCCGGATCATCTGGTAGAGCGCGAGCAGGCGCACTTTGGACTCACCGAACTGATCCGCGTGCCCAACATGCATGAACGTAAAGCCACCATGGCCGCTAACGCCGACGCATTTATTGCCATGCCAGGCGGTATCGGTACCTTTGAGGAGCTGTTTGAGATTTGGACCTGGGGCTATTTAGGCCTGCATGAGAAGCCCATGGGCCTACTGGATACCGAGGGGTTTTATACGCCACTATTGGCATTTCTCGACAACACCGTGACGCAGGGTTTTCTAGCTCAAACGACACGGGATATGCTGCTGGACGCGGTAACACCAGAGGCGCTACTTGACGCGCTGGAGAGTCAGCTTAGGTAGAGGTGAGCGAAGCGGGCATGGCAAGCGCGCTACGCGCCGCGGATAACGTTGCGGGTGCGCTGATAGGTGAGCTGGAGCAGACGGGCATCTTCTCCCGCCCGGTGACGATGGATATCGACCTCGGTAATCATGGCCTCTTTGGTGCCGCTCCATATCGCTTGCTGCTCTTCGCTCAACAAAATGCGCAGCGCCTCCAGGCGGAAGCGAGGCAGCATGCCGGCATGGTGGAACAACAGCGAAAGCCAGGTATTATCGTAGCCCCAGCTGTCGCTGTACGCTTTGCCTAACCCGCTTAACTCATCGTTGAGCCACTGGGCCACCTGACGAACAGGGTGTCCTTCCTGGTACAAGCGATCACGCGAAATACCGTGCAAAAGCTCTGCTTTAGGGTCCCAGTGCGTCCACTCATCCAGTGGCTGAATAAGAAACGCGCAGCAGCTACCGTCAGCACGTGCAATGCCAACTTCTATGGGATAACTACCACGCCCAAATCCGGACGCTTCAATATCTAATACAGTGGGTAGCGTCTCGGACACTGACTTCCTCATTCAATCATTGGGCGCAATCATTACTCGTTAGCCCATTATGCGGCGGTCACATCGTTGTGCGGATGATGCTCAGCGAACTGTTCCCAGTAGGCAGCCTGGCTCGCATCTATGCTTAAGCCTAGTTCACCCAAGCGATAGGCGCTGGCCAGCCGCTCAGCAGCCAAATAGTGACCGGACTGCGCCGCACGGGCATACCACGTTACCGCATAATCTTCACGGCGCGGGTACTGCGCGCAGCCGTGCTCGTAGATCTGGGCCACCTGGTACTGCGACTTCACATCGCCCGCTTGAGCGGCTTCCACCACATAGCGTGCCCCCCGCGCTTTGTCCTGCGGCGATAAGCTACGATGAAACAGCATATGCCCGTAAACGGACAATGCATCAGGATGCCCCGCTTCAGCGCAGCGCTTGAACAAACGCATGGTAAGACGCTGTGTGCGCTCTGAACGCGGTAACAACCAACGGTTTTGAAACAGCCGTTCAGCTAAACGAAACTCTAGCCGAATAAACAAAGATGATGCCTGCGGCATGGCAAACCACCCTGCCAATTTGTTGAGATATTGAATTAGCGGTCACTACATCATTTGACTGCCAATCACACGAAAAACCGGGGTCAGCCGGCCAATGGGGTGGCAAGCATACGCCTGCCTTTGCGACGACTCAACCCCATTGATTTGCTGCTTTCAAATAGCCTCGCTAACATGCCTCTCACGCACCGTCATTCATCACCTTTACAAACGCCCATTCGGCGATAATTTTCGCTTTAGCGAGGAGACAAAAATGCAAACGCGCCCACTTGGCAGAACGGGAATTGAGGTCAGTCGGCTCTGCCTTGGTACGATGACGTTTGGCGAGCAAAACAGTGAGGCAGAAGCTCACGAACAGCTGGATCGCGCCGTCGCTTTCGGTATCAATTTTATCGATACAGCTGAGATGTACCCCGTACCGCCCAAAGCCGAAACGCAAGGATTAACGGAAACCTATGTGGGCAGCTGGCTGAAACAGCGTGGCGACCGCGATGACGTTATTATCGCCACCAAGGCGGTAGGCCCGGGGCCTGAGCATATCCGAGGTGGCCCACGCTTGACGCGTGACCATATTCACCAGGCCATCGACGCAAGCCTTAAGCGTTTACAAACGGACTATGTCGATCTTTATCAGCTGCATTGGCCAGACCGCAACACCAACTTTTTCGGCAAGCTGGGCTACGCGCATCAGGAGAATGAAGATGCCACGCCGCTTGAAGAGACACTTTCTGCACTCAAGGAGCTGGTGGATGCTGGCAAGGTAAGATCGATCGGCCTCTCCAATGAAACCCCGTGGGGCGTCATGCGCTCGCTTCAATTGGCCGAAAAAATGGATCTACCGCGAGTGGCCTCCATACAAAATCCTTACAACCTGCTTAATCGCTCGTTTGAGGTGGGCCTGGCGGAGATTGCTCATCGCGAAGACGTGGGCTTGCTGGCTTATTCCCCTTTGGCCTTTGGTGTTCTTTCTGGCAAATATCTTAATGGCGCATGGCCCGAAAAAGGCCGCCTGACGCTTTATGAGCGTTTTAAGCGCTACACCTCACCAGAGGCAGAGGCGGCGACAAAGGCCTACGTTGAGCTGGCCCGCGAACATGACCTTGACCCCGCACAAATGGCACTGGCGTTTATTAATTCACGCAGCTTTCTTACCAGCAACATTATTGGTGCCACCACACTGGACCAGTTGGAAAGCAACCTGGCCAGTGAGAGCCTTAAGCTGGACGACGATGTGCTTAGCGCGATTGAAGATATTCATCGCCGGATGCCAAACCCCTGCCCCTAAGCATTGATACACACACTATTAAAGCGATAGCCTCGGCCAACGCCGAGGCTTGATATACTATCGGCCATGATTTTGTTCTTATCTGGTTTTGCATCGGCCGAAGGAGCTCACCTTGCTAAGCGTTATTTCGCCAGCGAAAACGCTGGATTTTGAAACGCCCTCCACCACTCACCAGGTGACACAGCCCGGCTTTCTAACGGAAAGCCAAGCGCTAATCGATATCCTGCGTGATTATTCACCTCAGCAGATCAGTGAGCTGATGGGCATCAGCGACAAGCTTGCTGGCCTTAATGCGGCACGCTTTGCTGAATGGGAGCCGCCGTTTTCACTAGAGAATGCCAAACCTGCCGCTCAAGCGTTCCAAGGCGATGTTTATACCGGCCTGGAAGCTCAAACATTCAGCGATGCGGATAACCGGTTTGCCCAGCAGCACTTGCGTATTTTGTCAGGTCTGTATGGCTTGTTGCGCCCACTGGATCTAATCCAGGCGTACCGCCTGGAGATGGGCACCAAACTGTCTAATCAGGCGGGTAAGGATTTATACGCGTACTGGAAGCCTACACTGACCAACGCCCTTGATCAGGCTATTACAGAAAGCGGTTCAAAGGTTCTGGTGAATCTTGCTTCTAATGAGTACTTTAAAGCGGTAGATGCCAAAAAGCTGAACGCCCGCGTCATCACGCCAGTGTTTAAAGATGAGAAAAACGGCACGTTTAAAATCATCAGCTTTTATGCCAAAAAGGCTCGAGGCTTGATGAGCGCCTGGATTATTCATCAGCAGGTGAATGACCCTGAGGCGCTTACAGCATTTAACGTGGCAGGCTACCAATTTGATGCAGCGGCTTCTGAGGGCGATACGCTGGTGTTCACACGCAAAGAAGCCGACCGATAAACGTTTCCCCTTTTGCTAAAAAAAAGTTACGCCGCGTGAGGAGCGCGGCTTAAGCAACCGGCGATGTACCTCTTTAAATAGTGCGGTATCACAGCGATCAAGCCACTCGTAAGCCACCATATCCGCCGTCACCGCAATGGCGCCTTGCGCACAGGCACGCTCACGCGCAAAGCGAGCTTCCTCACAACGTCGGCTGGCTGTCGCTTCACTTAGCCAGTACACACTATATCCAGCTTCCAGCAAGCCAAGCGCACTCTGCAACACACAGATGTGTGCTTCTGTGCCACAGATCACGACTTGTTGCACCGACTGGGCCTTTAATGCCTGGGCAAATTCAGGCGCTTCCATGGCGCTGAAATGATGTTTTTGCCAAACCTGATGTTCACCCAACTCACTTATCAAACTAGGTGCCGTCCCCCCGAGTTTTTCAGGGTATTGTTCGGTAAGCCATACAGGCACTGCTAAAGTTTCTGCTACGTTTGCAAGCCAAGCGGCCTCCTTTATTACCTGCAAACCGCCTTCAACCACCGGCAGTAAGCCTGCTTGAAAGTCGATCATTAACAATAGGCTACGATCTCGTTGTAGGCGCATACCTTCCTCTTATTCTTTATGCTTATTAGTGCCATTAAGATAACCCATTCTGACAGCTGAGGCGCTAAACTAGATGCCCAATACTTTCTACACGCTCATTACATTGGGCTTGTTTTCTTAAGGCTTTGAACATTGGAGATTGCCATGTTACGACAATTGTTTGTCATGCTGCTGGTCAGCGTTATGGGGTTTAGCGTTGCGGTGGAGCATGCGGAAGCGCGTCGTATGGGGGGTGGTGGCAATATGGGCAGCATGTCCCGTTCTGCGGACCGCCCGGCCAGCACTCCCAGTACACAACAAGCGCAAGGTGGCCAGCAACAGGGCCAAGCGGGTGCGGCAGCACGTAGAGGCGGAATGGGCGGTATGATGGGCGGTCTTCTGGCTGGTGGGCTAATTGCCGCACTCTTTTTCGGCGGTGCCTTTGATGAGCTAAGAATGATGGACCTGCTCATGGTGGTCGGTATCGCAGTGCTTGCTATGATCGCTTTCCGTGCGTTTATTCGCCAGCGACGTCCAGCGCATGCTTCCGAACCCAACTACCAACGCACACAGCACGTACCATCAGCGCCTGCTGCTGGCTCAGTAGGCGCTGTGCCTGGTAGCCTGGCAAGCAACCTGCAAAGCACGCCGACCTGGTTTGATAAAGAGCCGTTTTTAAACGGTGCTAAAGAGCATTTTATGACGCTGCAGCGCGCCTGGGACAATAACGACTTTAGCCAGATTCAGGAGTATGTCACTCCCGAGCTCTATAACCTGCTACGCTCCGAGCGTGCTCAGCATCCTGCCAATAACCGTACTGACATCGTACGTTTATTTGCCGAATTGGGGGATATTAACGAATACGAAGGGCATGCTGAGGCAAGCGTGATCTTTCATGGCGTTATAGAAGAGAATGGAGAGCAGACCGAGTTCAACGAGTCGTGGCACTTAACCCGTGCAATGCGCGACCAAGCGCCCTGGTATGTGCAAGGTATTGAGCAAAACCCTGGCGCTTAAAACGCGGAGCTATACCTTCAAACGGCCGCTTTTAGCGGCCGTTTTTCTTTCCACAGGGCAACCTAATCAACCGTTTAAATCAACATAGTGAATTAGTTTTCAGCAGCTTCTTCGATACTCTCACCCGCGCTTTCAATGCTTTCGCCGGCGCTTCCAATACTATTATCAATACTTTCACCCGTCTCTTCAGCAGGCCCCTGGTTATCACAGGCAGCCAAACCGCCCGCGAGCAGAGCCATCAATACCGCCGCTGACAACTTCTTAATCATTTGTCCATTCATCCTGTTTCTCCTCCTGAGATAACGCATAAGGCGCTCTTCTATCAACGTCTGCACCATTTTAAAGATAACAGCATGCTACCACCACCCATATCAGGTAGCGGCTGTGGCAGGAATGCGTCAATAGGACGTTCCAGATGTGGGCCCGTGAGCTTGAGGGATCCCCTCATAATCCGCGTCTAATAGCGTGAAGTATCCCGTTTTCGCAGGAGCAAACTTTTC
>NZ_VIFN01000027.1:0-11753 GCF_013183775.1 Halomonas hibernica
GGTCTATTGTGTTTGTGGATCAGTCGCTGCCCGTTTTCATTTAAAACCTAAATGACGAAGCCATTAACCGCACCTGGCATGACCAAAGCGGGCTCATGTGCCACAGTTAAACAGTAAATTATTAAATATATTTCATAAAATCAATAGGTTGGCATGCTCTTGTTGAGTTTAAGTTTTTGACTTTATATATGTTTTTTGTTTTTTAGAAAAACCTGGTACGACGCGTGCAGTAATCAGGACAAGAACGCAGCATCAGGATGATGGTTGGTTCTTGGCTAGATGTTCCTTGTTTGATTTATTTTTACGAAGCAACAGAAAGCAGATTACTTAGGAGGCACGACATGAAAATGGAAGCTCTGAAAAAACTAGGTATTTTAGGTGTATCGTTTGGTCTGATCGCAAGCCCTCTTGCGTTTGCTGAAATGGAAAGTGGTACTGAGCAAGAACCAGTGCCGCAAGAAGAGACGACGCAGGACGAGCAAGGCAGCTTTAATTCGTATGACACTGATCAGCAAGATCAAGATGTAACCACTGAGTATGAAGAGGAAGAGCAAGAATTCACCTATGAAGAAGAGGAAGAGGAGCAGGAGTACGAAACCACGGATGACGATGACGACACCCAGTGGTAATTAACCCGCTAATGGAATAACACTTGCTCTGGCTTACGGATGAGCCACAAAATGCCCCGCCGCTTGCGGGGCATTTTTGCGTTTAAAGCCCAAAGCAAAAGTTGTTGCCTTATCGTCTATTGTTAACATTACGTACCCCTTGGCCCGTTATGACTATAAGGAAGCTTGTATCGTGGTGAACTGGAAAGAGGCGCCGCAGCTTCCTAAAGCGGAAGGGCGAATCGCGGCTATCGATTTGGCGCGAGGCATTGCGATTGGCTTAATGATTGTCAGCCACACGGTTAGCGGGCTGATAGGCATACGTAATGTGCCTGACTGGGGCATGGTGCCTATTCATCTATTAACCAAATTTTCCTCATCACTGTTTATTTTGGTATTCGGCATTGCCCTGGCAGTGGCCTTTCTTTCTCACACCCAAAGCGATGATTGGCCTAAACGACGCCTTAAACTATGGCTACGCGCGATTGAAGTGTGGTTCTGGTACAAAGCGCTCATTATTATCGAGATGCTGCCGTTTAGTAGCCCTGGCGATATTGTCGATACGCTGCTTTATGGGCGCTTTGGGATCTGGGTCGAGATTTTAGGCTTTTATGCCATTGCCCTGCTTTGGGTGCCGCTTATTCTACCGCTATGGGCACGGGCGCCTCTTTGGAGCCGGATTGCCACACTGGTTGGCTTAACCGCGCTTTCTGCCTGGTTACAAGGGCTTAGCTTTGGCGGTAACGATATCCTGAAAGCCTTACTGGTCGACCACCCGGACCACTATGCCTGGGGGCAGATTAGCCGGGCGCCCCTTATCCTGGTGGGATTGTTGGTAGGCGAAGCGCTATTGCGCTGCTACTTTACGGCTCACTTGCGCCGCCGCTTGGTGTTAATACTGCTGGCGGTAGGCGCGTTAATGGTAATGGCGTTTTATGGTCTCGCGTTGGCGGATGAGCGTGTGTATGCCGCCATGATGGCCGTTGCCAATAACACAGGCAAACATCCGCCTGGCCTGGAGTTCATGCTGTTTAGTGTAGGTGGCGCGCTTATTTTGCTCGCATTGGCACTGGCCGGTGGAGCGGCTGCTGCCAGGGCACTTTTGCCGCTCACCGTGGTCGGCAGCGACGCGCTAAAAGCGTTTATTTTTCATATTGTGATGATCTTTCTCGTGCTGCGCTTTTTGCTGCAAGGCGAGGGCATGTATACCTATCCACAGGCGCTGGCGATTAGCGGCGTGTTGATACTGGGCGCCGCCGTGTGGATTTGGGTGACACGTTGGATCGCAGCGCACCGCTAAGAGGACATGGTTTGCAACGACAGCAACAATGGCAACGCTGGCTGCTGGCCGTAGTGTGTTTAATGGCACTGCCAGCCTATGCCGACGGTACTCAAACACAGGAATTTGAGACACAGGAGCTTGAAGTACAGGCTTTTGAGACGAACTGGTACTACGAGGTCGATAAACAGAGCACATGGCAGGCTGACTTGAATGCCCGAGTCGCCGCTATTGAGGGCATCTTTGAAGGCACCTTAGGGGTGTATGTACAAAACCTGGCCACCGGAGAAGCCTACTCGTGGCACGCGGACAGGCCCTGGTATTTAGCCTCGTTGGTAAAAGTGCCTATCGCCGCCCAAGTGCTTGCCGAACGTCAAGCGGGCACGCTGTCACTGGATGAGCGCTTAATGCTTTCGCGCAGTGACTTTGTGGATGGCGCGGGTCCGGTGATCTGGCACGACCCGGGAACGCCGATCTCGATTCGCTACCTGCTTGAACAGATGATTACCGTCAGTGATAACACGGCATCCGATATGTTGATTGACCGCGTGGGCCTTGCCGGTATCAATGTGCGGGCGAGAGCAATGATTGCGGATAGTGGGGGCAACCCTGACGATATCGGCCCGATTACCAAACTGGTTGGCGTTCGTCAGGGCGTTTATGGGCAATTACACCCAGGCGCACGAACGCTGGGCGGCATGGATTTTATCGCCTTGCGCCAGCACCGGTTGGGCCAGCGTACGGCAGCGCTGGCTCGGCGGCTGGATGTTGACCCATCCACGCTCAAGCAACCTGACTATGACCACGCGTTCGATGCCTATGAGGCGACCGGTGAAAACGTCGGCACGCTGCGTGCCTACGGCGACCTGTTGGCAAGTGTGTATAAAGAGGCAGTGAGCGGTGGCTTAGGTGCCCAGCCGAGCCAGGCACTTCTGGAGATAATGCAGCGAACAACATCGGGCAGCAATCGACTAACGGCCGGGTTGGGTGACACCATCCGTTTTGCGCATAAAACCGGTACCCAGCATCGGCGTAGTTGCGATGCGGGCATTGCTACGCGTGAAGAGGTTAACGGCCCCTGGGTGATCGTTGCTTGCAGCCGGGGGCCGGTAGCGGTGAATGACCATGAACGTGCGTTGGCGCGAGTAGGCGATGCGTTACGCTATAGCGGTGCGCTTGGGAAGCCTTGAGCATGCTGTGTCGCAGGTACACCCGCCGCCCAGGCGAGCGTGATAAACTAGCGGCTTCATTTCATTGATACAGGCAGGAGGTTGTTATGGCAAACGCCAGCGCCCGTCATATTTTGGTTAGCAGCGAAGAGCAGTGTTTAGCGCTTAAACAGGAAATCGAAAACGGCCGTGACTTTGCCGATGTCGCCAAGCAGCACTCTAGCTGCCCTTCTGGCCGCCAGGGCGGCGACTTGGGTAGCTTCGGCCCCGGCCAAATGGTGCCTGAGTTCGACAAGGTGGTGTTCAGTGGTGAGTTGGGTCAGGTACACGGCCCGGTGAAAACGCAGTTTGGTTATCACCTGCTCGAAATCACTGACCGCACCTAAACGTTGCGTCTCTATAGCCGTGCAATACGATAAGACGTCTGCACGGCTATTGTCGCTTTGGCATTCGGTCCTGCCTGAAAAGCGCTTATGCTCGGTCACTTTTCAGACAGAATCGCATGTTTAATCTCGCGTTAAATCGCCTCCAGCGTCGTGGCGTTTACGTTGCGGTGTGAGGAGAAAGCCATGAACGACCCCATTATTTCGATTAACGGCCTGAATAAAACCTACGAAGGCGGCTTTCAAGCGCTCTCGCGGGTGGACCTCACCATTCAGCGTGGTGAGATTTTTGCGCTGCTTGGTCCCAATGGGGCAGGCAAAACCACGCTGATCAGCGTGGTGTGTGGGCTGGTCAACCCGACCCAGGGCGAGGTGGTGATTGACGGCTTTAATAGCGTTAGCCAGTACCGCCAGGCGCGTGAGCGTATCGGCCTGGTGCCTCAGGAGTTGACCAACGAAGCCTTTGAAACGGTGTGGAATACGGTCAGTTTCAGCCGTGGCCTGTTCGGTAAAGCGCCTGCCCCTGCGCATATTGAAAAAGTGCTTAAGTCGCTGGCGTTATGGGATAAACGTCATAACCGCTTAATGACCCTTTCCGGCGGAATGAAGCGCCGTGTGTTGATTGCTAAAGCGCTTTCTCACGAGCCGCGCATTCTGTTTTTGGATGAGCCAACGGCGGGGGTTGATGTTGAGCTGCGCCGGGATATGTGGGAAGTGGTTCGCGGGCTGCGCGAAAGTGGCGTCACGATTATTCTCACCACCCACTATATTGAAGAAGCCGAAGAGATGGCCGACCGCATCGGGGTGATTAATCGAGGTGAAATCGTGCTGGTGGAAGAGAAAGCGGCCTTGATGCAAAAGCTGGGCAGCAAGCAGTTAATTCTTCAACTGCAAACGCCGTTAAAGGCGCTACCCGCCGCTTTTCAGCAAACGGGGTTAAGCCTGACCGCCGATGGGCATGAGTTGGTGTACAGCTATGATGGCCGTCAGGATGAAGAGGGCCACAAGATATCAGCGCTGTTAGCGAACCTTGAGCGTGAAGGCATCGCCTTTAGAGACCTGCATACACGGCAGAGTTCGCTTGAGGATATTTTCGTCGACCTGGTTAAGGAGCGTGCATGAATCTGTATCCTGTTCGCGCCATTTATATGGCAGAAATGGCGCGTACGCGGCGCACGTTATTGCAAAGCATTGTGTCGCCGGTTATTTCAACCTCGCTCTACTTTGTGGTGTTCGGCGCGGCTATCGGTTCGCGTATCAGTGAGATTGGTGGGGTCAGTTACGGCGCCTTTATCGTGCCTGGGCTGATTATGCTCATGCTGTTGACCCAAAGCGTGTCCAACGCCTCTTTCGGGATTTTCTTTCCCAAGTTTTCGGGCAGTATCTATGAAATTTTATCGGCGCCCATCTCCTATCTTGAAATAGTGATTGGCTACGTAGGGGCGGCAGCCTCGAAGTCGATTCTATTGGGGCTGATCATTCTTGGGACATCGAGTTTTTTCGTGCCGCTGGAAATTGCACACCCCTTCTGGATGCTGACGTTTCTAGTGCTCACCGCCGTCACGTTTAGTTTGCTGGGGTTCATTATCGGCATTTGGGCGGATGGCTTCGACAAGCTGCAGCTTGTGCCCTTGCTGATCATTACGCCGCTGACCTTCCTGGGCGGCAGTTTCTACTCAATAGATATGCTGCCCCCTTTCTGGCAGACCGTCACGCTCGCCAACCCCGTGGTGTATCTGGTCAGCGGCTTTCGGTGGAGCTTCTACGGGATTAGCGATGTCAGTGTGGTGGCCAGTGTGGCCATGATCAGCCTGTTTTTACTGGCGAGCCTGGCCACTATCGCGTGGATATTTCGTACCGGCTATCGCCTGAAACCCTAACGCGCAGTATTTTTTTGCATAGCACCTCTTTTTATTGACGCCAGGAGCCAAGGCCCTTATGCCACTACTGCAAAGCATTGTTCACCGCCTGGACCCTTCGCTTGACGGTGAACGCTTAACGCTAACCGCTGCGCCATCGCTTGCCGAAAGTGATGACCCGGCCATGACAAGCCTGGTGAATACGCTGAACGACACGTATAACACCAAGGCTAAAGGTTGGGGGCGCTTTGCTGAAGAGGGCGAGCAGGCTGGCCCACTAGTTGCCTGGCTGCGCGATTATAGTGCGGGTACCCAGGACTTTACCCAGCTTTCAACCGCAATTGCTGAGCGCCTGGCGCGTGAGCTACAAGAGCAGCTATCCGTCAGTGGCTATTTGCTGCTTGCGCACATGCGCCAGGGGGATACCGAAACGCTATTTATCGCGTTGGTACATCAGCGTGAGGGCATTGGCATTAACCAAACCCACCAGGCCGTGCCTGCCGCGCAGTTGAATACCAGCCAGCTTACCCTGGCGGCCCGGGTCAATTTAACCCAGTGGCAGAGCGAGTCGCCTGGCGCGCAGTACGTCTCTTTCTTGAAAGATCGTGGTGGTAAAAAGCTTGCCGAAGGCATGGTAGCCCTGTTGGGCATGGAAGAAGGGATCGATGCGCCCGCTGAAACCCGCACGCTGCTCAAGGCCTTCAGCGACTACGTGGAAAAAGAGGATTTCGACGACGAGGCGAGTCGAGAAAAAACTGACACGCTGGTGGACTACGCTAATGAACAGCTTCGCCGAGGCGAGCCAATGACCTTGGAAGAGCTTTCTGGGCTGGTGGACGAACAGCAGCCGAAAGCCTTTTACGACCATATTCGCAACGCCGATTACGGGCTTTCGCCGGAGATTCCCCCCGATAAGCGCACCTTAAGCCAGTTCCGCCGCTTTACCGGCCGAGCGGGCGGTGTCTCGATTAGTTTTGACTCCCACCTGCTGGGCTCAAGCATCGAGTACGACGCCACTCAAGATCGCCTGATTATCAAGCAAGTGCCCAAGCAGTTAAGAGAGCAGCTTACCAAGAAAGATTGAGGTAAGGACGATGCTGTAGCAACCCAGGAGCCCCTTATGCTGAACGCTATTAGTGATTTCTTCCAGCGCATGCTTGCGCAACCCGAGCAGCGCGAAAATCAAACGCTCACCCTGGAACTGGCCACCGCAGCACTGCTGTGTGAAATCGTCCGCGCCGATTACGACACCACTGATGAAGAGCTTGCCGCGCTGCGCCTTATGCTTACCGAGCGCTACCAGCTCAGCACAAGCGATGTGGAAGAGCTGATGACGTTGGCACAAGCAGAAGTGGATGAGGCCGTCGATCATTACCAGTTTGTGAGCCTAATCAAAGAGCACTATAACTACGACCAGCGCTGTGAGCTGGTGGCGCTGATGTGGCAGCTGGCCTGGGCCGACGGCAGCGTTGACCCGCTTGAAGAGCACCGCATTCGGCGGCTGGCCGATTTACTGCATGTTAGCCACAGTGATTTTATTCGCACCAAACTACAGGTTGAAGGACAGGTTGAAGAGCGCCGAACAGCGCAAGAAGGGCCTGAACGAGGCGGCGTATCTCACTAACGTATTAGCTTCTTACGTTACTGCTCTTCAGGTGCGCTGAGCAGGCCCTCGAGCAGGCGATGCAGCTGTTGCTGAAACTGGCCGCCTGGGGAGGGCGGCGTGGGGTCTGCGGTGATCACAACGGTCATATCGCGCTCAGGGACCACGTACAGCGCTTGCCCGCCATAGCCTCGTCCGTAATACACCGCTTCCCCCGCGAGTTCGGTAATAAACCAGCCATACCCATAGCCATCACCCGTCCAGGCAGAGATGCCACGGGGTGACCATGAAGCCTCCACCCAACCTTCTGGCAATAGCCGCACGCCCTCCATCACGCCGTCGTTACGATAAAGCTCGCCCACCTCAATCAACGCGCGTGGCGAAAGTTGCATATTGTTGCCGCCAAAATAAATGCCTTGCGGGTCACGCGGCCATGCGGGAATCGAAATAGTAAGCGGCTCCCCCAGCAGGCGTTGCGCGAGCACATGCGTGGTTTCACCGCTTGCCTGGGTAAGCGCTGCGGAAAGCAGGTGGCTAGTGCCGGTGGAGTACAGCATCCGCCCGCCGGGTTCATCGACAAATGGGCGAGTAAGGGCATCGTTAACCCAGTTTGAGCTTGCCACCCAAGCACTGTAGTTAGCGCCGGATGTACGCTCAAGCCCCGCCTGCTGAGCCAACAAATGCCCTACGGTAATGTCTTCCACGCGCGGGTCCAGCCCGGCGGGCAATGGCTCACCCAGGAGCGTTACCAAGCGCTGCTCAGTGGATTCAATAATGCCCTCTTCAATGGCTGCGCCTGTTATCGCCGCCAGCACCGTTTTGGAAAGTGACTTGATATTGACAGGCTGCGCAACGCCGGGGCCACCCTGGTGAAGCTCGTGGATAATCTCGCCGTCGTAAGCGACCACAACGCTGTGAAGGCGTGAAAGCTTGCCAACTTCATCATCCAACGCTGCAAACGCAGCAGGCGCGGGTGGGCTGGCGCCAATGCTTTGGCTGACGCCTATCGCTATTGCGCAGCCCATTCCCTGGATAAACCTTCGCATAAGCCTTTTCATAACGCGCCTTCCTGGTTGATGACTTTGCCACCTTGTTATTTAGGATAGCGAGCGTTTAAGAACAAGACATAATGTGTGCCTAAAGTGGAGTAAAGTATTGTTTTAAAACGAAAATAGTGGTGAGTACGCAAAAGGTTGAAAAGCCTGCTAGGCTTTAATCATTACTGGGCGTAAGCAACCCTTTGATTTCAACCAAAACGCAAACCAGCAAGGAGTGCCAACATGCGTAATATTATCTATATCGTAGGCCTAATCGTCGTTGTACTGTTTATCCTTTCTCTGCTCGGCCTGCGCTAGCATAAGCGACCGCCAGCACGCCCGCAGATTCCCCCTGCGGGCTTTTTACACACCTGCCTAAGCAATCGAGTGACAAAAGTGACGCGGTAAGCACGACGTAAGCGTTATTAACCTCACTCTTCAAACAAATATTTCATATAGCGACTATCGCCACATCACTGCCATAACCCTGCGGCTATAGGCATTAAACGTAGTCGGGTCTGCCTCGAACAGCAGTTATCGCTCAGTAAAAAAGTGCGGGACCACCGGAATGTGCGCAAAGCCGTCACCGGTATCGCAAGGCGAGTTCTATTGCTTAGAGCAGCAGTAGTAAAGGCCAGGTTGAGCGCTGAAGGTACTCATTGCCTGCGCACATAATCAACGCGCTGAGAATGCGGGGGTATACGATTGAGAAAAAATAATGTTTGAGAAGGCTATTGCAGTGCATTGGAAAATAAAATTAGCTATAGACTAAGGCCCAAGGAGCACAATTTAGATCGTTGCAGAAAAAACAAAACTTCACAAATATGACAAATTAAGTAGGCATGCTAAAAGCCAAAGTATGTTGTAGACATGGTTTTTGCTGACTGTAAGGTAATGTACAATTACATGAAATGCTTTTTTCTATTAAAATCAGTTGAGTATTGTTTTTATGATGCGGCCGGGTGATAAGATAGCGATGCGGTATACCGCTAATATATAAGATATTTTGTCGTAAATAAATATATTGTTAACTTTTGTTAAACGTTAATTCGAATGAATTCATGCTTTTATCGGGATTGTTTAGGGGTGCGGGATTTTAACTGTTCAATCGCTTGCTTTAAATGTGGTTAGTAGCAGGCTGCCGTCACAGGCTGATGCCGATAAAAAATAGTAATAACCGTGTGGCACCATCGATAGCCATAAAAATAATGAATGATTAGCGATAAGGAGGGTGGCGTGCTGGATATGAATGAAACGTCTTTAAACGTTACAAACGAACC
The DNA here is from genome assembly GCF_013183775.1 of Halomonas hibernica. Lineage (NCBI taxonomy): Bacteria > Pseudomonadati > Pseudomonadota > Gammaproteobacteria > Oceanospirillales > Halomonadaceae > Halomonas > Halomonas hibernica. The sequence goes on from NZ_VIFN01000027.1 coordinate 9,219, forward strand.
TGAAACATCTAAAAAAACGCTAACGAGTACAAAAAGTGAAACAAACACAAGGAATACTCTTTTCCGCATGCACAAAGAGGATGAAAGAATGTTTTTTTCCAGTGAAGCGTTTTCAGAAGATGTAAAGGACGTATCAGGAGGGCAGTGTGATCAAGCTCTCTCTAGCGCCCAGTTATTGCAACTAGAACGGCTGGAAATACAAATGATGGCAGCCAGCCAATACTTGTATAAGCAATACGTAATGTGCCGTGAGGTTTGAAAGCACAAGTGTGTGGTTTAGGAGGTGGGCGGGCGCTATTCAGTAGTGCGGCCATGACTTATCAAATACGAGCGCACAGGGGCTAAAGTTAATTCCTTTTCAGCCGATAGTATTTATAGAATCCATGTTTTTTGTCTGCGAGGACTGTACTGATGGCAACGATTACCTCCCTTGGCGTTGGTTCAGGGTTAGATCTCACCGGCTTGCTGGATCAGCTTCAAGATGCCGAGCGCGGTAAGCTTGAGCCGATTACGCAGCAAAAAGCCGATCAAGAAGCCAAAATTTCCGCTTACGGGCAATTGCAAACGTCGCTCAACGCATTTAACGATGCGGTGGCCAAGATTAACGACCCAAAGCTTTATCAAAGCCTTTCCGCCAATGTGCGTGGCGATGATATAAAAGCCACTACCTCGGCGAGCGCGATGCCGGGTAGCTACCAGGTAGAAGTTAGCCAGGTCGCGACATACGGCTCGCTTGCCTCTGAGAGTATTACTGGGATAGAGGAAACCTCAGATCCATTGGAGCTAAACGGTGCGACCGCCATCAGGCTAAATTTTGCGGGTAGTGAGAGCGATCCGGTCGATATCGAATTTGATGCCAACAGCTCGCTAAACGATATTCGTGATGCAATTAATGCCAATAAAGACGCCGGTGTTAACGCCACGATTATTAATGACGGCGAAGGCTACCGCTTGGCACTCAGTTCCAAAGCCACGGGTGCAGATGCATCCATTGATAGCTTTGAATTTGTAGGTGGAGAAGGCCAAGGCCCATTCGGTGAAGCGGAAGAAGCTGGCGCCAAGCAGCAGGGGCAAGATGCTTCTTTAACGGTGAACGGCATCACGATTACCAGTGCCAGTAACCAGGTGGAGGATGCTATTCAAGGGGTAACGCTTAACCTGGGTGAGCTAAGCATTGCCGAAGGCGAAAAAGCGACCAGCACCGTCAACATTGAGCGCGATACCCTAAAACAGCGCGAAGCGATCAACGATTTTGTCGACGCGTATAACGATTTAAAAGATACGACTAACGGGCTCACCAGCTTCAACGCTGAAAGTGGAGCAGCAGGAGAGCTACTGGGTGATCGTGCCGTTCGTACAATTGAGTCCCGGCTGCGTAGCGTGCTTACCGGGGGTGTTGAGGGCGGCGAGCTTTCTACGCTGAGCCAACTGGGCATTACCTTAGAGGCTGGCACTAATCTTAGCGGTAAGCTGGAAGTTGATGATGAAAAGCTCGATAACTTAATCGCCAATGACCCGCAGGCGCTAAGCGCGTTTTTTGCCGGCGATAATAAAGACGGTGGTTTAGCCGGTAAGTTAAACAGCTCCATTGATCAGATGACCAGCAGTAACGGCGTGCTTAAAGGTGCCATTTCAGGTGCTGAGAGCAACGTAAAAAGCCTGGATGAACGCTATGCGCGCATGGAAAAGAGCATCGAAGGCACTCTTACCCGCTACCGCGCCCAGTTCAGCCAGCTGGATGTTATGGTGGCAGAGATGAACAGCATGAGTTCGTACCTGACCCAGCAGTTTGATGCGCTGGATGCCCAGCTAGGCCGCTAGTAGTAACCCCATCCAGGCCCTTGTAGGAGCGAGTGAAGCAGCCCCATAGCGCTGCCGGGGTAAGGGCAGCTAGCGCCGCCATCGCCGAGTGAACTCAGCTCCCACAAAACCACTGGCTCCGCTTCGAAAACCGCGCATTGCCCCAATCATTACCCGCTGGGTGAAGCGCCACATGCAGCGGCTTGGCGCAGGCATTAATTTTGAAACGCTCACCAGTCTGGTGGAGGATAAAAACATGTTGGCAGAAAACCTGGAAAACCTGGTGAAAAAAGAGCGCCAAGAAGGTCGTCAAGAGGCTGAGAAGTACGCGTTACAAGAAAAGCGTGAAACGGTACGCCACCTCTAATCGTTTGGAGTGCTAAATGATGAGCAGATTTCCGAAGCGACGGGCCTATCTATTCATGATATTGCAAAACTGCGTATCGAAGGTAAGCACTGACTGAGAAAGCAGCGCCCCGCGCTGCCGGGGTAAGGGCGGCTAGCGCCGCCATAGCCGAGTAAACTCAGCTCCCACAAAACCGCTGCCCCGCTCATTGTGAGAAACCAACTGTAGAGCGGCGTAACGAGCGAAGCGAGGCACCCGCAACGCAGCGCACAGCGCTGCCGGGGTTGAGTAACGCAGTACACTCTATAGGCCAATATGGCAGCTAGCACTGAGCAAACTCAGCCTCCACAAGAATCAGCATAAACGTATCCCTCACACAGCACCTGCCA
>NZ_VIFN01000028.1:0-4853 GCF_013183775.1 Halomonas hibernica
TAACGAAGAACCCAGCCAACCGGCTGGGTTTTTTGTATGCGTAAGAAAAATCTGGGTGTTTGCCAGCGAGACTTCAATGCGTTTGCACTGGGCCGCTGCCGGCCTGATCGCCTTTCAAAAAAAGTATTCTATGCTGAAAGGGGCCCCTGCAATTTGCAGGGCTGGAATGTCGTCCATCGTTGACCCTTGTCATCAATAAGCTAAGCGGGGGATCCCTTCATGTATTTACGTACTTTCTTTGTAGGAACTGTTGCATTGTTGTTAGCAGTCTTTCCATTCATTACGGTAAGTAAAGCCATGAGTGAAACGCAATTGCATAATGCGGCTAAACAAAATGACACTTCCCTTATCATTCGACTCTTGGCGGAGGACGCAGAAATAGACGCGCGTGATAGCAGTGGTGCGACAGCGTTGTTAATAGCCTCCCGCGCCAATGCAGTCGAAGCGGCTAGGGTCCTCACCGAGTCTGGGGCTGATGTCAATGCGAAGGACAGCATCCTTGACAGCCCCTATCTCTATGCAGGCGCGCGCGGTCATTTGGAGATCCTCAGGATGACGCTGACGCATGGAGCTGACCTGAAAAGCACTAACCGTTACGGTGGGACGGCGCTTATCCCAGCCGCGGAGCGCGGGCATGTTGAGACGGTACGAACTTTGATTGAGGCAGGAGTCGACGTAGATCACGTTAACAATCTTCACTGGACCGCGTTGCTGGAGGCAATCATCTTGGGCGACGGGCACGCCCGCCATCGGCAAATCGTAGAGTTGTTAGTTGAGGCAGGCGCTAATGTTAACTTGGCGGATGGTAACGGCGTGACGCCACTGCAGCATACAAGCGGTGCTAACTATCAGGATGTCGAAAAAATCCTTATCGCTTCTGGCGCCCACTAGTGTATGGCCACCAGGTCATTGGATGAAATCGGGCGGTTGCTTATGCAAGTATCTTTGGGTGGATAGGAAAACTGTGCATGTCGGTCGGCAAGCCTTTTTCCGTAGTTTCATCAAGCTCGGGCATGTAATGCCCCAGCATTTCTTGCTTACGCTATACCGCGAGCACATCGCTTTGCTTGTAATCTCGATACCGTAGCTAGTCGTCTGTCAAAAATAAACCTTGCGAAGCTTACCTCTTGATTCGCACAGCTGCTCTAGAAACTGAGCAACCTAGCATCCGCTAATTGATACGGTAACCAGCTGACCCTCCATTTCTCGTGAAAAGTCACCAACGACCTCAGTACCCGAAAGCATCGCCCACTCGCTAGCTGATCGGAGACAAAGTCTATCGAGCAACTCTTATGCGGCCGATACAGCGCGTGCAACAGCAGGAAGTCATAGGCAGGTTGCTGAGTGGTAAGCTCTTTAAGGCACGCTCTTAAGGCATCGCCTTGTTTATCCGGCTATTGATGCCGATACGCCTTTCGGAAAATAACTACAAGTTGCCAGGCGAGTGCTCGCTGATCCGCTCACAATTAACCAGATTCCGAGCAGCCGTTTATAAGTTGTTGGATTACCATTTAATTGAAAGGGTATCCTCCATAGGCTCAGCTTTAAGCCAGCGGACTTGCTGTGTCAGTTGTAGCGGGCAGCCCAACGTGCGGCACAAGGCGTCTGCTTTGGCACTTGCCTCATACTTCTTGATAGCGCCAATGATCTGCTCTTTGGTATAGCTTGTCTTTTTATAGTTAGATCGCCGTTAACCAGGGTTAGCTGGGAGTCACATCGAGGGGGCGATGTTAATTTTATGGAATCTTAATGCTAATAAATACATCAACTTATTAGTGTATGGTTTCTTATGCCTGCTTATAAGCAGTTGTAATATTAATAAGTACAATGAAAAAAAATAAAAAAAGTGAAGTAAAAAGCCAAGGCGCTGCTATATTGATTTTGAGCATTTAAAGATACTTAATGTAAGGGTCGGGTATCTCATTGAATTAAAGTAGATATTTAATGCGACATTTATGAGGCGTGTAGCAGGTTACAATAAGCACTTTTCTCAATCTAGATACATTCTTCAGGAGAAGCGCAATGAAACAACACGTTACTCTCACTGCCCCAGCAACTGCATCTGCATTACATGTCTTACCTCACTCGGCTATGGCAGTTAATATCATTACATTCGATGCTGAAGTCATCACTCAAACTTGCGTAGTGAGCATTAAGAGAGCAACAGGTCCTGTAATTTTACTGTCGGGTATGCCTAAAGCTGATTTAGACGGTACTGTTGGTAACGTTGGTGGCGAGACTTCCTTTAATATCAATCTGGTTGGCTGTGCCGTTGGAGCGATGGCCGAAACTTACACCACCCGTTTTGCTGCGGTTGGCCCTGCCACATCGGGCAGCTCAAGTAACACTGCGGCTTCTGGAACTGCTGACATAGCTCTTCAGCTTCTGGATGGACCCAATGGTGGGCCACTGGACTTTAGCAATGGCGCCGGAACTATAGAACTAGCCGCAGGTGATAAAACTGCCTCAGGAACCTACTGGCCACCCTGGCTTAAAGCACAGGATTTTGTTGGTTTAAAGCTGGGAACGTGCAGAAATTGCGGTCTATCAATAATCAGACTGATCAAATTGACTGACCAGATTAAGCGCTGGGGGTTCGGCTTTTACTCAACGGTTTTTCGGCTCCCCGTCTATCTAAACTGTATTTTCTGTCTTCGAATTGCGTTTTCTCGGAATTGTCAATCTGGCTCTTTGATTCTTGATCTGTAGCAATGAAAGAAGCAACGAAGTACCTTAATATAGTTGCACCCGCAAGATATATTCGGCCAATTACTAATTCCCTGCGGATAACTTCTTTTGTTTTAAAGTGATAGTGAAAACAGATGCTTGCCAGTGACTTATGCTTGATTGGTTTCTTATAGGCATTTTAACGAGAATAGAAAACAATGGTTTACCAGCATATGGCTACCATACTTTATGGTTGCTTGTTGGAACTTTGGAGTATCTAAAAAGTACTGAGAGTAGCCAAGGGTGAGGAGATGATTTAAAGACGGCGTAAAAATGGAACTCTGTCATATTAATTTTGAGCATGTAAATTATGTTTAGCTCAAAGGTCAGATATCTCATTGAGTTAATGTAGATATTTGATGCGTCATAAATGACGCATGTAGCAGGTTGTAATAAGCACTTTTCTCAATCTAGATACATTCTTTTGGAGAAGCACAATGAAACAATACGTTACTCTTACTGCCCTAGTGTCAGCATCTGCATTGCTTGTCTTATCCCACTCGGCTATGGCAGTTAATACCATTACATTCGATGGTGAAGTCACCACCCAAACTTGTACAGTGAACGTTGAGGGATCAGCAGATCCTGTAATTTTGCTGTCGAGTATACCTCAAGCTGATTTAGACGGTGCTGTTGGGACCCCTGGTGGTGAGACTTCCTTTAATATCAACCTGGTTGACTGTGCCGCTGGAGCGGCGGATGAAACTTACACCACCCGTTTTGCTGCGGTAAACCCTACCTCAACGGGCAACTTGAGCAACACTGCAGCTTCCAGAGCTACTGGCGTAGCTCTTCAGCTTCTGAACGCACCCGGTGGTACTCCCGTGGACTTTAGCAATGGCCCCGTCGATGCCGGAACTATAGAGCTAGCCGCAGGTGATACAACCGCTTCAGGAACCTATGCCGTTCAATACATTTCTGAGGATGCTTCCGTGGGGGTGGGGCCCGTTACAGGAGCCGTAATGTACACCGTACGATACGAATAAACGTACAGCCATAAAGTTATGTAACTGCTAGATAGTCGAATTAACATCTCGGCTATCTAGCTGCCCTTTGTTTCTCTTCTTTACAAAAAAGGCGCCACATGACAAGTAAATCAATATCTGCATCTAAAAAAATTCTATTGTTATTCTTGATTTTTTCTCTGCCCGGATTGACACATGCCAGTCTGATTATTACAGGCACGCGTGTCATTTATGAGTCTACGAGTACGGGTAAAAGTGTAGAAATATCGAGTTCAGATGACTTCCCGAATATCGTTCAAGCATGGATAGATGCTGATGAGAACAGTATAGGTCCAGGCGAAGCTGATGCGCCTTTTATTGTCACCCCGACTATTGCAAGAGTAGATCCCATGGGGAGCCAGACCTTGCGTGTGCTTTACACGGGCAATGACCTGCCTTCAGATAGAGAAAGTATTTTTTACCTCAATGTGCTTCAGATTCCGCCGAGCAGCTCTGAATACTCAAACACCAATCATTTGCAATTTTTATTACGCAATCAGATTAAATTTTTTTATCGACCCTCTGGATTAAAGAATAACCCTACTTTTCATCCTGATAGTATTGCATTTACGCTCGTAAATAATGGAGGGCATGATTGGGCTATAAATGTCGAAAACACAAGCCCTTATTACGCCTCTTTTAGTGGAGCCACAGTAACATCTAATGGGCGAGCTATAGACCTACAGACAACCATGCTGGCTCCTTACAGTAAAGATAGCTAGACGGCTAAGCTATCTGGCTCGCCCCCAAGTGGAGAAATAACCCTTAAGGCGCGATTAATTAATGATTATGGGTCGATTGAGGAGATCACCCATGCTTTACACCCTTAAGGCAAGGTCACCTGGGTTATCGCTGTTCCTGTTCACGATTATTTTTCTTTCTGCTAATAAAGCGAGTTTTGCTCAAACAGAGTATATTTTTGATGATTCCTTGTTAAAAGGATGGAGCAGCACACAAGGAAATCTTTCTCGTTTTAACGATACAGAGCAACGTGATGCCGGTCAGTATGATGTTGATATCTATGTTAACGATAGGCACAGAGGTCATAGTATTGTTGATTTTCAAATTAACCCTCAAACGAATAATCTAGAACCTTGCTTTACGGCCGAGCAATTAGATGAG
>NZ_VIFN01000029.1:0-4472 GCF_013183775.1 Halomonas hibernica
GAGTTCAACTGCTTGCTCAAGCTGTGGTTCAGGTCGTTGATAGCGCTCTCGGTGGTATGCCTCGCGGCGGCCAGTTGCTGCTTCAAGGCGTTTTCGTGCTCGCTCAGCTGCGTCTGGGTCACGCTGTCCATCTCGGCCAGCTGCTGCGCTCTGCGCTCGGCGAGCTTCTCGCTCAAGGGTTTGGTCGATAGTCCAGTTGTCACGGTATAGCTCTCCTCGCAGCCGGATGGGCTTGTCTTCGCCATGAGGCCGCACGCTCACATAGTCCTTGCTGGCTCGCGTGATCTCGCCGATGTCGGCAAGCTCCTGACGTACTTCTTTGGCGTTCGTCACCAGTCCATCAGCGGCAAGCGCTTCGATATGGGCGGTGATCTCAGCGCGGGTCTTGGGGTGCCTGTCTGGGTGGCTTCGGTGGGGTTCATGGCCGGGCTGTACGTACCGGAATCGCTCAGGGTCGTCTGGGCGCGCCCAGCCTTGTGAGTGGTTCCAATAGTCGCGCAGCGGGTCAAACGTCTTTTCATGGCCCGGTGGGGCGATGTTCAGCGCCTTGCCTGTCGACAGCTCAACACGGGCGGTCAACGTGTGAATATGGGCCGTTCCGTCTTGCTCTCTGTGCAGAACCGCGCATGTCGCGTACTGGTCGGGATCGAGGCCGGCAAACGCGGTGCGCTCAAAATCCTGCACAACCTGGTTAATTTGCTCGGGGGTCGGGTTGTCCTCTGGCGACCAGGCGATAACGCCAGACGTATAGCGCCATTGGTGCGCGCTGGCGTCGGCTACCTCCGCCACTAGGTGCGGGTCGCCACTCAATACCGTTACCTCGGCGCGCTCCTCACCATTGTGGTCACGCTCGCCTAACAGGTAGTTGACGGCACCGCGAGCGCTGCCCTGACCATGCGACAAAAACTTGATATGCACGGCTAGACCTCCTCACCTTGGTCAGCAGGATCGTAGCGGGGCAGCTCGGCCAGTCGGTGCAGCTCTCGCTGCATCGCGGCCAGCTCAGCCAGTAGCCGGGTATGGTCAGCAGGGGATAGACCCACACTGTTCAGCACGCGAGCCATCTGGTTAATGTTGCTACCGATGGCGGCTAGCTGTCGTAAAAGCGCGGGGTCAGCGGTCAGTGTTCGCAACCGTCGAGGCTGTCGGCGTAGTCCCGTCTGCACGGCCTCGGCACCGTCAACACGTTGCCGTAGCCAGTCGCTCAGCGACTTATCCGCGGCCTTGGCGGCCTGCCGCCAATGGGCGGCGGTGTCGTCGGGCAGCCGCAGCGTTACACGCTGGGAAAGCTGTCGGCGGCTAGGTTGGTCAGGCATGGCCATGCCTCCGGGGTTGGGGTTCGGGGATTGAAGGGGCAGCGCCCCTCACCAGCCCCTGTCGACAAAGAGCGTCAGCGATTTTGTCAGACAGGGTAGGCTGGCTTATACACCTAAAGCCAGCTTCACCAGTATAGCCCGAACTCAGCTCAGTCGTCACTCAAGGGCAAACCGGGCTGCTCCTCATCCCGCACAACCTTCGCCTTGGGTGCGGCTTTAGGCTTCTTGAAGCCGTGACGCCGCAGCGCCTTAGAAAGGCGCTCATGGGCTGCCCATATACGCTCAGCCTGCTCGTTAGACAGCCCATCACGAAGGCTGTCGACCTCCAGCGCTTCGACTGCCTCATTAATCATACTGTCAAGATAAGACAGTCTAAATTCTAGCTTGTCGACTGTCCTTTTTTCTTCCCGACTAGACAGGTATTTTTTTAGACTGTCGACTTCCTCTTTTTTTAACTGTCGACATACCTCTTCAGAGACTGTCTTCAGATACTTGTCTTGGCTGGCGACGATGCGGCCAACGGTGCGCTTACGTTCAGGGAGGTACTCGCTACGGATGCACTGAAGCTTCCGGCCCTTTTCTCTAAATTGCATAATAGACAACCCTTTAAAATGACTGGCGACAATCTAAATATAGACTGTCTAAACAGTCTTTTCAAGCGACTGACGGCAGTTATTTTAACAACTGTCGACCGTCATTAAAATGTACTGCTTACAGGTGCCGGAGTCTCACCAGTGAGACAAAAAGCCGGGGGGGCTGGCTGGGGTTTATGGCCGCTAGGCCATGCCAAACCAGCAGGCCACCGTCCGTACAGTGCCGCTATTGCCGGGGCGATGCGAGAAGCTCGACCGCCCCCCTTTCCTGCTAAACAGGGGTTGGGGTTGCTTGATGCCGTCGACCAGCTAGCCCGGCTTGTCCGGCCACCGGGCCGCGCAGCTGCCGCTAGGCAGCTCGAAAGCGGCCCTTCTCGGCTTTGCCGAGGCATTTTAGGGGTGGGGGTTTAGGCCCGCGATAGCGGGGGCGGAGGGAGGAGGAACGACGACCGGAGGGCAGGCGAGCGCATGTGCGCTCTTTTCTGTACCTTTTCCCTTTTCCCTTTTAGGCGATATAAACTATTGATTCAAAAAGGTTATTCGGCTTAAAAAGGGACGGATTGATGGTTAAAAGGGGACGGATTGATGGTTAAAAGGGGACGGATTGATGGTTGTAAAGGGGACGGATTGATGGTATTAAAGGACTCATTACAAACAGTCCTTTAATGGTACCTCTTTTGGATACAGCCCTAATCTACAAATCAAATGCCTTGGTTGAAGCATCCTACCGCCTGAGCGTCTATGAACAACGCATCGTGCTGGCCTGCATAGCCCAAGTACGGCGCGATGCTCCCTTAACTGACCAGCAGCTCTACAAGGTCAGCGCTCAGCAGATCGCGGACATGACGGGCACTCAGCTAGGTACGGCCTACCAGAATCTAAAATCAGCTTCTGAACGCCTCTACCGCCGCGAAGTGACGTTGCGAGAAGCCCCCAACGGCAAGGGAAGAGCAAAAGTGCGCCTCACACGCTGGGTTCAGACGGTGGAGTATCGAGAGGCGGAGGGCATGGTGGCACTGCGTTTCGGTACAGACATGGTGCCCTACCTGTCTCAGCTGACAGAGCAATTCACTCGCTATGCGCTGGCTGACGTAGCCCATATGGATAGCGCCCACGCCATACGGCTCTATGAGCTGCTGTGCCAGTGGCGGGACGCTGGCGAGCGCGAGGTATCCATCGAATGGCTACGCGATGCCTTCCAGCTGGATGGGAAGTATCCGGCCATCAAGGACTTTAAAAAACGAGTCCTTGATATTGCAGTAGAACAAGTCAACGAACTCTCGCCAATGTGGGTGAAGTGGTCACAGCGCAAAACCGGGCGGCGCGTCTCTCATTTGGTGTTTACCTTCGGCGAGAAGCCCTCAGAAAAGCCCGTGAAGGCACAAAAACCCAAAACCAGTGGAAACGCCAAAGGGAAGGACAAAAACGCCTCAGGGGCCATCTACGGCATTCCTAGAGCCATCATCGAAGCCAAGGCGCGGGTAGGGGAGAGCTACGAGGACGCCGCCTTACGGCTGCTCAACGAAGCCAAACAGCGGTAGGGTCACATCCCTAAACCATGATCCCGGCTGCGCACCAAGGCGCGCTGCTGGAGTAGATCGGCCATGCCCTTAGCCTTGGCCGGGTCGTCCTTCATGTCAGCCAGCACGCGCCGCTGTGCCGCTTCGGGCATGGCGTTGTAGTTATCAACCTGCTCTCGCAGCTGTTGCGGTGTGTCCTTCCAGTCGCTGCTGGTGTCTCGGTAGCCAGCCATGCCAAGCGAGCGCTTCCGGCAGAGCGCCGTAAACTCATTGACGATGGGTTCAGCATGCTTGTGACGCGCCTCACGCTGTCTAGCCAATTCGGCCTGCTGCTGGGCCTTGCGCTGCTGCTGGGCCTGTTGGGCAAGCCGCGCTTGATAGTCCTGAGCCGTCTGTTTTACCGCATCCGTAAGGCGGTCAGCTGCTCGGTCAGCGCCTCGAAGCGCTTGGTCAGTTTGTCGACCGCTGCCGCGTTCCTCTGGTCGCTCTGGTGCAGTGCTCGGCGTAGCTCCTCGCTGTCGTTCTGCTGCTCGACCAGCACCTTTTGCAAGCTCTGTAGCTGTTTTGATAAGACGCTCACTAGCCGCTCTGAGTCGAGCTGCTGCTGCTCTAACTGCCGCAATAGCAGGGTTTCCAGTTCCGTCATGTGTCACTCCTCCGTTAGCCGTATTACGGGCTGTTTCTCGGCTCCCTCGCCCACGGTACCGACCCACGCCTGCTGGGCGTCGATCCCCACTAAGTAGGTCTGGCCATTGATCGTGCGAATCTCCACGCCCTGGGGCAGTCTCGGTTGGTTCTCGGCCCGCTGGATCTCCGCGTTCAGGGTCTGTAGGTGCTGAATGCGCTTGTTGATCTGCCAGTCGGTTAGCAGGAGGCCACTCCCCACCAGGGCGCTGACGGTCAGCATCACGGCCACCGTGATCGCTGCCGGGCGCGTCCAGCTCCGCAGTCCGCCCGCCCGGCTCAAGCGCTCGGCCTGTGCCACTGCCGTGGCTAGGCGCTTCTCGATCTGTTCGATCTGCTCCCGTTGCCCAGTCACGACT
>NZ_VIFN01000003.1:0-358103 GCF_013183775.1 Halomonas hibernica
TTCGACTCGATGACCGGAGCCGCCTGCCTCAGCGAGGAAGGCGTATTCTACGCATTTCCTGATATTTGTCAACCGCTGTTTTCAGCGGATGAAGCAAGCGACTTAAACCTCGCTAACTTCCTGACAAACCGAAGGTTTTCACCTTCTTCACCGCTGGCAACGCTGGGCGTCCCCGGCAGCGGATGCGTACTTTACGGATTCGTCGGACGTTTGGCAAGCACTATCTTTAAAAAGATCCAGCGCCCTATAAAAAAGCGGCAGGCCTGCTTGATGGATATGCTCCATAACAAGAGACTGCCGCAAACCACCGAACACAGTACTGATAAAAACGTTTGGCGAATAACCAAAGCGTGCCTGCACACACTACATGCTAGATCTCAAAGCCCAGACCAAAATCTTCGCTGGAGATAGCCATTAAGCTGCCAGCACCGGCCTGGATCATCTGCGCATGCGCTTTCGTACGCGGCAGTAGCCGCTGATAGTAGAATCGCGCAGTATTAAGCTTGGCGGCATAAAACGCCTTATCATCACCTTCAAGCGCAACAGATGCTTGTTTAGCCGCTCGCGCAAACAGATAAGCAAGCGCGACATAGCCGGAATACATCAGGTAGTCGACACTTGCCGCCCCAACTTCCTCACGATCCTGCATCGCTTTCATGCCAACCCCCATCGTCAGCTCACCCCACTCTGCGTTGAGCTTAGACAGCGGCGTAACAAACTCTTTAAGCGCAGGGTTATCAGCCTCGGCTTTACAGAATTTATGAACCTCTTTGGTAAAGACCTTAAGCGACTCCCCTTGGCTCATCAGCACTTTTCGCCCCAGCAGGTCAAGCGCCTGAATGCCGGTAGTACCTTCATAGAGCCGCGTAATACGTGCATCACGCACTAACTGCTCCATTCCCCACTCTTTAATAAAGCCGTGACCACCAAAAATTTGTACGCCTTCATTAGTACTCTCAAAACCAACTTCCGTTAGAAACGCTTTAACGATCGGCGTAAGCAGTCCCAGCAAGGTTTCAGCACGCTCTTTTTCTTCACCAGGCTGACCAAGCTCAACGGTGTCCAGCAACTGGGCAGCGTAAAGCACCAGCATGCGCCCACCTTCGGCAAACGCTTTTTGCGTTAGCAGCATCCGGCGCACATCCGGATGAACGATAATCGGGTCGGCAGGTTTTTCGGGCGCCTGCTTGCCTGACAAACCACGCATCTGTAGGCGGTCACGGGCGTAACTCAACGAATTTTGAAAACTGGCTTCAATGAGACCAAGCCCTTGGATACCCACGCCAAGGCGCGCAGCATTCATCATGGTAAACATGCACACCAGCCCTTTATTAGGCGGCCCAACCAGATAACCAGTGGCACCATCAAAGTTCATAACGCACGTCGCGTTACCATGAATGCCCATTTTATGTTCCAGGGAGCCGCAGGTTACCCCATTGCGCTCACCGGGATTGCCATCTGCATCAGGTAAAAACTTAGGCACGACAAAGAGTGAAATACCTTTTGACCCTTCTGGCGCATCAGGCAATTTGGCGAGCACCAGATGGACAATGTTTTCGGCCAAGTCATGCTCACCAGCGGAGATAAATATCTTGGTGCCGGTAATGGTATAAGCCTCTCCAGCAGCTGGCACGGCGCGAGTCTTGATTAACCCGAGATCGGTACCACAGTGAGGCTCTGTTAAGCACATGGTGCCCGTCCAAACGCCTTCCACCAGCTTGGTAAGATACGTCGCTTTCTGCTCGTCGGTGCCATGATGGCGCAGCGCGTCAGCGGCACCATGAGAAAGCCCTGGATACATACCCCAAGCTAAATTGGTCGCGCAGATCATTTCCGAAAGCACCATAGCAAGCGAAGGCGGCAACCCTTGCCCACCGTGCTCGGGATCAGCCGCCAGACTTGGCCAACCGCCTTCTACGTACTGCTGGTACGCCTCCTTGAAGCCTTGAGGCGCTTTCACCTCACCTCCCTCTAGCACACAACCCTCTTCATCGCCGCTTTGATTAATTGGCAGGAGAACATCACGAGAAAAGCGCGCGCCCTCTTCCAGAATGGCGGCCACTACGTCGGGTGAAGCGTCATCACCTTCTGGCAATGCAGCGTAGTGAGCAGGATAATCAAGCATTTCGTCCATGACGAAACGCATATCACGCAGAGGGGCCTGATAACTTGGCATAGCACTTCTCCTAAACGGGGAATTGAAAGCAGCGCTGGATTTCAAAAAAACAGCTTTCAAACACATGTTTGAAAGCTAGCGCGCACCGCAAAGCGAGTCAAGCGAGCGTTTGAATTAAAGCCACATTAACGCTAGTCCTTTGGTCGAAGCATTGAGAATTGATCGGCTAAACGCAAAAAACTCGCCAGCCGAATTGCTGGCGAGTTGATGTCTAAGCAACGGATGCGCTTTCACTGCATCCGAATACCACCGTCCAACCGAATCACCTCACCATTAAGCATGGAATTAACAATGATATGCTCGGCTAGCTGGGCAAACTCCTCCGCCCTGCCTAGCCGCTTTGGAAAAGGAACGGAGGCGGCAAGCGCTTGGGCGGCTTCATCAGGTATGTCGCCCATCATCGGCGTTTCAAACACGCCCGGCGCAATCGCCATGACACGAATAGCATGCCGAGAAAGCTCTCTAGCGGCAGGCAAACTCATCCCCACTACGCCTGCTTTAGAGGCGCTGTAAGCGCACTGCCCCACCTGGCCATCGAAGGCGGCAATAGATGCCGTGTTAATAATCACGCCACGCTCGCCATCCTGATTGGGCGTGTTTTTTGCCATGGCCGCCGCTGCTAAGCGCATGACGTTGAAGGTGCCTACCAGATTGATATGGATTGTTTTGGCATAGGCATCTAGGTCAGCCGGATTACCCTCCCGATCCACTAGCTTGGCCACGCTAATCACGCCAGCACAGTGAATAACACCCGCGAGCCCTTTTTCTTCGCTCAATTTGGCAGCGACCTCGAACGCCTGCTGCATCTGCTCTGAAGAGGTAATATCGGCCGTACAGGCTTTTGCGCGCTCTCCTAGTTGGGCAGCATGACGGCGAATACTGTCGCTTACATCACACAGCACCACCTTGGCGCCAGCAGCCACCAACCGCTCAGCCGTTGCTGCGCCCAACCCAGACGCCGCCCCGGTAATTAAAAACGTGCTCTCCTTTATCTGCATAATGGCTCTCCCTGGATTGATTAATTGTTATGGCCGGTTTGTTCAACCGCTTGCGCACGTAGCTTGAAGCGTTGGATCTTGCCGCTAGGCGTTTTAGGCAGCTCCTCGACGAATTCAATGACCCGAGGGAACGCATGGGCAGATAGACGTTCACGCACCTGCTGGCGAATCGCCTCAGCCAGCTCATTGCTTGGCTCGTACCCTTCGCGAAGCACAATATAGGACTTGATCACCTCGCCGCGAATTTCATCAGGCTGCCCGACCGCCGCAGATTCCGCCACGGCAGGATGCATCATGACGCTATTCTCCACATCGGTAGGTCCTACCCGGTAGCCAGCGGTGGTAATGATGTCATCATCACGGCCTGCAAACTGGAACGAACCATCCTCATTACAGATCACTACATCGCCGGTCAGATAATAGCCTTTCACAAAGGGATTTTTCTCTTGCCACGTATACCCTTGGAAAAAATGCGCCGGCGAATGCTCAATATCCACGGCCAGTACGCCCGGCTCTCCCGCTGGCAACTCATTATACTCTGCATCCAGAATGGCCAGCCGATAGCCCGGCAAAGGTACGCCCATGCCACCTACATGCTTGGGGTGATCAAGGGTATGATGATTGTTGCAGGTCATGCCCGTTTCGGTTTGCCCGTAGTGGTCCATCACTGAACAGCCAAGCGATTTTTCGACCCAGTTGACCACTTCAGTATTTAACGGCTCGCCTGCCGAGCTGGCAGCGCGCAGCGATAACGTTTGATAGGCATCATCGAACAACCCTGACGCCTTCATTAAACGATAGGCCGTGGGGGCTGCCGCAAAATTGGTGATCCGGTGACGTTTCATAAAGTCAAGCGCCCCTTCGGCACTAAACCCGGCTTCGCAGAAATGCGTGGTCACACCTAACAGCAGCGGTCCGGTAATGGCGTAGTAAAGGCCATACGCCCACCCAGGGTCCGCCATATTCCAGAAGCAGTCATCATCACGCAGGTCAACGGCAAGTTCCATATACAGCGCAAAGGCGGTCATTGCCGAAAGCGGTACGGCCACACCCTTGGGCTTGCCCACGGTACCCGAGGTGAACATTTGCAAAAAAGGCTGGGTAGGATCAAGGCGAGGCGGCTGGGCCGTCATTGACACGTGCGCCAAGGCAGCCTGCCAATCCAGATCATTTGGATGTTCGCGGCTCGCCCCTCCCACCGTCAGTATTGACGGGCACTGACTCAAGCCGTCAAATTTATCGCGGTTGGCGTGATCGGTGATCACCAGTTTGGTATCTGCCCGGCCCAAACGGTAATCCACTGCATCAGGCCCAAAGGCTGTAAATAGCGGCTGATATACGCCTCCTATCCGCCAGGTAGCAAGCACAGCTATCAGCAACGCCTCTGACCGAGGCAGCATGCAGGCAATGCGGTCTCCCTCTTTTAGGCCTTGCGCTACCAACCAACCCGCCAGTTTGCCACTCTGTTCGTCCAGCTCGGCATACGTCAGGGTGTGCGTTACACCTTGGGCATCCTCATGAATCAGCGCCAGCACTTCTCCGCACCCCGCTCGCACATGGCGTCCACAGCACGCTTCAAAAGCATTGAGCTGGCCGTCCTGATGATCATCCAGACGGGCAACCATCTGGCCGATTGAGAAATGCTCAAGATAACCCGAATAATCGGGGAGTGGTGTCGCTGTCATGATGGCTCTCTTATGTTGTTGGTAATGAGCAGTCTTGCAACAGACGGGGTAACGTTTTAAGTCATGCGTACATTGCTTTCAGTTTACGTTAACGGAACCCCACAGATAACCTCAACGCTAAAAGCAATCCGCAGGAAGCGCAAGCTATCTACCGCGTTAAAGGGTTATACGTTGGTCGAGGAAATACACAGACGAGTCGCTGGCAGAAAGTGCCTATTTACTACTGCTAGAAAAAAGCATTGAGGACGCTGGCTGGTTGCTTAAAAAATAGCGCTTAGCGCGCCATGATCATCGCCACCAACTCATCCGCAAGGTCATCTGGCGTACGTGGGCCACCAGGGTCATACCAGCGCACGGTCCAGTTCAAGGCACCCAATATAAATCGCGAAACCAGAAAGCGATCCCCACGGATAAGCTTCGCTTCCAAAGCATCGTCTATAACCTGCACCCACAAAGCCTCATATGCATCGCGCAAATGGCTTAAGTGTGCGCTAGCGGCAGGGTCCAGGCGCCGCCATTCAAACAGGGCCACTACATGAGAATTGCGGTCGGTAAACAGCGTTTCCAGATGAGCACGTGCCATCGCCCGCAGCCGCGCTTCAGGGTCAGACGAGCAGCGCTCAATCGATTGACGAGCAATCATTAGCGCATTCTGCATTCCTTCCTCGATCACCGCAGCAAGGATTTCCTGTTTATCCTTGAAGTGATGAAACAGGCTGCCGGACTTGATCCCCATTTCCTGCGCCAGCATACGTACAGTGGTACGATCAAAGCCCTCTTGGACAAAGAGCTGAGCCGCTAAACGCGTCAATTCCTTGCGGCGCACAGATGCATTTATTACATTCATTTCACTCACACTAGCGCTTGCTTGGTTATCTACGAGAAAACCACAGCCCCGCCAACGGGTCAACGCATCGCTTACCGCCCAGCAGAATAATCACAATAAATCCTAAGGAGTTAGCTAATGAATACTGCAACCGATATCGTATTTCTATCCGCTGCACGCACCCCCATGGGAGGCATGATGGGCAACTTATCGAGCATGAGCGCCCCTGGACTGGGCGCGGTTGCTATTCGTGCAGCGGTTCAACGCGCGGGCATTGAGCCCGATGCCATTGATGAAGGCATTATGGGCTGCGTGCTTCCGGGGGGTGTCAAACAAGGCCCCGCTCGCCAAGCCATGCGTCAGGCCGGCATACCAGATGCGTGCGGCGCAATGACGATTAACAAGCTATGCGGTTCGGGCATGAAGGCCGCCATGCTCGCCCACGACGTGATTAAAGCGGGTAGCGGGCAAATTCTACTGGCGGGGGGCATGGAGTCCATGTCCAACGCCCCCTACGTGCTGACCAAAGCCCGCGGCGGTTATCGGTTAGGCCACGGCGAACTCAAAGACCACATGTTTCTGGATGGCCTTGAGGATGCTGAAACGGGCACATTAATGGGCGTTTTCGCTCAGGATATCGCTTCACGGCGAGGCTACACGCGGGAGCGTTTGGATGATTTTGCCATTGCCTCGCTCGAGCGCGCTATCGCTGCTTCCAACGGTGGGCAACTGGATGCTGAAATGGCGCCCGTCACCGTATCTACGCGCCAAGGCGACACGCTTATTGAACATGATGAACAACCGTTTCAAGCCAAACTCGACAAAATTCGCCACATGCGACCAGCCTTTTCTAAAGATGGCACCATCACCGCAGCAAATGCCAGCTCTATCTCCGATGGCGCTTCAGCGCTTATCGTGGCAAGCGCAGAAGCAGCCGAACGCCACGGCGTGAAGCCATTAGCCAGAATGCTGGGGCATGCAACCCACGCTCGCCACCCCAGCGAGTTTACGATTGCCCCGGTAGGCGCCATAGAAAGCCTGATGAAAAAGCTTGGCTGGAGCGTCGGCGACGTCGATTTATTTGAGATTAACGAAGCCTTTGCCGTGGTGACGCTAATGGCAATGGACGATCTGGGCTTACCTCACAGCAAGGTCAATATTTTTGGTGGCGCCTGCGCCCAAGGGCACCCGGTTGGCTCTACCGGTTCACGCATCATTGCCACGCTTATTCATGCCCTACGTACTCAAGGCGGCAAACGTGGCATTGCCAGCCTGTGTATTGGTGGCGGCGAGGCCACAGCGGTTGCCGTTGAGCTTATCGACTAACATAAACGACGCGGGGCCAACGCCTTACAGCGTTAGCCCCGCGCTTTCCTACCACTCACGCCAGGAAGTTGTTGCTTATCCAAACCGCCCGGTAATGTAGTCGTGAGTACGCTGGTCCTGGGGATTAGTGAATATCTGATCAGTGCTATCCACTTCGACCAGGTCGCCCATATGGAAGAACGCAGTGCGGTCTGCCACTCGAGCAGCCTGCTGCATATTGTGAGTAACCATGACGATGGTATAGCTCTCACTTAACTCATCAATCAGCTGCTCCACTTTAGCCGTGGCAATCGGGTCAAGTGCAGAGCACGGCTCATCCATCAAAATGACATCCGGGCTTACCGCTACCGTTCGTGCAATACACAAACGCTGCTGCTGACCACCTGACAACCCGGTACCTGGCTGATCAAGACGGTCTTTTACCTCTTCCCAAAGCCCTGCGCGGCGCAGGCTGCTTTCTACAATATCGTCAAGCTCGGCCTTACGCCGAGCCAAGCCGTGCAAGCGCGGCCCATATGCAATATTTTCGTAGATGGATTTCGGGAAGGGGTTCGGCTTTTGGAACACAATCCCCACTTGAGCGCGCAGCAATACTACATCACGGTTAGCCGCATAAATATCGTTTTGATCTAATGTAATCTTGCCTTCAACACGACAGATATCGATGGTGTCATTCATGCGGTTTAAGCAGCGTAAAAATGTCGATTTACCGCAACCGGAAGGCCCAATAAAGGCTAGCACTTCGTTTTCGTAGATATCCAGGTCAATACCGTTAATTGCCTGAGAGTCACCGTAAAACACCTTAACGGCTTCGGCACTCATTTTGACCTTGTCTTTCGCCTTGCTGGTGCGGCTTTCACCGCCCCCGACGCTAACCATGGGAGTTGTTGTCATCGGCTCTGTTGAAGTATTCACTTACCACCTCGTCTCGAATTTTTTACGCAACCAAATCGCCAATGCATTCAAGCTTAACATTAGTCCCAGCAATACAATGATGGCCGCAGACGTGCGTGCTTCGAAGAAATTACGCAGCTCATTGCCTTGCCATAGATAAATCTGTACTGGCAGCGCGGTTGATTGATCCAACGGTGTTGCTGGCACACTCGCGACAAACGCGTTCATACCGATCAGAAGCAAGGGCGCTGTTTCCCCCAATGCTTGAGCAACACCCAAAATAGAGCCTGTCAAAATACCGGGAAGCGCCAAGGGCAATACGTGGTGAAATACCGTCTGCACTCGCGATGCCCCAATCCCCAACGCCGCTTGACGAATAGAGGGCGGAATGGAGCGTAACGATGCCCGCGTAGCGATAATAATGGTCGGTAACGTCATCAACGTAAGCACCAGCCCCCCTACCAGCGGCGCTGAAATAGGCAATCTTAAATAGCCAATAAAGATAGATGCGCCCAGCAAACCAAACACAATGGAAGGAACCGCTGCCAGGTTATTGATATTGATTTCAATTAGATCGGTTAAGCGATTCTTGGGCGCAAACTCTTCCAGATAAATAGCGCTTGATACCCCTAACGGCACAGACAGCGCGATGACGATGATCATCATAAACAGCGACCCCATAAAGGCACCGGCCAGGCCCGCTGATGCCAAAGAGCTGCGTGAGTCAGTATTTAAAAATAACGAGGTACTAAACGCGTTACGAATGACACCAGACGCTTCAAGCTGGTCAGCCCAGGCACGCGTTTGAGCACTTAGCTGTTGGCGTGCATCAGGCAAATCACGATCAATATTGCCTTTGATCCAGACATCCACGTTCGCACTCGCCAGCATCTTGAGTTCGACGGTTTGCCCCAACAGCGAAGGATCTTCAACAAACCGATCACGCAACGCATAGCGCTCGCCAGAGGTGACAAGCGCACGCAGATCACGTAACTGCGGCCCCTCTACCTCTACCCCCAACGCCTCTTCCAGAGCGTTATCAATTAAGGATTGCCAATTGACCAGCCCTGCTTGTGTTTCCCACTGTAAAAAACGCTCTTCAAACTCAAACTGGCTCTCGCCACTAGCGCGTTCAGGCTTGGGCTCAAGCTGGATAATCTCAGGGTCGAAATACACATCCATGTACATGGTGGCTTGCCAAAACGCTGGCACACCACGCATCAGTATGCTGATAAACAGGATGGCGACCAGCACCATACCGGTAATAACGGCGGCAAGTCCCATCCGCCGAAAGCTGTTTTCTTTACGATGCCGTTTCGCCAGCGACTTTTCTATCGTCATCAGCCGGTGTTGCCGGCGCTGCTCAATCGTTATGGACATAGTCACTTACTCGTATTGCTGGCGATATTTACGCACGACAACCAGTGCGATGACGTTTAGGCCTAAGGTGATCACAAACAGGGTAAGACCGAGGGCAAACGCAACCAGGGACTGGGGGCTTGCAAAATCCATATCCCCGGTCAATTGGTTAACAATCGTTACGGTAATAGTCGATACCGCCTCGAAAGGGTTGGCATGCAGTACAGGGTTATTACCAGCGGCCAATACCACAATCATGGTTTCCCCAATCGCGCGGCTAGCTGCCAGCAAAAAAGCCCCCACAATGCCGGGAAGCGCGGCGGGCAATACCACCTGTCGAATCGTTTCTGACTTGGTGGCGCCCAAACCTAATGCACCATCCCTCAGCGACTTAGGCACTTGGGTAATAATGTCGTCAGACAGCGAGGAGACAAAAGGAATGATCATGATCCCCATGACCAGGCCCGCTGTTATCGCGCTGGTTGTGCGAATATTAATGCCAATCAGATCACCAAAAGCGGAGAGAAAGGGGCCCACAACCATCAGCGCGAAAAAGCCATAAACAATGGTCGGGATACCCGCCAAAATCTCAATCACCGGCTTGGCCACATTGCGCAACCAGGGCGGCGCGTACTCTGCCATGTAGATTGCGGTCATTAACCCAACAGGAATCGCTACCAACAGTGCAATGCCACTGACCATTATGGTGCCCCAGAGGAGGGGTAATAAACCAAACTCCCCTTGGTCAGAGGTACCAGAGGTGCTAAATCGAGGGTTCCAGGTAGTGCCAAAAAAGAAGTCGACGGGACTAATAAAACTAAAGAACTTCATTGCCTCGCCCAGCATGGAGAGCACAATGCCAATCGTTGTAAATATAGCGACAGCCGAGCTTGCGGCTAGCGCAAACATAATAACCCGTTCAACCTGGTTACGGGCGCGCCACTGGGGCGTGATACGCCGCCGTGCAATGACCAGGCCCGCCACAGATAGCACGGCGACTAATGCCACCAGGCTAAAATTTTCAAACGTTTGGAGCCTTGCCATATGTGCCGCAGCGGCCCACTCTTCAGGACTACCACCACCCGCTACGCCACGTTCGTTTGCCAAGGCAGTTACACGATCCAGAAACGTTTGCATTTCACGGTCGCTCATACTGGCAACCATGTCAGTAGGCAACTGCTGAATAACCAGCATGTCGATTAACTGAGGGGCTAAAAATGACCATAACAAAAATATAGCGAGTGCAGGCAAGCCGCACCAAAGCGCCACAAGCGTACCGTAATAGCCCGGCCGCGAATGCATTCGTACATCTTGAGTTGCCGCAACCGCACGGCTGCGCGTCAAGCCTAAATGGTATGCCAAGGCCATCAACACCAACAGCGTGGCTATCAAGGCAAAGTTGCTCATTATCTTTCCGCCTTTGACTTGCTACGTTTAAGCGCCAGCATCAACTGCATGATGCTGGCGCAAAAACAAACTTAATAAGGTACACCGAATCTGAAGCAGTGCCGCACTTAGTCGACGCTTACGACCGTACGGGATTCGAACTGCTCAAGCACTTGGCTACGCTCGCTCTCATCCATCGGGATCAGACCAGCGTCTTCCAGCGGGCTGCCATAGCCAGAGGTCATTTCGTTCAGGAAGAACTCCGTGTATTCCGCCAGGCCAGGAATCACGTCAATGTGCTCGCCTTTCACGTAGAAGAACAGCGGACGAGAAACCGGATACTCACCAGAACCAATCGTTTCCAGGCTAGGCGTTACACCATCAACGGTCGCCACTTGCAAGCGGTCACGGTTTTGATCGTAGAAGCTAAGACCGAAGACACCTACTGCATCTTCCTGAGCATCCAGACGTGCCAGTGTTTCGGTGTAATCGCCGGCAATTTCAACGATACGGCCATCGCCACGCAGGTTGATGCAAGCATCGCCTTCTACTTCAGCAACAGTGTCACAACCCGGGTGAACGACTTTCTCTTCAAAGACTTCACGCGTACCGTGGTTGGAAGCCGGGATAACCAGTACGATTTCCTGGTCAGGCAGGTTGCTGTCGATTTCAGACCAGCGGGTGTAGGGGTTATCAACCAGTTCGCCGTTTTGCGGCAGTTGAGCAGCCGCCGCTTTGAAAACATGCTCAGGCGTTAGTGCAAACTCGCCACGATCAAGGCGCGAGGCAAATACAATGCCGTCGTAGCCGAATTGGATTTCAATAATTTCGTTAACACCGTTTTCGGCACAGCTCTCAACCTCACCGCTACGAATTGAGCGAGAAGCGTTAGCGATATCGATGGTGTTTTCACCAACGCCCTGGCAGAACTGACGAAGGCCGCCACTTGAACCACCAGAACCAACTACCGGCGTATTAAACTGAGAATACGTATTACCAAACTCTTCAGCCACGATACCTGCAAACGGCAGTACAGTAGAAGAGCCCGCAATTTGGATTGTGTCGCGAGCCATGGCAGCGCTTGAAACACCTACCGCTAGACCGGCTACTACTGCAACACTTAGCGTATGCTTTTTCACGTCGTGTTCCCCTCTGGTTTGATATCCGGCCAGCTGATGCTTACCGGAAGAGTTGGCCTTCTGGCCTTTCACAAAGGAGAGTTTGCACACGTATCATTGCAGAAATATGACAATCTCTAAATCGTTAAATACGCAAAACGTCGTATAGCAAATGAGAACACTACGACAGGATAAAACGACTAGCGACTTTGTTCTGAATTGGCGGTTAGCATCCGCACGCCAATATTGCCCAACAATGACGCCCCCAGCATGGTCAATACCATGGGCCACAGGTGGGCGACTTCAAACGCCCCGACCAACACCCCGGCAAGCGCGCCACAGCTAAACTGGATGCCACCCAGCAACGCCGTTGCGGTCGCACTGATATGCCCAAAGTGATCCAGCAGTGACGAGATGGCATTCGGAGTGATCAAGCCAATCATGCCAGTAAATACCATCACCAGAGGCACAACGGTATATAGAGTGACCATATCCAGCGCTGTAACGATCACCAAGCCCAAGCCCGCGATCATCTGGATCATTAACCCCAAGCGCAGGTTTTGTTGGGGTGTGCGTTGACGCAGCATATAAATATTAACGCGGTTGGAGAGCGCAATAACAACGACGTTAACCCCGAAAATCAGCGGATACATCCCCGGAGAGAGACCAAAATAATCAAGATAGACAAAGGGCGATGCTGTTACAAAGGCGAAAAGACCGGCAAAAGAGGCGGCCACTGCACAGATATACCCCATGCCTTCTTTATGCCGCAGCACGCTTACATAATTGCCGAGCACCTGACGAGGCGACGCTGCAGGCAGTGTCATATCACGGGTTTCGGGTAACCGCGTCCCCAGCAGCCAAAGCAAAAAACCGGCATATGCCGCAAGAAAAACAAAAATCAGCCACCAGCCTGCCACATGCAGCAGCATACTCCCCACCGCCGGTGCCACCAGGGGAGCCAACATCATGATCATGGCCATGGTCGACATCACTTTGGCAGCCTCTCGGCCGCTAAAGCAGTCGCGTACAATGGCGGCAGAGTTAACCACGCAGGCTCCGCCACCCAGCGCCTGGATAAATCGCCAAAACAAAAGCGAGTTGAGGCTATCAGCCGTGGTAATCATCAGGCTTGCCAGCATAAATACGACTAAACCACCCATGAGTACCGGCTTGCGTCCTATCCGGTCAGAAAGCGGTCCAAAGACAAGTTGGCCAATGGCAAAACCAAACAGGAACACACTAATCGAAAGCTCCGCGTGATGAATGCTGGCATTAACGGATTCCGCTAACACACCAATCGCAGGTAAATAGGCGTCAATCGCAAAAGGGGCAAGCGCTGTGTTGGCAGCAACCAGCAAAGCAACCCGTCGTGGGTTAAGTTCCATAGGACTCCCTGAATTAATTAGCCACCATCAAGCACGGCAGCAATCGATAGGCCGCTAATAGTAACGCGGTGATGAAAATTAAGCACCGCAGCCCCGAAAAACTGAAACATAAACTGCTTAGCCTAGGATTCATAAGCCTTTTCCAAGACCAACTCATGGAAGCACTATGAATTTTAGAGCGCTGAAAAATATCCCACTACGCTGGCTAAGCCTATCCGCCTTACTGCTTGTCGCACTGTGTGTGCTCATGTTTGCCCTACTGACATGGAAAATGATGCAGCAGAGCCAGAACGATTTAGCGCTTCTTGAACAGGTTAATGTTCAACAGTCGTCATCGCTAAACCGGCTTCATATAGCGGGCCTTGA
Organism: Halomonas hibernica; assembly: GCF_013183775.1. Classification (NCBI taxonomy): domain Bacteria; kingdom Pseudomonadati; phylum Pseudomonadota; class Gammaproteobacteria; order Oceanospirillales; family Halomonadaceae; genus Halomonas; species Halomonas hibernica. The sequence goes on from NZ_VIFN01000003.1 coordinate 13,523, forward strand.
GGGGTTGCACCGTTTGGACAGAGCGCTTGAACGCCAATTGCGCCCCTCGCTAGGAGACCCGACAGAGGCACTTCAAGCGGTCGAAAATGAGCTCTCTGAAATGGCAGTAGCACTGGCAACGTTTTTGGAAGCAACCGCTGAAACACCTCACCCGACACTTCGAGACGCTATAGAGCAGCAGGCAACAGCGCTTATTGGCACGATGAATGAACAATTAAACGCCGTTCAGACAGGTGACCGCGGCGGCTACCGGCAATTGACGCTTGATGCGTTAGCACATAGCCAAGCCCTAACCGAAGAGGCACGTAGCTTTTATCAACTGGCTGACCGTCAGGGTACAGAGCTAATGACTAACGCTCAACGCCGCGGTCAGTTGATTGGTCAATTGCTGTCAGGAGGCATTGCTATTGCCTTGGCACTGCTAGGTTTAATGGCCTGGATTGGACAGCGTCATGTTCTATTACCTATTAACCGCTTGGTCGCACACTTTCGTACAATGGCCGAGGGTGATTTAAGCGTTAAGGTCCCGGCTCAAGGCAATAATGAAATAGGCCAGCTCTACCAAGAGCTGGATAATATGCAGCGTGCACTCATTGAAACCGTGTCAGAGCTTCATAGTAATAGCCGCCATATTTTCGATAGCGCTCAACGCCTGGCGCTAGGCAATGAAGACCTTGCTATCCGAACGCGCCAGCAAAACGCATCCCACGAAACGACCGCAGCTAACCTGGATGAGCTGACAGAGAACGTTGCCACCACCGCTGGTTTTGCCGCCGATGCAACCCAGCTAACGTCTACGGCGGCATCACAAACCCAAGACGGTAGCCAGATAATGACCAACTTCCTGACCACCATGGAGGAGATTCACGCACGCTCAAAAGAAGTCGATGAGATTGTTAACGTTATTGATTCCATCGCTTTTCAAACCAATATTCTTGCGTTAAACGCCTCTGTAGAGGCCGCTCGCGCTGGCGAACAAGGCCGAGGCTTTGCCGTAGTGGCGGGCGAAGTACGCCAACTAGCCTCACGCAGCGCTGAAGCTGCGCGCCAAATCCAAACCTTGCTTGTCGCATCAGGCAACAGTATTGAGCGTGGCCATACCTTATCCAACAAGGCCAGCCACGGCATGAACGCGATTGTTGAAACGACCGAACAAGCCAATAGCATCATGCTTCAAATCGCTGATGCGGCTAATGAGCAGCACCGCCACATTGAACATCTGAATTCAACACTGCACGAACAGACCCAGGTGAATCGGGCCAATACCAAGCAGGTTGAAACCACCGCCCAGGATGCAATGTCGCTTGAAGCCGCAGCTGAAAGGATGCGTGAACAAGCCGCACGCTTTAAAATCGGAGAGATATCCAGCGATGATTTTATTTGGCAAGCCTCTCCGCCAACACCTGACTTATCCAATACCCCCACATCGGATAATATTCAGCGAGCGCCTGCCTTGCTACAGTAAAGGACTAACGACGCAAGGAGTAATGAATGGCCACTAGCCTGCTAACACAGCTTAAAGAAATGACCTCGGTAGTCGCCGATACCGGCGACCTTGAAGCCATCCGACGTTTTGCGCCACAAGATGCAACGACGAACCCTTCGCTCATCCTACAAGCCGCTCAGCAAGAGCAGCGCCGCGCCCACTTGGCCGCTATTGCCAAGGAAAGTAAGGACATTGATGATGCGGTTGACCGCGTGGCTGTCGAGATTGGCAGTGAAATTAGTGAACTGGTGCCCGGCTACGTATCCACCGAAGTAAGTGCTCGGCTTTCATTTGACCGTGATGCCACTATTGCGCGCGCGCATTCATTGATCGAGCGGTACGCCCAAAAGGGCGTGGGTCCTGAGCGCATACTAATCAAGATGGCCTCCACTTGGGAGGGTATTCAGGCAGCGCAGCAGCTTGAGCGTGAAGGCATCCGTACCAACCTCACGCTGCTATTTGGTTTTGCTCAGGCTCAAGCATGTGCCGATGCAGGCGTCACTTTGATTTCGCCGTTTGTCGGGCGCATCCTCGATTGGCATAAATCTCGTCAGCCTGAAGCCGATTTTAACGGTAACAATGACCCAGGCGTACAGTCTGTCAAACAGATTTACAGCTACTACAAGGGCCATAACTACGCCACCATCGTAATGGGCGCAAGCTTTCGTAATATCGGCGAGATTATATCTCTGGCAGGCTGCGACCGTCTGACCATTTCGCCCAAGTTGCTTACCGAGTTGGATGAACAGCAGGGCGATCTAACTCGCCAGCTAACGCCGATGGGCGCGAGTAGCTCAGCGGACGAGCCATTAACGCAAAGCGATTTCCGCTGGGCCATGAATGAAGATGAAATGGCGTCTGATAAACTAGCGGAAGGTATTCGCAAATTTATGGCCGACCAGCGTGAGCTGGAAACATTGCTCGGCACACTGCGAAAGTCATAAGTTATTAAATTGCGCCACGCTTAAACGACAACCCCCCACAAAAGTGGGGGGTTGTCAGTCGTCGGAGCCTCCCTTTCTTTATCAGGGAGGCTTTTTTAATGGTGGGGTTCTGTATTCTGCGCTTCCAACATCTCAACCAACGGCTGGAACTGCTCGCGATTATGCTCATTCATGTGCATTAAAATACGATGCGCTTCAAGAATTCGCTCGCGCAGCCCATCTTCATCCGCAGGCTCTTCAGGCAGCTCAACAAGCGCATCGCTAAGCGCTGGCGGCTGTTGAAGCGGCGCCTCCATCAATGTAAAAAAACGCGCAAAGCCCATAACATCGAGCATTTTACGAACATCAGGATTATCCGCAATGATAGTAGGCGGGTGGGCCAAGCGCCCTTTTACAGCCATCGCCACCTTTGCAAGAAAACCCAATGCCGTTGAATCGACATTGGTCGCTTCACGCAAGTCAATTATTACCGCACGTAACCCAGGCGTTTCAGCCAGATGTTGTGCCTGGGTATCCAGCGTGGCACAAAGCGTTAACCGCACATCGCCACAGAGTTTTAAGACAAAAACACCGGACTCGAACGCCGCTTTAATACGGCCTTCATCAATCAGCATGACCAAATCCGCTCACCATCATGATTGTTAGATCATCGGGTAAAGCACCGCGTTCCTGGTTCGCCTCACCCGTCTCCCCTGCTGCCAGCAGGACACTTGTTTTGGCTAGCCGTTCGCGCAACTGCTCAAGCGTGACACTTTCGCTTACTAATTGCTCAAGCTCCTTGAGCCGCGTGTCGAGCGTTTTACCCGGCAAGCATTCCAATACACCATCTGAACACAGCCATAATCGAAATTCGGCCGGCAAGGCACAGCTCAGCGAAGGATACTCTATATCGGGGAAAAGGCCTACTGGCATCCCCTCTCCTTCGAGCCGAGAGAGCTTACCGCCCGCAACCAAAAAAGGCATCGGCAGCTGTGCACCGAGCGAATAGTGAAGAGTATGAGAGTGATGGTCAATAACGCCTACAAACAATGTTGCATGTTTACCGATATCGGTCCCCTGCAACTCTCGATTCATAGCGGCCAACCAGTCCGGCGCCAAGCACTCGGGCTTTTGGCCGTCCCACTCATTCAGCCAACGGTTGCATAAATACTTTAACAGCACGGTCACAAACGCCGAGGATGCGCCGTGCCCAGAAACGTCTGCAAAATAAAACGCACTGTAACGGTCGTTGTAACGCTGATAATCCAGAAAGTCGCCGGATAGATAAAGCGAGGGCGCAAACCAATAATCATAGTAAACGCCGTTCACCACCTTGGGGTGAGCAGGCAATAACCGACGCTGAATATGCCCCCCACTTTGCTGGTCCATGCGCAGCAGCGCCAGATGTGTCTCCAGGCTCTCGTTTAATTCAGCGAGTCTTTCTCTATCACGGTCTCGCTCAATGGCTAACTCATTGAGCTCAATAGCCTTACGAATCATTCGTCGCAGCAGTTCAGCATGGCGTAGAGGATGAACGATATAGTCCACCAACCCTATGTCAATCGCCTTGATCAGGTCCGCATCCTGACGTGAGTCGCTTACCACCAACGTGGGTAAGCGACGCGTCAACTGCGACCACTGCTGCTGAGGCACCGAGTGCGCATGCGCAACAATCAAAGCGGTTTCTGCTGGAAGATAGTCGATATTATCTGCAGCATATACGCCCATACCGTCACACGTGATGGCTTCTGCCAGCGCATCGCGCTCCGGACCGGGCGCGTCAATTACCGCAACCAGTTGCCTGGAATGATCCATATCAAGCCTCAATCGGCGAAATCGTCGTCACTAGCATCGCTGTCGTCGAAATCACTGTCATTGAAATCGCTGTCGTTAAAGTCAAAATCATCCATTGCAAACGGGTCATCGCCTAACTCGCCGTCACTAATTTCAAACTGGCGGCTCTGCAAATAAGCGTCGCGCACAAAGCTGTAGCGATCACCACTAATCAAGTTTTCCCGATCAAGTAACGCGGCGCGTCGGTCAATAATATTGAGCGCGCTTAATACAAGCTCGGTGGTGTTATCATCCACGTAAACGATGGGGTAGGTCATGATATCAGCAGGCCGACCCGTAGCATCACGTAACGTACTGGGCCCCAAAAACGGCAAGACAAGGTAGCGTGAGTCATCCCACCCCCAGGCCGCCAGCGTTTGCCCGAAATCCTCGTCGCTTGCGTTAATCTCCATCAACGTCGCGTAATCAAGCAACCCACCGATACCCACCGTTGTGTTGATCAAAAAACGGGATGTTGCCAACCCAGCGTTCGCCGGTTTTCCTTGAAGAAGACTATTTATGGCCGTACGAATTTCTCCAAGGTTGGAGAAAAAGTTGCTGACACCGGTTTGTACAGGGCTCGGCGTAATCGTGCGATACCCTTGGGCTACCGGCTTCAACGTATACTGATCAACGACATCGTTAAAGGCAAAAACGCGGCGATTAAAGCCCTCCCACGGATCATCCGGATTCGCATCTTGAGCCATTTGCGTGCTGGCACAACCGCTAGCCGCCATGGTGATAAGCAGCACAGCTGGTAGGGCTGCGTTACGCAGTGAAAAAGTGGTGGCTTGCCTGGCTAACAACCGCAGCATGGTTATTCCTCTTCAAAAACTAACGTACTGTCACTGACGTCGTACTGTTACTGACGTCGAACTACGACGCACCCTGCGCTGTAGCCTGCTCCAAAGGAGCAAATCACACCAATGTCGCCCTCCACCATATCCTCATGATGTAAATGAAAGGCAATAATGGAACCAGCGGAGCTTGTGTTTGCATAGCGGTCTAAAATGATGGGCGCTTGCGCCTCACTGGGCTCAAAACCCAATACCCTGCGAGCGATAAGATCGTTCATATGGCGGTTAGCCTGATGCAGCCACATTTTTTTGAGATCACTTCCCGATAGCTCCAACGAGGTCAAGTGATCTGTAATCAACTGGGCTACCATGGGACACACTTCTTTGAAAACTCGCCGCCCTTCTTGCACAAAGAGCTTATCAATTGCTAACGGATCACTGTCCGTCACACGGTTTAAAAAGCCGGCATTATTGCGAATGGCATTGGAAAACCGGGTAACAAGCCGCGTACCTATAATTTCAAAGCGCTCATCGGCCACTGCATCGACACTGTTTTCCAGGACCACAGCGGTGCAAGCATCGCCGAAAATAAAGTGGCTGTCACGGTCTCGAAAGTTTAAATGTGCCGAACAGATTTCCGGGTTCACTACCAGGGCGCGCTTAATACTGCCGGACGCAATAGCATTAGCGGCCGATTCAAGGGCGAACGTAGCAGAGCTGCAAGCCACGTTCATATCAAATCCATAACCCTTGGCACCCAGCATCTGCTGCACTTCTACCGCTAACGCAGGATAGGCACGCTCCATATTGGAGCAAGCCACAATCACCAGTTCGATGTCACCAGGTGCTACCTGGGCCTTTTCCAGCGCTTGGCGTGCGGCAGAGACGGCCATGTCACACTGAATAGAGGGCTCGTCATTTTGACGTAATGGCAGCCGAGGACACATCCGCTCAGGATCTAAAATACCTGAAGCATCCAATACGTAACGACTTTTAATACCAGAGGCTTTTTCGATGAACTCACTGCTGGAGTGGGCTAGCGGCTCACGCTCACCCCGTGCAATCGCATCCGCATGACACGCATTTTCGTTATCCACCCACGTATTAAATGCAGCCACCAGCGCCGCATTATCAATGGCGTGTTCCGGTGTATAAAGCCCTGTCCCGGTTATCACCACGTTTGTCATGCCTATCTCCTCTAAGCGGCTTTTGCCCCTATTACTTGCTGTTTAGACTCAGGCCCAAGGCTCGCGCTTAATATTACTGTGTGCGTTATTTGCAGGGTTTACCAGTCATCTTTTAAACGCTAATTATTTCTTGCCAACGCTTTTCAAGGCGCTTTGCCGATACAGGCATCAGCGTTCCCAACTGCTGAGCAAAAAGGGAAACGCGAAGCTCCTGTATCCACCAGCCAAATTCCACCAACTCGGGATCTTCAACACGCCCCCGACGCTCGCTTTTACGCCGCGCATCAAAGCGAGTTTCAAGGGCCTGAACGTCATGCATCAGCATCTGGTCACGCCCGCGCTCACGTGCAGCTTTTTCAAGGCGGATGAGCGCGGCTTCGGTGTAACGAGGATACTCTGTCAGCCATTGGCCTGCATCACGAATGAACCCCGGGTAGACCAGCCGCTGCATCTGTACGCTGATATCGTTATACACTAGGGCAAGCGCAAAATTGAGCTTGCCTTTAAGCACTTTACTCACTGCCAAGTGACCTTTTAGCGCCGCCTCGACCTCTTCAAGCAGGGAAGTCGCGTAATCAACCAATTCTGCTTTGGTAGCGTCTAGGCGAGCGCTCAATTCGGCCGATGAGCGCGGCAAAGGGTGCTGGGCAACAACTTGAGTAAAGACGGCTAACATCAGGTCATCCAGCAACGCTTGCTTGCTACCCACTTTGGCAAACAGCAGCGCGCATTTTTCAACACCGGGTAGGCGCTTAATCGCTTTTACCTGGTCAGGCTGTTTGGCAATTGCCAGCCGGGCAACGCCCTCTTGATGCGCCGCCAATGCCTTTGCCGGATGATCAAAAAGCGCGACCTTAAACTCACTGGCTTCAGCCACCAACGCCGGGTAGGCCTCGACACGAATGCCCGCCTGCGTAGTCACACGCGAATCAGGCAATGGCTCCTCAGGCAGGCCGTCAAGCGTAGGCGCCTGGTTTGCCTGCTCGGCCAACGCTTGGGCACCGGCACTGGCCGCCGCTTCAAAGCGCTGCTCCAGCGCTCTGACATCACGCCCTTGGCCCAGCAGCTCTCCAGCATGATTGACGACTCGAATGTTCATAATCAGGTGGGCATCGAGTAAATCCAGCCGCCAGTCATCCGGATGAACACGCGTTGCGGTACGTCGACGTATAAATTCGCCCAATGCTTCTGTGAGCGGGCGCTGATCGGGCACCAGGGTTTCCAGCGCTGCATCGACCCAATCAGGAATGGGTACCACCTGGCGGCGAATGCTTTTAGGCAGCGACTTTAAAAGCGCAATGCACTTTTCTCTTAAAAGCCCAGGCACCAACCACTCTAATGCGTGCACAGGCAATTGAGGCAGCATGGCGGCTGGTACGGTCAATGTAACGCCATCATCGTCTGCGTTAGGATCAAAGTGATAACTCACCGGATAAGCCACCCCGGCAAGTGTTAAATGGTCAGGGTACTGCGCTTGGGTGACATCGGCGGCGTCACGCGCTTTCAGCGCATCTAGATCAAAATTCAACAGCGCAGGCGTCTGGCGTTCAGCCTGCTTGCGCCAGTGCTCGAAGCCTTTACCATTGACAATGTCGTCTGGAATACGCGCGTCGTAAAACGCAAACAACGCCTTTTCATCGACCAGAATATCACGGCGGCGGGCGCGGTCTTCAAGCGCCTCCACTTCGTCAATGAGTGCGCGGTTATGAGCAAAAAACGCGCCCTGAGTCGTAAACTCGCCTTCCACCAGCGCACGGCGGATAAACAGCTCGCGCGATTCTTTGGGGGCAATCGGCCCATAGTGCACACGCCGACGCGCGACAATAGGCAGGCCAAACAGCGTTACTTGCTCAAAAGCAACGACCTGCGCGCGCTTTTGTTCCCAATGAGGTTCGCTATAGCTGCGTTTCACCAAGTGCTGAGCCTGCGGTTCGATCCACTGGGGATCGATCTTGGCAACGGTGCGTGCATACAGTTTTGTGGTTTCAATCAGCTCAAATGCCATTAGCCATTTGGGCGATTTTTTGGCGAGCCCCGAGCCGGGGTGAATCATGAATTTACGATTACGTGCGCCCAGGTACTCGCGATTTTCCACTACCGTGCCCAGGTTAGACAAAAGGCCTGAAAGAAGCGCCTGGTGTAACTTACCTGATGTCTTGCGTCTGGCCTGACGCGCTTGCTCTTCGCTCTCCTCGTCATTGCGCGGTAGCGGCGCAGGAACATCAATCTGCATATCGCGCAGCAACTGCCTAAGTTGGCGGAACGTATCGTGCCATTCACGCATGCGCAGATAATTAATATAGTGCTCGCGACACCAGCGGCGCAGCTGATTGCCGGATAATGCTTCGCGGGCATTCTCAATGCCATGCCACAAGTTGAGCAGCGCGACAAAATCCGAATCCGGGTCGTGCCAACGCTGGTGCGCCTGATCGGCAGCTTGGCGTTTATCGGCCGGACGGTCTCGCGGGTCCTGAATGGCAAGCGCGGACACCACCACCAGAACATCACGCAGGCTACCGCGCTCCGCACCTGCTAACACCATCCGTGCCAAGCGCGGGTCGATGGGCAGTTTCGCTAACTTTCGCCCCAACTCGCTCAGGTGATGTTTTTCGTTGACCGCGCCCAGCTCAAACAGTAGCCGAAAACCATCTTTTACAAAGCGGCTGTCCGGTGGGTCTACAAAGGGAAACGCCTCAATATCACCCAGTTTTAGCGCCAGCATCGACAGAATGACCGAGGCTAAATTGGTCCGCTGAATTTCAGGATCGGTAAAGGCTGGACGCGAGACGAAGTCCTCTTCGTCGTAAAGACGAATACACACCCCTTCTGCCACCCTACCGCAGCGCCCCTTGCGCTGATTGGCACTGGCCTGGCTTACCGGCTCAATCGGCAGGCGCTGAATTTTTGCCCGATAGCTGTAGCGGCTAATCCGGACAAGCCCCGGGTCCACCACATAGCGAATGCCGGGCACCGTCAACGAGGTTTCCGCAACGTTAGTGGCCAACACAATGCGCCTTCCACGGTGGGCAGAAAAAACCCGGTTCTGCTCCTCATTGGAGAGACGTGCGTACAGCGGCAGAATTTCCGTCCCTTGCAAATCAGCCCGGCGTAACGTATCGGCTGTTTCACGAATTTCTCGCTCGCCCGGCAAAAATACCAGAACATCCCGGGGGCCATGTAGCCAGCCTTTTTCGCGCTCGATGGCTTCGATTTCGAGAACGGCGTGCAAAATCCCTTCTTGTAAGGTGCGATCCTCTTCATCTTCTTCATCACGCACCAAAGGGCGATAATGCACGTCGACCGGATACGTACGTCCTGATACCTCAACGACGGGTGCGGGTGCTTTAGGCGTACCGAAATGCGCGGCAAAACGATCAACATCAATGGTTGCCGAGGTAATAATCACTTTAAGGTCAGGACGTTTAGGCAACAACCTTTTTAAATAGCCCAGCAGAAAATCGATGTTCAGGCTGCGCTCATGAGCTTCATCAATAATGATGGTGTCGTAGCGCAGCAGCAAGGGATCGTGCTGGGTTTCAGCCAGCAAGATACCATCGGTCATTAGCTTCACTAGCGTGGTGGGGCTGCTTTGATCCGTAAAACGTACCTGATAGCCCACCTGCTCGCCAAGCGACACCTCAAGCTCTTCGGCCAGCCGCCCGGCAACACTGCGCGCCGCTAAACGCCGTGGCTGTGTATGGCCAATAAGTCCTTTACGTCCACGGCCTAACTCCAGGCACATTTTGGGGAGCTGAGTCGTTTTGCCCGACCCGGTCTCCCCCGCCACTACCACCACCTGATGGTCACGAAGGGCATTTAAAATATCTTCCCGACGCTCAACCACCGGCAACTCAGCCGGATAGTTAAAGGTCACCTTCAACGCCTCGCGCTGGTTAAACACTTGCTGTGCCCGGTGAATATCGCGCTGCACCTCGTGCAAACCGTGACCAATCGGCTTGTTGTCGCGCAGGCGACGCGCCAGCCCTGCTACGCGCCGCTCAAGGCGCTGGGCATCACGCAGCATAACGTTGCTTATGGTTTCATTAAGCTTAGCCAAGCGTTGATTATCGGTAAGATCAGAGGGCATATCGGTGGTCACGTTAGGCTCAGTTTCCATTCGTTATTGAAAAGCAGATGTACCAATGGATTATCGGTAGGGCAAATAACTATTCGGCCCGCTACGCGAGCGGGCCGAATATTGTAACGCTTTCACCAACGCGACGCCTAACCAGTGGCGTAATCGCTCATCAGTGCGTTATCTATTTTCGTCACTATAGACGCTTCCTCTAACTATCTGCCTCACTGGCCGCAGGCTTATTTTCATCGCGCAGTTCACGACGCAATACTTTGCCCACATTGGTTTTGGGCAGTTCATCACGAAACTCGATAAACCTGGGCACTTTATAGCCGGTTAGCTCTTTTTTGCACCAGCTGCGCAGCGTTTCGGCATCCAACTGACTGTTTTTGGAGACGACAAACAGCTTGATGACTTCACCTGCGTCATCGTCCGGCACACCGACTACCGCCGCTTCGATAATATCCGGATGGGCGGCGACCACGTCTTCCACCTCATTGGGGTAGACGTTAAAGCCCGACACCAGAATCATATCCTTCTTGCGGTCAACGATGCGGATGTAGCCGTCGTCCTGAAGCACTGCGATATCACCGGTATGGAACCAGCCGCCCTCATCGATGGAGTTACGGGTTTCATCGTCGCGCTGCCAGTATCCCTTCATCACTTGAGGGCCCTGCACGCAAAGCTCGCCCGGCTCGCCCAGAGCCACATCACTGCCATTAGCATCCACTACTTTTACCGAGGTGCCTGCAACGGGCTTACCGATCGTACCCAGTTGAATAGCATCGGTTGGGTTAAAGCTCACTATTGGCGAGGTTTCTGTCAATCCATACCCCTCAGCAACTGGGCAACCTGTCGTTTGCTCCCAACGCTGGGCGGCTGCCTTGGTTAGCGCCATACCACCAGAAATAGTCAGCTTTAGATGGGAAAAATCGAGCTGCTTAAAGTCGTCACGATTACACAGCGCATTGAACAGCGTATTTAAGCCAATAAACGCTGTGAACTTTAGCCCTTTAAGCTCTTTTATAAAGCTGTCCAGATCACGAGGGTTGGTAATCAGCAGCGAATGATTGCCCGACTCCATTAAAAACAGGCAGTTAACTGTAAAGGTGTAGATGTGGTAAACCGGCAGCGGCGCTATTACTAACTCCTCGCCCGCGTTTAGGTGCTTACCAATAGCGGCACGTGCCTGTAGCATATTAGCAATCAAGTTACGGTGGGTTAGCATCGCCCCTTTTGGCAGGCCGGTTGTGCCGCCGGTGTACTGCAGCGCGGCCAAATCATCCTGTTCTCGACTTACCTCAGTGTGATTTAAAGAAGCGCCTTTTTTCAAAACATCACGAAAACTTAACGCGGTGGGCAGCGAGTAGGCAGGCACCATCTTTTTCACATGCTTCACGACCGCATTAATCAACCACCGTTTGGGCAGGCCGTGCAGGTCTCCCAGCTCGGTGACCAGCACATGTTTGATATCGGTTTTATCAACGACGTTTTCAAGCTTTTTAGCCATATTGGCTAATATCAACACAGCCTTGGCGCCAGAATCCTTAAACTGGTGGGTCATCTCCCGCTCGGTGTAAAGCGGGTTGGTATTTACCACGACCAGACCTGCCCGCATGGCGCCAAATACCGCCACGGGGAACTGCAAGACATTGGGCAGTTGAATGGCGATCCGGTCGCCCGGCTTCAAATCAGTCTCGTGCTGAAGCCAAGCGGCAAAGTCTGCTGAAAGACGGTCAAGATCAGCAAAAGTAAGCGTTTTGCCCATGCAGCTAAAAGCAGGCTTTTGCTGATACCGGCTTACTGCCGCGTGAAAAACATCTGTGACAGAGTTGTACTTATCCAACCCTTCAAGCGCTGGGCCGCGTAAAATAGGCGCTGTGGCGTGTTCGCTCATGGGCAATCTCCGCTATCCATGTCGATGTTATAACCGACCTTGTTATTGTCGCGAGGCAAGAGGGCCAACGATATACGACCCCAGACATGCTGTAAAACGATCGATTGAAACTTGTGTTTCAACTTTAGCCGATAAAGGGCCGAGCTCTTAACTTTCCTCCTAACCTTCCTCCCATCTTTTCTAAATGTCTACGTAACAATGTAGCGTAATGGGCAGTTCTTATGGCCAGTTCTTATGGACAAGCCCTTATGGACAGTAACGCGCCTCGATTTCTCCTTCACGCCACACTAAAAGCTCGCCGGGCACCATGGTGCACCAGGCTTCATTGTGGGTTAGCGGCTCGGTGGCTATAACAGAAACCACATCATTGGGTGTCGTGTGCTCGGCAAAATTAACCGTAAGTTCGGCATCAGAAAGCTCGGCATCACCAAAGGGTGCTCGCCGGGTAATATGCGCAAGCTTCGTCGAGCAGTAGGTATAGAGATACTGACCATCGGACAGCAACAAGTTAAACACGCCCAAAGCACGTAGCTGTTCACATCGTGCATGCAGCGTCTCCCATAAAGATTCAGGCGATGCCGGGGCCGTTGGAAAAGCGTCTCGCAGTTGACCCATTAGCCAACAAAAAGCATGTTCGCTATCGGTATTGCCAACCGGCGTGTACACCCCCAACGGTAAGTGCTGCCATTCGCTTAGCTGACCATTGTGCGCATAGCACCAAGGGCGGCCCCACATTTCACGCGTAAAAGGGTGAGTATTCGCCAGGCGCACACCGCCAACGTTTGCTTGGCGGATATGGCTAATCACTACGTTTGATTTAATCGGGTAGTCGCAGATTAGCCGTGCGATGGGCGAGTTGACAGAAGGATGCGGGTCACGAAACTCGCGGTACCCGCCCTCTTCATAAAAAGCGATACCCCACCCGTCGCGGTGCGGCCCAGTGCCGCCACCACGATGTAAAAAGCCTGAAAAACTAAAGCAGATATCGGTCGGGACGTTAGCGCTCATCCCCAACAGCTCACACATAACCGCGCCTCCTTCCGCTTTTCATTATCTGCATTAACCAATAACCGGTTCGCGACGACGCGTAGGCTGTGGGTCTTCAGCTTCCTCCTGTTTCACGCGCTTGGCGGGCGGCGCACTTGGCGGCCGACGCCACCACCAGAGAGCGATGCCTATCGCTGCGCCGATAGCAATCCCAGCGACCAGGCACAACAGGCTGCCACGCAGCGCATTAACGTTATGCTCAAGAAAACCAACCGCGGCCACCATCGCCGCAGGCGCCCAACCGGTATAGAACTCACCCTCTTCTACTAGCGGTAGACGAAACATCGCTGGCGTCCACATGGCGCCCGCCATTCCCCACGTCACCACCAGGCGCGGCAAACGCGGTAGAAACGCCACCGCAAAATAGATGGCAATGACGACCAGCAGCGAAATACCGTAATAACTTAGCCACAGCTGTGACATTGAACCTGTAAACAGCATAATACCCCTCATGTGGGTGCATGCACCCGACGTTAATTTCCCGCTATGGTACCTATCAATTTATGAAAGCACAGCCAGACACGCTCGCAGGCTCACCCGTCGCGCGCTATTATCGCGCTAATGATCCCAAATGGCACTGGTTGGAAGCACGAGATTCGCCTGATGTTAGCGCATTTTTAGAAGCCGCCAACCAGCAGCAGGCCCAATGGTTTGCACCGCTGGCTCCGCTGGCCGAAACGCTCTATAAAAGCCATCTTGCGCGCCGTGAGCTTGCCGTCACCAGCCTTGAGACAGCGCTTGACCACTTTACGTTCTGGAGCGAGACCGGCGCCGACGATGATTACCCTCACTGGTGGCGTTTCCCAAACGGGCAACCGGCACAGCGTGAATGTTTTTTTGATGTTCAAGCCCGTGCTGCGGATGAAGAATTTTATGACATGGGCGATATGGCACTCTCTCCTGACGAGCAGTGGCTCGCCTGGACAGAGGACACACAAGGAGACGAGCGCTACACGCTTTGGATAAAATCGCTGCCCAGCGGCGAGCCTGTCTCTCTGCTCAGCGATATTGGTGCGGGCTTATGTTGGGCTGAAGACCAGACAGCAAGCTCGGCAACTCTCTTTTTTACTCGATTTGATGCAACCCAACGCCCTGACAGTATTTGGCAAGTATCGCTCCCTTTTAACGCACCTGCACAGCACTCAGCGCCTACTCTGGTGCTGCGTGAAAAGGACCCTGAGTTTTGGCTGGGCATTGGCAAAACCCGCTCGCGCCAGTGGTTACTGATCGAAAGCGGCTCGAAAGATACCAACGAGATTTACGCGCTGCCCGCGCATCGGCCATCGGCCGTGCCACTCTGTGTGCAGCCCCGTCAATCCGGCGTTGAGTACACGATTGATCACCGGCCAGGCACCTTTTACCGCGTCCATAACCAGACAAGCGCGCATTTTCAGCTCGACTTCCTGGACGAACCAGCCCTGGGCAACCCTGAAGCACGCTGGCAGCCGCTTATTGCGCCGCGCGATGACACCACACTGGAAGGTATTGATGCGTTTTCCTGGGGGCTGATTATCGCAGAGCGCGACCATACCCAAGCGCAGGTAGTGCTGCGTCGCTGGGTGTTGGATGCACAGCATCATCGCTTGGTTGACGACTACCTTAGCCTGCCAGAGCAACCTTGTTCCCAATCACTTGAAGATGCGCCGCATTTTGACACCCAGGAATTACGCTTACGCGAGGAGTCCTTTACACAGCCCCCCAGCTGGTTTGCGCTTGATCTTGCCAGTGGCGAGCGAACACTCCTTAAGCGCGTTCCCGTTTATGGTGGTTTAACACCGGAGCAGTTGGTAAGCCGCCGAATATGGGCCACCAGCGCAGATGGCGAGCAAGTACCGGTCTCTATCGTAATGCGTGCGGACCTGGTCGGCGAGCCATTACCCACGCTACTTTATGGCTACGGTGCTTACGGGGAAGCGCTTGACCCGTGGTTTTCTATTGCCCGCCTGGAGTTGCTTGAACGCGGCGCCGCGTTTGTAGTTGCCCATGTGCGCGGCGGTGGCGAGCGGGGTGAACCCTGGTACTTGCAGGGTAAAATGGCGCATAAGGAGAATAGCTTTAACGACTTTCTGGCCGCGCGGGATGCGCTGGTGGAGTGCGGAGTAAGTGACCCTGCGCGAGTAGTCGCTTACGGCGCCAGCGCTGGCGGTTTATTGGTCGGCACGTGTGTTAATCGTGCTCCCAAGGCTTTTTGTGCCGCTGTGCTTGATGTGCCGTTTTTGGATGTCTTACGCACGATGCAAAACCCCGAACTTCCCCTAACCACCGCTGAGTACAGCGAATGGGGAAACCCCGAAACACCCGAAGTGGCCGAACGCATTCGTCACTACTCGCCCATGGACAATATAACGGCCCAAGAGTATCCCGCGCTTTGGATTGAAGGCAGTTGGTTTGATACACGGGTGAGCTACTGGGAGCCTGCCAAATATTACGCGCAAGTCACCCAACAGCAGCTAGGCAGCGCCCCTGTTTTGATGCATACCGATATGAGCAGCGGGCATGGCGGTGCATCCGGCCGATTTAAAGCGTGGCAAGATACCGCTAGGCAAGACGCGTTTATCCTTTGGGCATTGGGGTTAGCCGCCGATTTCAAGGATAGCACCATCTAAGCAGCCCACTGTTGTAAACCTCCCACCGTTAGGCAGCCTTCGCGCTGCCTTTTATTTTTTTGAAAATACTTTCCACAAAAACAATTTTGCTTCATACTCAACTTTAGTCGAATGCTTTTACCTTTACTATTGGAGCAAGCAATGAAGCACCAGGACCACTTCCCAACCATTTGGGACATGCCGCTTAAGCAACCGTCCGCCAAGCCGAATAAAAACAGAGCAGCTAAAAACACAGCGGCTCAACCATCCTTGTTCAAAGGCATAATGCTTGCCTTAAGAAATATAGCCAAGCACAAGCCCGTCGCCTAACGATCACGTCAGGCTGGATATTTGTGTGGACCGGCTTAATGTCGTCAAAAAGGAGAGGGCTGGGGCTGCCACTTGCAGGATGGTTACTTACATGGGCAGTACAGCAATAATGTGGGATTCAAGTTCTCGTTCAGGCACATCATCCTGAGAGACCGCAAAGCTACGCACGCTGATGCCTTTACGGTGCACGCGCTCGGCATCATTACTCAGCAGCGGATGCCAGCCAGCTAACTTCCGCCCTTCGGATACTCGGCGATACGCGCACGAAGCGGGCAGCCAGGTAAACTCTTTTACCAGTGCAGGCGTCAGTTGGGTGCAGTCAGGCACACTATCAAAGCGATTCGGGTAATCACTGCATTGGCAGCTTTGAATATCCAGCAGGCGGCAGGCGACGTTCAAGACAGCCAGCTCCTGCGTTTCATCATCATGTAGCTTTAACAGGCAACACTGCCCGCAGCCATCGCAAAGCGCCTCCCACTCTTGCGGGGTAAGCTCTTCCAGCGTGTAACGCTCCCAAAAGCGCTCGCGCATTCCGGTTTCCATTCTTACTCCTCTTGCGGGTTATACGCGTAATTTACAGCCCCATCGCTGCTTAACGTGGCGCTTAACGCTGGCCATAGCGAATGATAATCCGCTTCCAGTAAACGATAGTCGCTTTGCAGCCAAGGGATGAGTTCAGCAAGCCGATTTGGTCCTGACAAGCGCTGACCAAGGCCTGCAACTGCCTTGCAGGTAAAATCAAAATCGGCGTAATTTCTTAGCCAATCGTGCTTGATCATAAAGGGCATCATCGCCTCCAGCCGATTGGGCGCCGGTCTCGCTGACAACAGGCGATAACAGCGCTCTACCATTTGCTGCTGCTCAAGCAAGCCGGCCTTATCTCGCGCTAAAAAATGATCCCACACAATATCCAGTGCAATACCAGCGTAGCGTCGCTTACCTGCAGGCGCCCGATGTTTCGCATTTAGCACGCTTGGATGCTGGTCGACCCAGGCATCCACTTTACGGTGATGCTGTATGCCGCTCGCGACATCGACTGGCCAATCACCCAGATCACTACCTTTAACACCATCGGCAATCAGGTTGCCGTAAAGAAAATCATCACTCCCTTCACAGGCAAGCCAGGCATGGGCCAGGAAATTCACGGTAGTGGATACTGCGCCGCATCGCGCGCGTTTAATTGCGCGCGATGTACATCAAGCAAGTAATCCTCTTTTGCAGGCGGCATCTGCAGATAAAAGCCCTGTTCATCAATAGCGGCTATAACGTCATCAACATTTACTCGGGCCAGTTTTTTATCGGCGGTGAGAATCATGGTGAATACCGCGACGGGCTTTCCAAACGTTGCAAGCAGCGCCTCAGGAACGGGCGTGAGGCCTTTGCGCTTATCAACGTATAAATACATTTCATCTTTTCGCGAGCTTTTAAAAATCTCACAAAGCAGCTTGTCACTCATTTAGACAACTCCTTTAATGCCTGCTCAAGCTCATCGGCCAAACATTCGCCCCGCCATCCTTGTGGCAGAGTTAAAGGCTGGCTTGCCATGTCCTGCATGACCAACGCCTCAATATCACGGCGGCGCATCAACACTTCAGACGCCATGCCAAGCCCGGCCGCTTTCGTGTTAATAACGGATTTTAGGGCTTTGAAACGTTGTTTAAAGGCGGGCTGCATCGGGTCCGGCCAACGCGCCAACAGCTCATTTTCGTCGCAGTGCTGGGCCTTTTTAACCATTGCCAATAGCGTGTCGCCCTCTTTTTTGACCAACGCTGGTTTAAAGCCTTCCACCTCGGCCAACTCATAGCGATTTTTCGGCATGGCGTCAGCAGCCGCAAACAGCAACTTGTCACTAATAAGCCAATTGCGCGGCAAATTACGCCGCCGTGTTTCGCCTTCCCGCCAAATGGTCATCAGCCGATAAGCCTCTAATTGGCGCGGATCAAGCCGCCATAGCTGACGGTGACGGGCGTACCACTGGCCATCCGCTTCAACGCTGCGCCCGGCCTGTTCGATCAAACTGGCACACTCTTCATGCAGCCATTGGCCGCGGCCTAACCCTTCCAGTCGTTCAGCCTGATGCGCCCATACTTGAAGCAGGTAAATAACATCCAACGCCGCATAGTCACACTGAGAGGGCGTCAAAGGCCGCTCTAGCCAGTTGGAGCGCGTCTCCTCTTTGGGCAGCGTTTCGCCTATCCAAAACTCCACCAGTTTTTGATACCCCATCGAGGGCACTTCACCAAGAAACCCTTGAGCAACCTGCGTATCCACCAATGGCGTTGGTAACACCCCGGCCCAATGCTGAAAAACTTCTAAATCTTCACTACACGCATGCAGCAGTTTAATGGCGCTATTTTGCAGTAACTGCCGAAAGGCGGGCGTGCAGGACGTGGCCAGCGGGTCAACCAAATACGCAACGTCCCCGGCAGCAAATTGAATTAATGCAGGGACGGGGAAAAACGTGTTTTCACGGAAAAACTCTGTATCCAGCGCGATGACAGGGGCGTTGGCCACTTGTGCGCAGGCCGCATCAAGCGCCTCGGGACTGTCAATCCACTGGTATACGGGGGAGGCTAGAGAAGACAAAGCATACTTCCAGGTTGCTACAACCGCGATTGCGCTTGCAATGTTGATGGGTTAATCGCTGGTAAAGGGCTGTCGGCCATTAAACGCACGGCTTAAGGTACCGCCATCGACATACTCAAGCTCACCACCCATAGGCACACCATAAGCTAAACGTGAAAACTTCACGCCGTAGTGGGCCAATTGAGCGGCGATATAGTGCGCGGTTGCTTCACCTTCGACGGTTGGGTTGGTCGCCAGTACAATTTCTTCGATATGGCCTTCTGCTACACGCGTTTCCAACTGCTCAAGCCCAATCGCGTCAGGACCGATACCATCCAGAGGCGACAAGTGCCCATGAAGCACAAAATAGCGGCCCTGAAAGCCGCCCGCTTCCTCAATCGCCAGCTGATCAGCGGGTGACTCAACCACACACAATAAGGCATCGTCGCGGCGAGGCGTTTCGCATATCGCGCAAATATCAGCTTCGGTCAGCGTGCGACAGCGCTGACAGTAGCCAACCTCGTCAATCGCTTTTTGAATGACCGAAGCAAGACGCTGACCGCCTGCCCGCTCACGCTCAAGCAAATGCATTGCCATACGTTGGGCCGTCTTCGGCCCAACCCCTGGCAACACACGAAACGCATCCATCAGTTGTTCAATAAGAGGAGAGAAGCGCATTACTTAGAACGGCATCTTGAAACCAGGTGGCAGGTTCAATCCAGCCGTTGCTTCTTCCATCCGAGCTTTAGAGTTTGTTTCAACTTTACGTACAGCATCATTCACCGCGGCGGCTAAAAGATCTTCAAGCAGCTCTTTATCTTCTTCCATTACGCTTGGATCGATGCTGACCTGGCTCACGTCATGGCGTCCGTTCATGGTGACTTTAACCATGCCTGCGCCGGCTTCACCGTATACTTCTGACTGAGCGGCTTCTTCCTGAATGCGCTGCATTTTTTCCTGCATCTCTTGGGCTTGCTTCATCAAGTTGCCCATTCCACCTTTCAACATGGTGTGCTCTCCTGGCTAATTAAAGACGGGGTTGTTAAAAAACGAGTATCCGGTGCAATGCTAACGCTTGGCGGCCGCGGGCTTGACGGTTGATTCTATCAGCGTCGCACCAAACGCCTGCTGTAACTTCTGTATATTGGGATCGTGGTTCAAGAGATCAACAGCCTGCGCATGCTGCTCTTGATTCAACCGCTCTTCGCGCTGACGCGGTGTCTCACTCTGTGTCGACAGCTCGGCCACCACGAATTCGACCCGGCGCGGCACCCCTTGTTCACTTAATGCGCGTTCGATGCGCGTTTTATGAATCTCTGCCTGCATGGCCGCCTGACTTGGATCCAGGCGCAACGTCAGCGTATTGCCATCGTCGCTCTCCAGCAGACAGTTCGCCGCCAAACTGCGCGTTAAGCCGCCCAAGCCTAAAGAATCAAAGCATAGCAGCCATTTTGCATGGTCCAGCACTTCATTACCGACGTCAGCGATGGGCGCTGTCTGCTCAGGGGCTGGCACGGCTTCTGACTCAGAGGTTGATACCGGCGCTGAAGCCAACACGGTCTCGGAATCGGGGGCTTTGCGAGCACTTGGCGAAGGCGCTTCCGTTTGGCCGCTTTCATGTGCTTCGGCTTGCTCCACCTCATCAAGCGACCATGGCGGCGGCATTGGGCTATCCGCGGCAGCTGCCTCGTTATCGTCTGCTTTATACCCTGTTGAACCCATCCGTATTTCGGGACTATCGCCAAGCGCTTCCCCTTCAACACGTGCATCAGACGCTGGCTGCTGGGCATGTTTTTTTTCGAGCTCTGCTTGCGGCGTGTCTATATAGTCTGTGTCTGCCTTTGGCTGATCCCCAGTCCCAGGTACGGGAGCATCGGATAGAGAGCTAACCGCAGACGCGGCAGACGCTTCGGGCTCTGATTGAACATAATTGCTGGCCGAGGCTGAAGCAGGTGACTGAGTCGCCGTACTGGCTGGCGCTGCGCTCTGCCCCACGCTTTGACTGCCCTCCGACCCTGTTGGCTCAGCACGCAGCGGTAGCGGCGTGCGGGGCGGCTTGGGCACGCCCTGCGGCCGGAACGCCAGCATGCGCAGTAGCGTCATTTCCAGCGCACTGCGCAAGTCAGGCGCGTGTGCCATATCGCCTCGGCCTTGAAGCCCTATTTGGTAGTAGAGCTGAATATCTTCAGCGGTAAAGCGGCTGGCGAGCTGTAAAATAGCCTCTCGATCACCATGACTGTTATCCACGGCGTCCGGCACCATTTGGGCAACGGCAAGACGGTGCAAAATAGCCGACAGCTCGTCTAGCACGGCAGCAAAATCAGGGCCCTGTTCTGCCAACTGTGCTACTTCAGCCAGCAGTTGCTGCACATCTACATCCGCCAGCGCGCTTACCAGCGCTAAAATATGCCGGTGATCCAGGGTTCCCAGCATCGCCGCTACATCGGCATGACGGACGGCGCCCTGCCCAAAGGCAATCGCCTGGTCGGTCAGACTCATGGCGTCACGCATTGAGCCTTCAGCTGCTTTGCCTAATAGCCATAGCGCGCTTTCATCGAAGGCCACGCCCTCTTCACCCAGTACATAGGTGAGATGCTCAACAACTCGCTCAGGCGGCATGTGTTTAAGCGTGAACTGAAGACAGCGCGACAGCACCGTTGCAGGCAGCTTTTGCGGATCCGTAGTGGCAAGCAGAAACTTAACGTGAGGAGGCGGCTCTTCCAGCGTTTTCAATAGCGCGTTAAAACTGCTGGTTGAAAGCATGTGCACCTCATCAATCAGGTACACCTTGTAACGCCCCTGGGTGGGCGCGTACTGCACGTTATCCAGTAATTCGCGGGTATCTTCTACCTTGGTGCGCGACGCCGCATCGACTTCGATCAAGTCGACAAAACGCCCTTCATCAATGGCTATGCAGCTATCACACTGACCACACGGTGTTGAGGTAATGCCCTCATCGCCGCGCCCGTTAGCCGTGCAGTTCAAGCATTTGGCCAATATACGAGCAAGCGTGGTTTTACCGACACCGCGGGTGCCAGTAAATAAATAGGCGTGGTGAAGACGCCCCTGGTCAAGCGCATTGACCAAGGCGCGCTGAACATGGGCCTGACCCACGAGTTCGTGGAATGTACGTGGTCGCCACTTGCGGGCCAGAACCTGATAGCTCATTGAGCAATACTTCCTTCGGCGGGCTGTCCTGATGATGTATCTTTCAATAACAGCAGGTGCCACAATGCGTGATAAAACGCCATTCTAGCGGCTACGCCGCAGCCCGCCAACCGCCCGAGCGGGGAACTCGGGCGTTATCGTTAGGCGTTATCTGCACCATCTTCCGCACCTGCCCGCTGGGCAGCTTCTTTAACCAGCTTTTCGAGCTCGCCGTTTTGATGCATTTCCACGACAATATCGCAGCCACCGACCAGCTCACCTTCAACCCACAGCTGCGGGAAAGTAGGCCAATTGGCGATTTTAGGCAGCTCAGCACGGATATCCGGGTTATCCAAAATATTAACGAACGCAAAGCGCTCACCGCAGTTCATCAAGGCCTGGACCGTCTGGGCTGAGAAGCCACACTGCGGCAGCTGAGGCGAGCCTTTCATGTAAAGCAAAATGGGATTTTCGCTAATTTGGCGCTGAATATTTTCGGCTGTTGTGCTCATAAAAGTACTCCTTAAGTAAAGAACTAGCGCAACGAAGGTCAGTATACGCACGAAATAAACCGTAGATCACCCAGGCGCCTGACTTAATACCTGAGTACGGTACTCGGCCTTCATCTTTGGAGGCCATTCTACGCGTGCCGTTCGCGTTGCGCATCCCCCGCCGCCTCGCTAGGATGGTGTTTTTACGCGGAGAGAAGCAATCATGGCGACACGCCATTTCCTTACCCTGCTGGATTTGACGCCTGATGAACTGAGTTATTTGATTCAGCGTGCCATTAAAATTAAAACAGATCTTAAAGCCAACGGGCCGGAGTATGCGCCGCTGGCGAACCGCACGCTGGCGATGATCTTTGAAAAATCGTCGACACGTACACGCGTATCGTTTGAAACCGGCATGGCGCAATTTGGCGGGCACGCGCTGTTCTTATCTCCGCGCGACACTCAGTTAGGGCGCGGCGAGCCAATCGAAGACACCGCTCGCGTGCTTTCCGAGATGGTCGATGCCGTTATGATCCGCACCTTCTCTCATGCAGGCCTTGAAACCTACGCCAGCGCCAGCAGCGTTCCCGTCATTAACGCGTTAAGCGATGACTATCACCCCTGCCAGCTACTGGCCGACGTGATGACCTGGACCGAGCTACGCGGAAGCGTTAAGGGCCGCACCGCCGTCTGGATTGGCGACGGCAATAACATGTGTCACTCGTGGATTAACGCGGCGCGCCAGTTTGATTTCCATCTGCGCATTTGCTGCCCGAAAGGCTACGAACCACGCGCCGACATCATGGAGGCCGCTGGGGATCACGTCACACTAATGCACGACCCGCAGGCAGCCGTTCAGGGCGTAGACCTGGTGACCACCGATGTTTGGGCGTCCATGGGTCAAGAGGAAGAGCAAGCCAAGCGTGAAGCGGATTTTGCCGGTTTCCAGGTCACAGAAACCATGCTGGATCAGGCGCAAAGCGATGTACTGTTCTTGCACTGCCTACCTGCACACCGTGGCGAAGAGATCAGCCATACGCTGCTTGATGACC
Source organism: Halomonas hibernica (assembly GCF_013183775.1). Classification (NCBI taxonomy): domain Bacteria; kingdom Pseudomonadati; phylum Pseudomonadota; class Gammaproteobacteria; order Oceanospirillales; family Halomonadaceae; genus Halomonas; species Halomonas hibernica. Next base: position 36,938 of record NZ_VIFN01000003.1, read on the forward strand.
CCCGCGCCGTGGTCTGGCAAGAAGCTGGAAACCGCTTACACGCGCAAAAGGCGCTAATCGAGTTTCTACTGCTTGGCCAGATTAGCGAATAAACCCGCATCAATAGCCACCAAAGAGCCCTGTTTGGTGGCTATTGATATTGATGGCTTGCATCAGATGGCGAGTTTTAGGCAACCATCACCCAAGAGCCATTGATACACACATACGAAAAAGCCTCGCTATTCATAGCGAGGCTTTTTCGATTAATTCTGGTGGAGCCTAGCGGGATCGAACCGCTGACCTCAACACTGCCAGTGTTGCGCTCTCCCAGCTGAGCTAAGGCCCCAATGCCATCGCCCTTACGGACTAAGCGAGGCGCATGCTATTATGAAACCGGACCAAGGTCAAGAAACCATTCAAATACGCGTTTGCTAATTCTACTTTATAGTCAGCTGTGGCACTCTATGGGTCAGCGTCAGAGGCTACCTTCTGAGCCCACTATGTTTCCACGCAGGAGCCAGCCCCCTTGATCAACGTTCTAATCGCCGATGATCATCATCTGGTAAGAACCAGTATTGCTCATCTGCTAAATGAAGAGAGCGATATCAAAATTGTCAGCGAGGTCGACGATGGCGAAAGCGCAGTCACCCAGTGCCGTCATTTAAAACCGGACATTGTCCTGATGGACATACGCATGCCGGGGATAGGCGGGCTGGAAGCAACGCGCCGCATCCATCGTACGATGGAAGATATCAAGGTACTGATCTTAACGGCGCACATGGAAGACAGTGTACTACGCCGCATGTTGGAGGCTGGCGCATCCGGGTTTTTAAGCAAGGGCGCCGGCGCAACAGAAATGACCGATGCGATCCGCCAGGTATTTCATGGTCGTCGCTACGTCAGCCAAGAGATAGCCCAGCGCTTGGCCTTGTCTCACTTTACTAACGAAGACAACCCGTTTAGCCATCTCTCCCATCGCGAACTACAAATTGCGTTAATGATCGTCAATTGTCAGCGCGTTCAGGATATTTCTGACCGCTTGCATTTGAGTCCCAAAACCGTGAATACATACCGCTATCGGCTATTTGATAAACTTCAGGTGGCCACCGATGTCGAACTGACACACCTGGCTCTACGTCATGGGCTAGTGGATGGCTTTGACGCCAGTCAGGGATAAACCTAACATCCTTAGCCACTCCTCGGCGTTCGATACGGTGCAATGACATTTAATGCAAAACAGTTTTTAAGCTCGGTAAGCACCTCCCCCGGCGTTTACCGTATGCTTGATGAACACAGCGATACGCTCTATGTAGGCAAAGCGAAACGCTTAAAAGCCCGCCTTGCCAGCTATTTTCGTGGCCAGTTGAACACGAAAACGCAGGCGATGGTGGCACGGATTGCGGATATTCAAATCACCGTAACCCGCAGCGAAACCGAGGCACTGCTACTTGAGCAAACTCTGATCAAGGAGCTTCGCCCGCCCTACAATATTTTATTACGGGATGATAAGTCCTATCCGTTTATCTTCGTCACCGACCGCCACAACTATCCCAGACTTGAATATAAACGCGCACGTCAACGGCGTGACGACGGCCGCTACTTGGGCCCCTATCCCAGCAGCGGCGCGGTACGCGAAAGTCTGTCACTCATGCAGAAAATCTTCCGCATTCGCAACTGCGAAGACAGCGTTTTTGCCCATCGCTCTCGTCCGTGCCTACAGCATCAAATCCAGCGCTGTAGCGCCCCTTGCGTAGACTACATTGCAAAAGAGGATTACCGCCGCGACGTTGAACACGCCGTTATGTGTCTGGAAGGCAAAAGTGAGCACGTAACCCAAGCGCTGACCGAGGCGATGGAAGCCGCCAGCCAAGACCTGGATTTTGAGGAGGCTGCCCGCTTTCGTGACCAGATACAGCAATTACGCCAGCTACAGCAGCGCCAGTTTGTCGATAACCAGAACGGCGATGCCGATATTTTCGCGCTCGCCCAACGGCCAGGCGCGCTAGGCGTTTCGGTGTTAAGCGTTCGCGATGGACGCATGCTCGGCGCCCGCCACCATGCGCCCAAAAACGGTCTGGACCTTTCCCCAGAAGCCCTACTGACCGAGGTGGTAAGCCAGTACTATTTTGGCCAGCCGCATAACGTGCCCAGTGAAGTCATTACCAGCCATGCGCTGGATGACAGCGACCTGATTGCCGAGGCACTCACACAGCAAGCGGGCAAGCGTATTCGTGTGACAAGCCAGGTACGCGGGCATCGCGCCCAGTGGCAGCAGTTGGCGATGACCAATGCTGAGCAGCAGTTAGCGTCTCAATTGGCGAACCATACGCAGCTCACCCAACGCTTTGCAGCGCTTCAGAAAGCGCTGGGCCTTGAATCCATGCCCGAACGGCTTGAGTGTTTCGATATCAGCCATAGCCAGGGTGAAGCCACTGTGGCCTCCTGCGTGGTCTTTGACCATCAAGGACCGCGCAAGAGCGACTATCGCCATTTCCGCATAGAAGGCGTGGCGGCGGGCGATGATTACGCCGCCATGCAGCAAGCGCTGACGCGAAGGCTGAAACGCGTAGAAAGCGGCGAAGCCATCGCCCCGGATATTGTGATTGTCGATGGCGGCAAAGGTCAGCTTAATATGGCCCGAGAGGTGCTTAACCAACTCGGCATTACCACGATCATTTTGCTAGGCGTTGCCAAAGGCACCACACGCAAAGCCGGGCTTGAGACACTCTTTTTGGAAACATCGGATAACCCACTTCCCTTGGACCCCGCTTCCCCTGCTCTGCACTTAATTCAGCATATCCGGGATGAATCGCACCGTTTTGCAATTGCAGGCCACCGAGCCCAGCGCGACAAGGCCAGGCGCACTTCTACTCTGCAAGACATTCCCGGCATTGGTCCTAAACGGCGCCGTGAGTTGTTACGTTTTTTTGGCGGATTGCAAGGTGTGCAGAAAGCGAGCCGCGCCGAGCTGGCAAGAGTCCCAGGCATTAGTGCCGCACTTGCAGAGAGTATTTATTTGGCCCTGAATGGATAAACCACCATTGGGCATAGATGCTAGTCGCTAAGGCGGATAGAATAGCCTTTACTACATTTCGAATTTAATGACTCTCCGGTAAGGATCGCCAGCCGCGATGAATATACCCAACGTACTTACACTGGCAAGAGTTGCCTTTATTCCCTTGCTCGTTGTGCTGTTTTACTTGCCTTTTAACTGGAGCATGCCGCTGGCGGCTGGCCTTTTTGCGCTAGCCTCGATGACCGATTGGCTAGATGGCTATTTGGCCCGCCGCTGGAATCAGTCAACCCCCTTTGGCGCTTTCTTAGACCCAGTGGCCGACAAACTAATGGTCGTTGTGGCACTCGCGCTGCTGATTGAGCGCTACGATACACTCATTCTGACCTTGCCTGCGCTTGTCATTATTGGCCGTGAAATCGTCATATCGGCCCTGCGCGAATGGATGGCAGAAATGGGCAAGCGGGGTTTGGTCGCGGTTTCCTGGATAGGCAAGCTTAAAACCACGCTCCAGATGGTGGCCCTGCTGATCCTTTTGGCGCTGCCGCCCACACACGAGATCGCCCTACTGGGTGTGGTAGTGCTGTACGTCGCTGCGGCCTTAACGCTTTGGTCCATGATCCAATATTTAAAGGCTGCCTGGCCGCACCTTAGCCGCTCCATGTAAGCAGTTGATTCCTCGAAGGGGATGTTTGCATCATTGATGATTGACAACCGCTCAACGATGCGTATAATTCGCCCTCGAGTCGAGCGGGAATAGCTCAGTGGTAGAGCATCGCCTTGCCAAGGCGAGGGTCGAGAGTTCGAATCTCTTTTCCCGCTCCATCGACTCTTTAGGCTGGATGGCAGAGTGGTTATGCAGCGGACTGCAACTCCGTGTACGCCGGTTCGATTCCGACTCCAGCCTCCACTTTTGTGTTAAGTGCAACGATACACCAATTGCACTGCCCGGATGGCGAAATTGGTAGACGCAAGAGACTTAAAATCTCTCGGAGGTAACTCCGTGCCGGTTCAAGTCCGGCTCCGGGCACCATTGTTTTTATCTCCCCCTATGACTTTATTATCTGCGAGATCATTTTGATCGACGCGGATTTTTTTGCGTCTATACATCGTCAACGGCTAATGACTACGCGATGCGCTTACCTTTTATGCGCCATAGCGCCAGATAGCAAAAACAAGGAGCGGGCCGCATGAGCACGCCAACAACGGATGTATTAATTATTGGCGGCGGCGTCGCCGGGTTAACCCTCGCCCTGGATATTGCCGACCACCTGTCGGTGACACTGGTAAATCCAGCCCACAATGATAAAGGCGCCAGTCGATGGGCCCAGGGTGGCATTGCAGCGGTGCTCTCCCCCGAAGACAACCTAGGAGCGCATATTCGTGACACACTTGTCGCTGGTGACGGGTTATGTGATGAGCAGGCTGTACGTTTTACCGTTACCCACGGCCCGGCGGCCATCCAATGGTTAATTGATCAAGGGGTACACTTTACCCCGGACCCCGCCCCTGACGCTTGCTATCCGTATCACCTGACCCGTGAAGGCGGCCATAACGCCCGGCGTATTATTCATGCCGACGATGCCACGGGACGCGCCGTTGTAGATACCCTGCAAGACAAAGTCGCCGCGCATGCCAATATTACCCTGCGCCGCGATATCACTATTTTAGGGTTACTCCAAAACTGCCACGGGCACTGCACAGGTGCCTATGGCATCGATACAGAGCGACAACGGCACACACTCACCGCGACTTACACCACGCTAGCCACCGGGGGCGCTAGCGGCCTTTATCGCCATACCACAACCCCTACCCCCGGTAGCGGCGAAGGCATGATGATGGCTGCGGAGCTTGGCGCGCGATTAATGAACCTGGAGTTCCAGCAGTTTCACCCGACCAGCCTGTATGATCCTGACGGTCCCGCGTTTTTAATTAGCGAAGCGGTACGTGGCGAAGGTGGTTACTTGCTCAATGAAGCCGGCGAGCGGTTTATGCCAGCCATTGATCCTCGCGCAGAACTTGCTCCCAGGGACGTTGTTGCGCGAGCCATCGATGCTCAAATTCAGCAAGGCACCCAAAGGCACGTATGGCTGGATATCCGCCACCTTGGTGAAAAAGCTATTCACCACCACTTCCCAACCATTTTGGCGCACTGCGCCTCCCGCGGGATTGATATCACCCAGCAACCCATCCCCGTCGTCCCCGCCGCCCATTATAGCTGCGGGGGCATTGCCACCGATCATCAGGGCGCGACAGGCATACCGGGGCTTTATGCAGTCGGTGAAGCTGCCTGTACCGGCCTACATGGTGCCAACCGCATGGCCAGCAACTCACTATTGGAGTGCCTGGTGTATGCGCGTAGCTGTGCAAGCGCACTTCGAGAACAACATCTCAACGAATGGCACGCGCCGCCCATTACGCCCCTACCACCGTCCGCCCGGTTATTAAGCGTTGAAGAGCAGGACCTACTGGCTCAATGGCGCCACGAGCTACGAACCACGATGAGCCAACAGGTGTCGATTGTACGCAGCAACTCAGGATTGGCTGCCGCTCATGAGCAGTTGGCGTTATTGGATAAGCGTTTGGAACGCTTAGGAGCCGGCCAGTTTCAACCTGAGTATATGCAGTTACGTCAAGCAATCAGGCTGGCTCAGCTAACCGTTATCGCCGCATTGAAACGGCATGAATCACGCGGGTTACATTACTCTATGGATTGGCCGTCTCACCTTCCCGCCCCTGCGATTTCTTGTTTAACGCTAGCGGATTTAATGCCCGGCACGGTGGTATAAGCGGCGCAACAAACGGTGATGATGACGAGAGAAACTATCGGGCCACAGCCAGAGCCGCTGTGGCCCCACCCACAAGCCCACCAACCAAGGCCCCAGGTAATCACAGCGAACCACCACTTCATCGCTCAGCTCTCCATAGGGCTTTCGCCAACGGCCATAAATAGCCGTATCACGCTTGCTTAGATAAAGCACGCCATGGACTTGCCTATGGAGAGTACGCCATAGCAAAAGGCTGATGACAAAGGTAATGCCGCTGCCTACCCAAAGCCCCAATACCCAGTAGCTCAACGAACAGAGCCCCATCGCCAAACCCGAGTGAAGCAGGCCTGCCATTTTAGAGGGTACGATAGGCAGAATTATCGGTGTTTTCTGCATGCTCAACGATCATTTTCACCATATGCTTTAACGCTGGGTCTTCAGGCCATTCACGGTGCATGAGCCAAACAAACAAGTCCTGGTCTTCTTCTTCAATTAGGCGCTGATAAGTCAACTGCTCCTCTTCGCTAAGTGTGTCAAAGCGTTTTTCTAAAAACGGGATCAGCAACAGATCAAGCTCCCACATACCGCGACGCGAATGCCAGTAGAGTCGCTTACGTAGCACGGCTGCTGGGGATGTATCGTCGTTCAAGGTCAGCCTCTTTCATTGGTAAAAATGAAGCGTCAGTATACCTAAGCTAAAGGGTCGCGCCAGCGCCAAGCTTCGCCTATGCTGTTATTCAGTCTAGTACCTTGTTTTATCTGAATTGTTTAATATCAATTTGCACAGTATGCTGAATTCGAGGTTATCAAGGTCAGCCGCTATTATTAACGGCAGCCTTCACCGTTTACAGGGAGCCAACCGATGACAAAATCTGAACTAATCGAACAAATCGCGATGCGTCAACCGGAGCTATCCGCCAAAGAAGTCGAGACGGCGGTACGTATTATACTGGATGATATGACGGACGCTCTTTCCAGCGGCGGTCGTGTGGAAATACGTGGCTTTGGCAGTTTCTCACTGCATTTCCGTGAGCCGCGTACTGGCCGTAACCCCAAAACGGGCGACCCGGTCGAGCTGGACGGTAAATATGTACCGCACTTTAAGCCCGGCAAAGAGCTGCGCGAACAGGTAGATGCCAGCCGTGCGTTGGGTTACTAACACAGAGCCCGAAGCCGCCATACTTTGATAATCTGTGACTGTGGGATGACGTCGCGCCAAGACTCATACACAATAGGGTCATACTGCGAACGTCACTGACTAGGAAACTCTCATGCGTTGGATTAAAGGGCTGATTCTCGCCATTATTTTGCTGGTTGTTCTACTGGTAGGCATCTTGTTTGCCGTCAACAATCAGCAAACCATTGCCTTGAATCTGATCTGGGTTGAACTCCCCCCCATCACACTCTCGGTATGGCTGCTGGCGACATTAACGTTTGGCGTCATACTCGGCATGCTCGCAATGATGGGGGTATACGTACGGTTGAAAGCACGTCTTGCACGCAGCGAGCGCCATAACAAACAGCAGCGCAAAGAGCTTGATCGTTTACGCACCCAGGAGTTTAAGGAACTAGCGTAAATGCATGATGTCATGCTGCTAGGGCTACTATTGGTAGCGATTGCCATAGGCTTCGGGCTAGGCATTCGATACGCTGCCCAGCGCCACCGGCGAGCGCCAACAGCGCCGCCTTCTCAACTGTCGCGCGAATATTTCGTTGGGTTAAATTACCTGCTGAATGAGCAACCCGATGAAGCCATTAACACGTTTATCAGTGCACTTGATGTTAATAGCGATACGGTAGATACCCATATCGCGCTGGGTAAGCTCTTTCGCACACGTGGCGAGGCAGACAAAGCCGTCAGTATTCACCAAAACCTGCTTGCACGCCCGGCCCTATCGCATGGCACCAACGAACGCATCCAGCTTGAGCTTGCGCGCGATTTTATAGCGCTAGGTGTTCATGACCGTGCCCAGAGACTGCTGCACTCGCTGCTTGAGCAATCCACCGACGATGATCGCCGCTATGCGGCCAAGCAGCTACTGGTGGATCTTCTGGAGCGCGAAAAGGAGTGGCAAACCGCTTTAGAGGTAATCCACCCCCTGCTAAAGCAGCACCCAGGTATGCGGCGCCCAGCGTCACACTGGCTATGCGAGCTGGCCATAGAAGAGATCCAACAGTCCAGCCGTGCGCTCGCGAAAAAGCATCTAAAAAAAGCCTTACTGCTGGATGAACGTTGCATTCGCGCCACACTACTGTTGGCGGATCTTGAGATGGATAACGGCCACTATGGCCGCGCGATAGAACGCCTTGACCATATCCCTGCGCAGGATGCCGCGCATATCCCAACCATGCTGCCAACCCTTCAGCGGGCCTATGCGCGTAACGACGATATAGCAGGTCTAGAGAAACACTTATACCGTCTACTGGGCCAGGCACCTTACACCAGCGTTATCGTGATGCTCGGCGAGCTTATTCACCAGCGGGATGGCGTGGATACCGCCATTGAGTTAACCGGAAACTGGCTACGTGATGCGCCGAGCCTTGGCGGGTTGGACTATCTGCTGGATCTGTATGTCGAAAGCCAGAAGCTAAGTGGAAGAACGGCGCCGGACACTCGCTTATCACTGCTGAAATACCACACGGATGCGCTTTTAAAAGATCGTCCACGCCATCAATGCAGACGCTGTGGTTTTACAAGTGATGCCCTTGCCTGGCAGTGCCCCAGCTGCCGCCGCTGGGGCACTACCAAGCCGATTACCGGTGTAGAGGGCGAGTAAACAAACCCGCACACATATCGTGCTACTGAAGCTCTGCTTCGATAGCCGCCAGCGCCGCCATGGGGTCAGACGCCTGAGTAACAGGCCGCCCTATCACCAAATGTGTACTCCCTGCCTGCATCGCTTCGCTCGGCGTCATAATACGCTGCTGATCGTTAACGGCGGCAAAACTCGGCCGAATACCGGGCGTTACTTTTAAAAACGACTCACCACACACAGCCTTTAAATGTGCCGCCTCTTGGGCTGAGCATACAACGCCGTGCAGGCCGCTTTGTTGGGTCAACAGCGCCAAGCGCTCTACCTGTTCAGCGGGTGAAACGTTTAAACCCACTTCGCGCAGGTCGCTCTCCTGGAGGCTGGTTAATACGGTAACGGCGATTAGGTGCGTGTCTAAACCTTGGCTGACCAAACGCTCGGCGGCTGCTTCCATCATCTTGCGGCCACCGCTGGCGTGCACATTCACCATCCAGACGCCTTGCTCTGCTGCGGCCTGAACAGCCCCCGCCACCGTATTGGGAATATCATGAAACTTGAGGTCAAGGAACACGTCAAACCCGCGCCCATGCAGCGCTTCAAGGATAGCCGGGCCGCTGCGGGTATAAAGCTCTTTACCTACTTTTAAACGACACCGGGCGGGGTCTAGTTGGTCCGCCATGCACAAGGCGGCGTCAAGTGACGGGTAATCAAGCGCGATAATCAACGGGGATTCAGACACAACACTACTCCATACGCATTTTTAAGCATTATATCAGTCCAACACGACCCGCTTGTAAGCTATTTGCTAACCAGTACAAGCGAAAATCCTACAAACAGTGTCCTACATCACTGACAACAATAGGATAGCGAACGCGTTAAGTTAGTTAAGGCACCCGTTAGCACAGTGCCTGGTTATGCTACTTTTCTTTATCGACAAGAAGGAACAATACGCGTAATGAACATGACATTAAAAAGCTTGTTTGCCGCCCTGTTACTTAGTTTAAGTCTGGGATTATCCAGTAGCGCACTGGCTCAAGCCGTCGCGCCTATCAATGTTAATACCGCCAACGCCGAGCTGTTGAGCGAGCTTCCCGGCATTGGACCAAGCCGCGCTACCGCCATTATCGAAGAGCGTGATACCAAGGGAGAATTTGCAAGTATTGATGATTTAACGCGCGTCAGCGGCATCGGCGCAGCAACCGTAGATCGCATGCGCGACCAAATCGTACTCGAAGACTAAAGCCCTGAAGTAAGCCCTGCAGTAAGCCCTGCAACATAGCAGGATTACTATTGCCCGGCGGCAGCACAGCTGCTGTTTGCCGGGCAAGTGTTTATCACATACCCAACATTGAAAAGCTCACCTAACGACTCCTCTCTTCCGCATTACTGCCCGTGACCTCGTGACTAGGCAAACTTTTAAATCATCCAAAGTGACATGAATTGATCCACCGGCATTGCTTCAAGCGTCGCTTGATTGCCGCAGAGCTGGCTAATCTTTTCGCAGCGAAATGCAGGGAAACGGGTGGCGAGATGGCGCTCAAACTTATCGACCAATAGCGGCATGCCCTCTTCTCGACGTCGCTGATGGCCTATCGGATACTCCACTGCAACTTTGTCTGTTGCACTACCATCACGGAAAAAGACCTGTACCGCATTCGCGATAGAGCGCTTCTGCGGGTCGTGGTAATCCGCTGAATAGTCGCTATTCTCCTCGACCACCATTTTGTCGCGCAGTACATCAATTAGCGGATGAGCCGCATGAAAGCTGTCTTCATAGTGCTCGGCGGTAAGCGAGCCAAAGATAAGCGGCACGGCCGTCATGTATTGCAGGCAGTGATCGCGGTCAGCGGGGTTAGCCAACGCTCCGGTTTTGGAAATTATCCGAATCGCTGAATCATGTGTGGTAATCACAATGCGCTCAATATCAGCCAAGCGCTCTTTTACCTGAGCGTGCAGAAGCACGGCCGCTTCGCAGGCGGTTTGGGCATGGAACTCCGCCGGGAAAGCAATTTTGAATAAAATGTTTTCCATAACATAGCACCCAAACTCACGCTGAAAACGCAGGCGCCGCTCTGCTTCAGGTTTAAGGCTCAGATCTTTATTACTATGGCTAAAGGACACATCGTAAAACCCCCATTGCGGTGCGCTGAGCGCGCTGGGAATACCCATCTCGCCGCGCAATGCCATATCTGCCAGACGAACGCCTCGGGAAGTGGCATCGCCAGCCGCCCAGCTTTTGCGCGGCCCGGCATTGGGTGCATGTCGGTAGGTGCGCAGGCTCTGGCCGTCTACCCACGCATGGGAAAGCGCGGCCAGCAACTGCTCGCGCGTAGCGCCCATTAGCTTGGCAACCACCGCCGTTGAAGCCACTTTCACCAACAGTACATGATCCAGCCCCACCCGGTTGAAGCTGTTTTCCAGGGCCAACACTCCCTGAATTTCATGCGCCATGATCATGGCGTTCAACACATCACGCATCGTCAGAGGGACGTCCCCCTGGGCAACCCGCTTTTGCGACAGGTGATCGGCAACCGCCAGGATGCCACCAAGGTTGTCAGAGGGATGACCCCACTCGGCGGCAAGCCAGGTATCGTTATAATCCAGCCAGCGGATAGTTGCGCCGATATCCCAGGCCGCTTTTACCGGTTCAAGGCGTAGCGAAGTGCCCGGCACACGCGCCCCAAAAGGAACCTGGGTACCTTCTACCAGCGGGCCAAGATGCTTGGTGCACTCTGGAAAACGCAGCGCCAGAAGCCCACAGCCCAACGTATCCATTAAGCAGTAACGAGCCGTAGACAGTGCCGCCGGCGAGGGAGTATCAAAGCTCAGCACATAATCAGCGATTAGCTGTAGCTCATCATCGTATTCTGGCCGCTCGTTTATCTCCGCTGTGACATTCATGGAGTCGCCTCCCAATCAATGCAGTGAGTTAAAAGCTGTCGCCCGGTACGCGTACCGCACCTTCCATTAGCACGCGCGCGCTGCGGCTCATAATGGCCTGATCAATCTGCCAGTGCCCGTCAACCAGGTTGGCCTCAGCGCCAACGCGCAAACTGCCCGACGGGTGGCCAAACGTAACGGACTGACGCTTGCCGCCCCCGGCCGCCAAGTTAACCAGCGTACCGTCTATCGCAGCGGCGGCGGCAATTGCCACGGCGGCAGTGCCCATCATGGCGTGATGCAATTTACCCATGGACAGCGCCCGCACCACCAGATCGATATCACCAGCGTTAACGGTCTGACCGCTCGAGGAAACATAATCAGTTGGCGGCCCAACAAACGCTACCTTGGGCGTATGTTGGCGGCTCGCAGCCTCACTGACATCCCCTATCAACCCCATACGTACAGCGCCATGGGCACGGATAGTCTCAAACATACTTAATGCTTTACCGTCGCCATTGATGGCGTTTTGCAGCTCGGTACCGCGGTAACCAATATCAGCGGCATTAATAAACACCGTGGGGATACCTGCATTGATAAGGGTAGCTTTCAGAATACCCACACCCGGCACATTCAGGTCATCCACCAGGTTGCCGGTGGGAAAAATCGCCCCCTCGCCGTCAGCCGGGTCCATAAAAGCCACGGGAATTTCGGCGGCGGGAAAGGTCACGCCATCCAACTCGAAATCGCCGGTCTCCTGAACCTCCCCATTCACGATGGGCACCTGCGATACGATAGTTTTCTGGATATTGACCTGCCAGATTCTCACCTCGACCACACCGTTTTCAGGCAGACGTGCCGGATCAACCAGCCCGTTCGCTACGGCAAATGGGCCTACCGCCGCCGAAAGATTGCCGCAGTTGCCGCTCCAATCCACGTAGGGCTTATCGATGGATACTTGGCCAAACACATAATCCACATCGTGATCAGCCGAGTGGCTTTTGGAAAGAATGACCGTTTTACTGGTGCTTGAGGTCGCGCCGCCCATACCGTCAATCTGTTTTTCGTACGGGTCGGGGCTTCCAATCACACGCAGCAGCAGCTTGTCACGCGCCTCGCCCGGCACCTGAGCAGCCTGGGGTAAATCGCTTAATTTAAAAAACACGCCTTTGCTGGTACCGCCACGCATATAGGTGGCGGGGATTTTTATTTGCGGCACATGGCGGGCGTTGGCGACATCAGTCATCTTGTTCACTCCGAAAAATAACCCGGCACTTACGCAGCCGTTGACTCGAGGAAGTCCTGGGCAAAGCGCTGCAGCACACCACCGGCGGCGTAAATTGATACTTCCTCGGCGGTATCCAGGCGGCATTTGACCGCTACGCGCTCGCTGCCCCCGTTTTGACGATGGATCACCAGCGTAAGCATCGCGCCCGGCGAAACAGCCCCCTCAACATCAAAGGTTTCGGTGCCATCCAGGCCTAATGTCGTGCGCGTGGTTCCCGGCTCAAACTCTAGCGGCATTACGCCCATACCAATCAGGTTTGTGCGATGAATACGCTCAAACCCTTCAGCAGCAATGGCTTCCACACCAGCAAGCGCCACGCCTTTGGCAGCCCAGTCTCTTGATGAGCCTTGGCCATAATCGGCGCCAGCAATAATGATCAGCGGCTGCTTACGCGCCATGTAGGTTTCGATAGCTTCCCACATGCGGGTCACTTCCCCTTCAGGTTCGACCCGCGCCAGCGATCCCTGAACGACATTGCCTTCTTCATCGCGGACCATTTCGTTAAACAGCTTGGGATTGGCAAAGGTAGCGCGCTGGGCGGTGAGGTGATCGCCGCGATGAGTCGCGTAGGAGTTGAAGTCCTCCTCCGGCAGGCCCATTTTCGCCAAATACTCACCCGCCGCGCTGTTAAGCTGAATGGCGTTGGAAGGCGATAGGTGATCGGTGGTGATATTGTCCGGCAAGATGGCCAGCGGGCGCATGCCTTTCAGGGTACGCTCTTTCGCCATATTGCCCTCCCAGTAAGGTGGGCGACGAATGTAGGTACTCTGGGGGCGCCAGTCATATAGCGGATTAACCTGGGCACGCGCGCTTTTATCAATATCGAACATGGGGATATAGGTCTGGCGGAACTGCTCGGGCTTCACCGAGGATTTCACAATAGCGTCGATCTCTTCATCCGCTGGCCAGATATCCTTCAAGGTAACGGGATTCCCCGCCTGGTCGATCCCCAGCACGTCTTTTTCAATATCAAAGCGAATAGTGCCTGCAATGGCGTAAGCAACCACTAATGGCGGCGAGGCCAAAAAGGCCTGCTGGGCGTAGGGGTGAATCCGCCCATCAAAGTTGCGGTTACCGGAAAGCACTGCCGTGGCGTAAAGGTCCCGGTCGATAATTTCCTGCTGAATAACAGGGTCAAGCGCACCCGACATGCCGTTACAGGTGGTGCACGCATAAGCCACCACGCCAAAACCCAGATCTTCCAGCTCATTCATCAAACCGGCTTCTTCCAGGTACATCTTGACCGTTTTTGAACCAGGCGCCAGGGATGACTTTACCCAGGGTTTACGCAACAAGCCGAGCCGGTTGGCGTTGCGCGCAATTAACCCAGCCGCCACCATATTACGCGGGTTGGACGTATTGGTGCAGCTGGTGATAGCGGCGATAATAACGGCGCCATCAGGCATTTTGCCCGCTTTCTCTTCTTCGCGTGCTGCATCAAGCCCTACCGCAATACCGCGCTGAACAAGCTCGGAAGTGGGCAGGTGCGCATGCGGGTTGGAAGGCCCTGCCAACGTCCGCGCAACCGATGAAAGATCAAAGCTCAGCACTCGCTCGTACTCAACCTGTGTCAGGCTGTCCGCCCAAAGGCCGGTGTGCTTGGCATAGGTTTCCACCAGCGCCACCTGTTCATCTTCACGACCGGTGAGCTTCAAATAATCGATGGTTTGGCTATCGATATAGAACATCGCCGCCGTCGCACCGTACTCGGGCGTCATGTTTGAAATCGTGGCGCGATCGCCGACCGTCAGCGCATCGGCGCCCTCGCCATAAAATTCCAGATAGGCACCGACCACGCGCTCTTTACGCAGAAACTCGGTGATCGCCAGCACCATATCGGTGCCCGTGATTCCTGGCTGCAGCTTACCGGTCAGCTCTACCCCGACGATATCGGGCAAGCGCATCATGGAAGCGCGACCAAGCATGACGCTCTCAGCTTCCAGGCCACCAACGCCGACTGAAATAACCCCGAGCGCGTCCACCATGGGGGTATGGCTATCGGTACCCACGCAGGTATCAGGATAAGCAATGCCGTCCCGGTTCTGCACTACCGGCGACATTTTCTCCAGATTGATCTGGTGCATGATGCCATTGCCAGGCGGAATGACATCAACGTTTTCAAAAGCCGTTTTGGTCCAGTTGATAAAGTGGAAGCGGTCATCGTTGCGCCGGTCTTCAATGGCGCGATTTTTCTCAAAGGCCCCCTCTTCAAAGCCCGGGTGTTCTACCGCCAACGAATGATCGACAATCAGCTGGGTGGGAACTACGGGATTGACCTTGGCCGGGTCACCGCCCTTCTCGGCGATAGCATCGCGCAGCCCGGCCAAATCAACCAGCGCCGTCTGGCCTAGAATATCGTGGCATACCACCCGCGCAGGATACCAAGGGAAGTCCAGGTCGCGCCGGCGTTCAATGAGCTGTTTAAGGGCATCGGTGAGAAGCTCAGGATCACAGCGGCGTACCAATTGCTCTGCCAGCACGCGTGATGTGTAAGGGAGCGTGGCGTAGGCTCCTGGCTGAATATCCTCAACGGCTTGGCGCGCATTAAAGTAATCAAGGCTGGTGCCTGGCAGTGGTTGACGATATTGGCTATTCATAAAAACAGACTCGCGAAAGGAGGAGCTTAAACAAGCCCGGCAGCCAAGCCGCCAGGCAGCACGCTGATTAATCTCGCGCTTCTATCGGCACCCACTCGCTTTTCTCGGGACCAATATAGTCAGCGCTGGGGCGGATAATTCGATTGTTGGCGCGCTGTTCAAAGACATGTGCGGCCCACCCCGTTAGCCGGGACATGACAAAAATTGGTGTGAACAGCTTGGTGGGAATATCCATAAAGTGATAGGCGCTGGCATGGAAGAAGTCTGCGTTGCAGAACAGCTTTTTCTCACGCCACATCACTTCTTCGACCCTTTCAGATACGGGATAAAGCACCGTATCGCCTACGTCATCGGCAAGCTTTTTGGCCCACTGCTTGATGATCTCGTTGCGTGGATCAGACTCGCGATAAATCGCGTGGCCAAATCCCATAATTTTATCCTTACGCGCCAGCATGCCCATGATCTGGCTTTCCGCTTCTTCTGGCGATTTCCAGTTTTCGATCATCGCCATGGCCGCTTCATTGGCACCGCCATGCAGCGGGCCACGCAGCGAACCGATGGCGCCAGTGACGCAAGAGTGCATATCAGAAAGCGTTGAGGCACACACCCGGGCGGTAAAGGTCGACGCATTAAACTCATGCTCGGCATATAAAATAAGCGATACGTTCATCACTCGCGCATGGAGCTCAGAGGCCGGCTCGCCACGCAGTAGATGCAAGAAGTGCCCGCCAACCGATGCAGCGTCGGTTTGGGTATCAATCCGCACTCCGTCATGAGAGTAGCGATACCAGTAGCAAATGATCGAAGGCAACACGGCCAGCAGCCGATCAGCAACGTCCTGCTGCTCGTCAAAACTCTCTTCGGTTTCAAGATTGCCCAGCATGGAGGTGCCGGTCCGCATGACATCCATCGGGTGAGCATCTTTCGGAATTTGCTCAAGCACCGTTTTCAGCGCATCGGGCAACCCACGCAAGCCCTTTAATTTGCGGATGTAGTCGTCAAGCTCTGCCTGATTAGGCAATTTACCTTTCAAGAGCAGGTAGGCGACTTCTTCAAATTTAGCCTTTTCAGCCAGCTCTTTGATATCAAAGCCACGGTACGTTAGGCCCGAGCCAGTCTTTCCAACAGTACACAAGGCGGTAGTTCCCGCACTTTGTCCACGCAGCCCTGCTCCCGCTAGCGGTTTATCAGCCATGACGAGTCTCCTGGTGTGCTTATCGTTGTACCTATCATTAATTGCAGATAACCGTGTTGTCGTGCGCGCCTCATTGCGGCTCTTCGCCCTTTTCGGCGAATAACGCATCCAGTTTCTGCTCGAAATCGTGATAGTTGAGGAAATCGTAGAGTTCATCGCGCGTCTGCATGGTGTTAACGACTTCTTTTTGATGGCCATTATCCAGAATGCTTTGATAGACATTCAGGGCAGCAGCGTTCATCGCTCGAAACGCAGAGAGCGGGTAAAGCACCATGCGACAACCAACCTCGCCAAGCTCGGCTTGAGTAAAGAGCGGCGTCGCACCAAACTCAGTGATATTGGCCAGAATCGGGGCATCCACTCGCTCGCAGAATGCCTGGTAATCGGAAAGGGTATATACGGCTTCAGCAAAGATGGCATCCGCACCGGCTTCAACGCAGGCATTGGCGCGCTCAATAGCCGCGTCCAGGCCCTCTTTTTGAAAAGCATCGGTGCGTGCAATCAGATAAAAATCGGGATCTATTCGGGCATCGGCGGCCGCTTTAATGCGATCAACCATCTCAGCCTGGGAAACGATTGCCTTGTTGGGTCGATGACCACAACGTTTTTGCGCCACCTGGTCCTCCAGATGAACGGCGGCGACGCCAGCACGCTGCATCTCTTTCACTGTACGGGCAATATTGAACGCGCCGCCCCATCCGGTATCAATATCCACCAGCAACGGCAGGTCCGTTGCACCACAGATACGGCGCGCATCCTCGGCGACATCGTTCATGCTGGTCATCCCTAAATCAGGCAGGCCAAACGAGGCATTTGCCACCCCACCGCCGGAAAGGTAGATCGCCTGATGGCCGACACGTTCAGCCATCATCGCCGTATACGCGTTAATAGTGCCTAAAATGGCCAGCGGGCGCTGGGCGTCAAGGGCGGCTTTAAAACGGGCGCCTGGGGTGAGCGTTGACATTAGCGTGTCTCCTGAAGGGTAGGGGCCTGCCGTTCCTCGGCAGGCTCAGATGATTGCTGTTTAAGAATCGCGGCATAACGGTCGGCAACATTGGCACGCGAGGCACTGACGTGGCGGCGCATTAATAGCTCAGCAAGTTCGGCGTCGCCTGCTTCAATGGCGTCCACGATCCGGTGGTGCTCAACAAAGGCACGCTGCGGGCGCGTACCGCTAGCACTAAACTGCGTACGATAAAGGCGCACCAGGTAATACAAGTCATTGCACAGCAGGCTCATTAGCATCTTGTTGTGGCTGCCTTGCACAATGCGGTAATGAAAGTCGAGATCACCCTCACGCTGATAGTAAGCTTCACCGCGTTGTAAATCAGCCTGCCCTTCGTGCAGTGCCAGCACATCACGAAGGCCTTGTATTTCCTCTGCCGACATATGCTCCGCTGCTAGCCTTGCGGCCATGCTTTCCAACGCTTCGCGTACATCAAACAGCTCTATCAGCTCTTTCATTGAGAGCTTAACGACGCGTGCGCCGACGTGAGGTACGCGCTCAATCAAGCGATGAGACTCTAAACGCCGCATGGCTTCGCGAAGCGGACCACGAGAAATGCCGTACGTTTTTGAAAGCCCGGGCTCAGTGATTTTGCTGCCTGGCGCCAAGACGCCACGCACAATATCGCTTTGCAGTTGATGAAATACCCGCTCGGCTAGCGTGCGCACTTCAGGCGGCGCTATTTCAAGCGACGAATCAACAGAATAGGGGGCGCTAATGAATGAACTCATGGCGAATTGTCGACAATTAGGAAAGTGTTCAAACTTTAGCTGCGCGCCTTTCTAGCGTCAACCATAGAATACTGGCGATTTTATGCATCTTTGGTTGTAAGCAAAAAGTCTATCCCTTTCCTTAGTGTCAACAATCTCGCTAAAACCGTTTGAAGCACATCGATTGCATTGCTGGTGTCGGCCTTCAACGCCCTCTAAAATGAGCAGCCTTTTACCGGCGAGGCGTTTGCTCCATGACCACGGCATTGTCGATATTTACGCTGCCCTATTCTTCTGACCCGTTAGCGCTGTTTGATTCGCTTCGCCAACGCCCAGGTGCAGTACTTTTGGATAGTGGCCGCCCCGTCGCTCAAGGCCGCTACGATATTCTGAGCAGCGACCCCTTAGCGACGCTGGAAGTGGACGCCACAGGCAAGTCAGAGCTTGCGAGTGAACAGCTCAATATAGCGGCTCTACCGCCAGGCGATTGCTTTGCTCAGCAGCAGTGGCTGTTAAATCAGCTACCGCACCAGGCTACGGAGGTTAATCAACACGCTTTACATAGCGAGCTGCCCTTTATGGGCGGGCTGATAGGCTACTGGGGCTATGACCTTGGGCGCTCACTGGCGACCCACCAACAACCTCAGGTGACTCACCTTCCTCAGGCGCGCCTGGGCCTTTATGACTGGTGCATCACCCTTGACCACGTAGCAAAGCGGGCGTGGCTGGTAGCCACCGCGCAGCGTCGAGAGCAGGTTCTAGAGTGGCTAGACCAGGCGCCGCCCAAACGCCCTCCTTTTGCCTTAACCGAACCCTTTCAAGCAGAGCTTAGCCAGAGCGATTACGCTGAACGCTTCAAAGCCGTTCAGCGCTATATTCTGGCGGGCGACTGTTATCAGATTAACCTCGCCCAGCGCTTTTCTGCTGCCTACCAGGGCGATGAATGGCAGGCCTATTTACGCTTACGCAACGCCACGCCCACACCGTTTTCAGGCTTCATGGCTTGGGGCCAGCAGGCCGTTCTCTCTCTTTCACCCGAGCGGTTTATCAAAAGCAATAATGGCGCGGTTGAGGCTCGTCCTATAAAAGGCACCCGACCACGGGGCGCTACGGCTGATGAGGATCTTGCTCTGGCCAATGATCTAACGAGCAGCCTTAAAGATCGTGCTGAAAACGTCATGATCGTTGATTTACTGCGCAATGACCTGGGCCGTGTATGTAAGCCGGGCAGTATCAATGTGCCCCAACTCTGCAAGCTGGAAAGCTACCCTAATGTGCATCATCTGGTGAGCGTAGTGCGCGGACAGCTCGCGTCCGGCGCCTCCCCTCTTGCCTTATTGGCGGCGGCCTTTCCCGGCGGGTCGATTACCGGCGCGCCCAAGGTTCGCGCCATGCAGATTATCGCCGAGCTTGAGCCGTGTCAGCGCAGCGTGTACTGCGGAAGCATGGGATACGTTGATATACGTGGCAGCATGGACACTTCTATTACTATTCGTACGTTAGCGGCGGATGCCGGGAGGCTTCACGTGTGGGGCGGCGGTGGGCTGGTTGCCGACTCAGCACTTGAGGAAGAGTACGTGGAGACACTGGATAAAATTCGCCACCTTATTAAGGCACTGGAATAACAGCCGCCGTACTTAAATCAAAAAGGAATATAAAAGCCAAACCAAACGGTATTGGGGGGAACGGCGGACAGTTTGATAGCCTAGCGGTATGGTTCATTAATATGACAAGGAGGCAGCATGTCCTCATCGCTAGATGCGATCAATCGTGATTTTTCCGAGAACGATTTTAGCAAGAACCCACAAGCACTTATTGAGTGGGCGTTAACACAAGGCGAAAGGGCGATCTGTACGACGAACTTTCGCCCTTTTGAAGCCGTTATTCTGCACATGGTGACACAGGTACGTCCTGACATGCCGATTGTCTGGATGGACAGTGGCTATAACACCGAAGCCACTTATCAATTCGCCGACGAGCTAATAACGCGCTTGAACCTGAACATGGTCAGCTATATACCCAAGCGGACGCGCGCGCATCGTGAAGCGCTCGAAGGCCCCATGCCGGGCATTGATAACTCGCGCCATGCGGCCTTCACCCAAGAGGTCAAAATCGAGCCGTTTGAACGTGCATTAAGTGAGATGCGCCCTGACGTATGGTTTACAGCGCTTCGTGCAGAAGACACGCCCGAACGGGCCAAAATGCAGCCCGTCAGCCGTAACAGTGATGGGCTGGTTAAAGTGGCGCCGGTGTTGCATTGGAGTGCTAAAGAGATGTATCAATATTTACAGGCGCACGACCTGCCCAACAACTTCGATTACTTCGACCCCACCAAGGTGGAGGAAAAACGCGAGTGTGGCTTGCACCTACAGCATTAAGCCTTTCTCTGAAAACCTGTCATTGAAAAACCAGATACTGAAAAACCAGGTGCTGAGAAACCTGGCACCGAGGTTAGGCCACAAGCCAAACGTACGACTCACGTTGTTAGCAGCTTGCCAGCGGTTTCGCTGGCATCATGCCCCCTAACAACGTGAGCGTTTAAAGCGTTAGTGTTTTCGTAGGTACTTCTAATCCGTACTTGTAATAAGTGCTTGTGATAAGTACGTGTGGTAAGTGCGTGTAACAAGCACTTGTCACACATCAGTGCCACAAGCTATCAGTACTCGGGCAGCTCTATCCCTTCAAACAGCGCTTGTTCAAAGCGTGGGCCAGCAATGAGCGCCTCATCCACACGGTCTCGCGTCAAGTGTGGGGCAAAGCGCGCCAGGAAATCGTACATATAGCCACGCATAAACGTGCCCCGGCGAATGCCTATTTTAGTCGTTGAACTCGCAAACAGGTGGCTGGCATCCACCGCGACTAAATCCCCGTCCAACTTATCGTCTACCGCCATATGTGCCACGATCCCAACGCCCATGCCGAGCCGCACATAGGTTTTAATCACGTCGGCATCCGCTGCCGTTAGCACAACGTTAGGCGTCAAACCCTTCGCTTTAAACGCATCATCCAACTGGGAACGGCCAGTAAATCCAAAGACATACGTCACCAGCGGATGTTCTGCCAACGCTTCCAGCGTTAAAGGTCCACTCAGCGCTGCCAGTGGGTGGCCTTTAGGCACCAGGATACAGCGATTCCAGCGGTAACAAGGCAAGAGTACCAAGTCTGTAAACAGCTCCAGCGATTCAGTGGCAATCGCAAAATCGGCCTGCCCCTCACTCACCATTTGAGCAATTTGCTTAGGCGTACCCTGCTGCATATGTAGCGCGACTTCCGGATATTTCAGCGTAAATTCACTGATGATCGGCGGAAGTGCATAGCGTGCTTGGGTATGCGTGGTCGCAATAGATAAGCTTCCCCGCCGCTCATCGCTATGCTCCTGGGCCACCTGTTTAATATTTTCGGTAAGCTTGAGCACCTGGCCCGCTAGGTTAATAATGGACTGACCTGCTGGCGTTACCCGGGTTAGATGTTTTCCGCTACGCGCGAAAATCTCAACGCCCAACTCATCCTCCAACAGCCGTATTTGCTTGGAAATACCAGGCTGAGAGGTAAACAGGCTTTGAGCGGTCGCCGATACATTTAGGTTGTGTCGGTTAACTTCCCAAATATAGCGAAGTTGTTGTAGCTTCATATCATCACCTCATTATCTATACCGATAGCAGGCAGGTCATCTAACGCTGGCACCGCCTATCTTGCACTCGCCACAAAGCACTATTTGGCATAAAAAAACATTCTATAATTCACTTATATTATAAGAGATAATCTCTATTAGCATCTATTAATTTTGTAATTAAGCACAAAAATAAGCGCAGATATTTGCCAGCAAACGCCGCGCCCGCTAACATCTGCCGACTTGGCGTAATGAAAGTGCGCAGGTTTAACGCGTAATGACCGTTGCTCCATTTGAGGCAACGACACTGCAAGAGCAACGCAAACGGGAGAAGCAAATGGCTAATAATGTTGACGTCACTAACGCTAATTTTGAGCAAGAAGTCCTCAACGCCGACCAGCCTGTCCTGCTAAAATTTTGGGCACCCTGGTGTGGCCCGTGTAAAGTTATGGCACCGGTTGTCGATGAAGTGGCTGCCGAGCGCGGTGATAACTTAAAAGTGGTCAGCGTAAACGTTGACGATGCGCCTGAAATTGCCGCAGAACAAGGCGTACGCGGTGTACCGACCGTTATGCTGTTCAAGTCTGGTACCAAAGTCGCTTCACTGGTAGGCGCGCAATCCAAGTCTCAACTAACGCAATTCATCGACCAAAACGCTTGATGAAATTGGCCACCGCCGGCACAACCGGTGGTGGCCGTGCGGTCCCTCCTGTTAACTCTCCCCCTCTTTTAGATGCTCTTCGGGCGTAGCACTATTTTTACGTTTCCACGGTGCGCGACCTGCATCTTGCTGGCTAAGATAACGCCCCGTGCGGTGCCTCCCTGGCCCCAGAAAATGAGCAATCCAACGCGTCTGCGGATGGCTATCCAAGGCAATTTTTAGGGTCATGGTTAACACGACAGATAGCAGCATCCCCGCCGGTCCAAAAATCCACCCCCAAACAACCAGCGAAAGAAACGCCACAAACGTTGAAAGCCCTAGCGCTTGCCCCATGACACGCGGCTCAATCAGGTTACCCAGTACAAAGTTAATGACCAGATAAGCGGACGCCAGCAGCAGCGCCTGTAGCGCGCCACCGTCCTGGGACACCAGAAGCAGCAGCACTGGAGGAATAGCCGCAAGTGCTGAGCCAATGTTAGGGATGAAGTTAAGCCCAAACGCCAGAACGCCCCAAAGCAATGGGAAATCAACCCCGACAATCACACAGGAGAGCCAAATTAATACCGCTGTGGCCAGGCTAATCATTGTTTTTACGGCCAAATAGCGCTTTAGCGTTAAGCTGAATTCGCTAAATCGCTTTAAACTAGGCGCAGGGTTTTCCAAGGCACGCGAAACTTTTTGGCGAAGGTTCAGCGTTTCAAACAGCATAAAAATAACCAGCAACCCCACGATGATACTCTGCATCACCAGGTTGCCCAGTTCACCCAACAGCGTTGCCACCCAAGAAGAGCCTTCCTCATCCTCATTGAAAAAGACGGCGCTAAGCTCATCAGGGTCAATATTGAAGCCATGCATGGCGAGCGTATTAAGCAGATCCCAATAGTGCTCATAAAGCCGCTCCTCAATATCAGGCAGCGCCGCCACAAAGGTGCTAAAACTGTTGACGACCAACACGCCAATCAGTGAAAGAAACCCCAACAACACCATCAGGGTTAAAAAAGCCGACATTCTCATGCTTAGGCCACAACGGTGTAGCCACTGCACCGGAGAGGTACACACTACCGCGATAAATACCGCCAGCAGCAAGGGTACAAGTAAATCTGCCCCCCCTTTCATTCCCGCAATAATTACCACTAATGCCGCTAGCGCCAACGTGGCATTTAAGGGGATACTTCGATAATCCTCATCCGATAATCTCGACATAGCCTCATCCTTAGCTCGTTACCCGTACATAATGGCGGTAATAAAGGTATTGCACAAACCGTGCAAATAATAAGCAACTGTTTTGCGTCACCTCTTTTACGCTGAACTTTCCCTGTAGTCGCTATTCCAAGCAAGCGTCTATACTTTTAATTGACGCGTACCCGGCTAGTTCTCTCTACCTCAAGGAGTTTCTCTATGAGCCCAGTATCGGCACGTTTACCGCGTTTTCGTTATGGAATTTTAAGTGGTGCTCTGTTGGCGTTTCTGAGCACTCCCCTCGCCTTTGCGGCCCCGCCTGCACCGCCCAGCTTAAATGTCCAGGCACAGTCCTGGGTTGAGGTTGAACCCGACCAGGCGACGTTCACAGCGCGCCTTTGGGAAAACACGCCTGCCGTTTCTTCACTGGAAGATACCGACGGCGAAGCGTTAGGAGAAGCCCGTGAACGCCTTGAGAATCGTGCCAGCGAACTGATCGAAGCCATTGAAGCCCTGGGAATCGAGCGACGCGCTATCAATGCCGGGTCGTTGAACGTTTATTCTGACCATGTCGCTGCGCCACGCAGCGAAAATGGCGACCAGGAGATGCTCCAACGCACGCGTCTTGAACGCCCGTTCAGCATAGAGCTAACCGACCTTGATCAATTGGGCGATGTGCTCAACGCGCTGATCAGGGTGGGTGTGAATGCAATGGACGGCGTCCAATTTGATTTACAGGACAGAGAAGCCGCCACCGATGAAGCGCTGGTAAAAGCACTGGAGAAAGCTCGCCACAAAGCCAACCTGATGGCCAGCACGCTGGAAACCGAACTCGGCCACGTTCAGCGTATTGAAGAGACGCAAGCGCCTATGTTTCAGCCCCGCATGATGGCCATGCGGGCTGAGAGTGATATGGCCAGTAGCGGATCACAAAGCGATTACAGCCCCGGCACCATCCGTATTGATGCCGGGGTTAACGTCGAATGGACGCTTAAAGGGCCAGACGCTCCTGACCACCAAGATAGGGACGTAGCGGCTCAGGAATAACCACCGAGCCGTCTGCCTGCTGGTGATTTTCAAGTATTGCCAGCAGGCAACGGCCAACGGCCAAGCCAGAACCATTTAACGTATGCAGGAGCTGTGGCTTTTTCACATCCGGTTGACGGAAGCGCGCCTGCATACGTCGTGCCTGAAAGTCTTCGCAGTTGGAAACAGACGAAATTTCCCGATAAGTGCTCTGGCTGGGCAGCCAGACTTCCAGGTCGTAGGTCTTCGCCGCGCCAAAGCCCATATCGCCCGTGCAAAGAGTCACTACGCGGTACGGCAACTCTAACGCTTGTAAGATCGCCTCTGCATGACCACGCATTTCATCCAGCGCTTCATAGCTCTTCTCTGGTTCTACAATCTGCACCATTTCCACTTTATCAAACTGATGCTGGCGGATCATGCCGCGAGTATCACGCCCATGCGAACCGGCCTCGCTACGAAAACACGGCGTGTGCGCCGTAAGCTTCATCGGCAATGCCGCTTGATCCACAATCTCATCACGCACAAAGTTGGTGAGCGGCACTTCAGAAGTAGGAATCAAGTAGTACTCGCGCTCATCATCCAGCTTGAACAGGTCTTCGCCAAACTTCGGCAGCTGGCCGGTGCCCGTTAGTGAGTCGCGATTCACCATATAGGGCACGTAGCACTCTTCATAGCCGTGCTTCTCGGTTTGGGTATCCAGCATAAATTGAGCCAGCGCACGGTGCAGACGAGCAATGGGCCCACGCATAACGGCAAAGCGGGCACCGGTCAGTTTAACGGCCAATTCAAAATCCAGATAACCGGATTTTTTGCCTAAATCGACATGATCGAGCACGTCAAAATCGAACTCACGTGGTGTACCCCAACGGTGCAGTTCAACGTTGTCTTCTTCTTTTTCACCTTCCGGCACGCTTTCATGAGGCAGGTTAGGAATACCGCTGACCGCGTCATCCCAGGCCTCTTGCACCTTGGCCAACTCACACTTGGCGTTATCCAGACGATCGCCTAAATCGCTGACTTCATCCAACAGCGGCTGGATATCTTCGCCACTGGCTTTGGCCTTGCCAATGGCTTTTGAGCGCGTATTACGCTCGCTTTGCAGTTGCTCGGTCTGCGTTTGCAATTCACGGCGGCGCGACTCCAGCGCCTGAAGCCCCTCTTTATCCAGTACAAAGCCGCGACGAGCTAGTTGTTGCGCTAGCGCGTCCAGATCACCGCGCAGCAGTTTCGGATCGAGCATGAGTTATTCCTTGGCCTGTATTCAGTTAAACACGGCGCCAAACGCCAGTATCAAAGGCCCCTATTGTAGGCAAAAGCACGGCGGGGAGCTATGGGGGCGTTATAGCAACGTGCCCGGCAACTCACGTCGGCGATTAAATAACCAGAGGCTGCTTCGAAGCCGCGGCCGCCCGTAAGCGCTCACTTCGCCCATTACAAGCCCCCGCCCTTCTTACTAAAAAGTGATAAAGTGCGCGCCGAATCGTAATCCTGCTATTGATCAACCGTAAATAAAACTCCAAGGAGAGAGATCCGTGAGCACATCACAAGGCGCCTTCGGCTGGTGGAGAGGCATCGCCCTCTGGAAGAAAATTCTCGCAGGTTTAGCGCTAGGGATAGCGGCGGGCGCACTACTGGGTGAAAACGCCAGCATCTTTAAGCCACTGGGCGATATTTTTATCAACGCGATCATGATGCTGATCGTACCGCTAGTGTTCTCAACGCTAGTGGTCGGCATTACGTCGATGCGCGACCCGCAAAAAATGGGTCGCATTGGCGCCCGTACCATCGGCCTTTATCTTTTGACCACGGCCTTTGCTATCAGTATTGGGCTACTGCTTTCGACACTGCTACAGCCTGGAGCAGGCGTTAACATCAGTTTTGATAGCAGCGTGAATGCAAGCGAGGCGCCTACCCTGGCATCCATCTTGATTAACCTGGTGCCCCGCAACCCCATTGATGCACTGGCCAATGGCAACATTCTGCAAATTATTGTATTTGCGATTGGCCTGGGCATTTCACTGACTCTGATTGGTGAAAAGGGTGAAGCACTGGTCGTGGTGTTCGATAGCTTTGCCGAGGCAATGTACAAGCTCACGGGCATCGTCATGGCCTTTGCACCTTTTGGGGTGTTTGGCCTAATGGCGCATGTATCTGGCCAATACGGGCTGGAAATCCTGTTACCACTCGCCAAGCTGATTGGCGTGGTGTATTTGGCCTGTGCGCTGCATGTTCTGGTGATTTATTCAGGCTTTATTCGCCTATTGGGGCGGCTTAATCCAGTGCGTTATCTCCAGGGTAGCTTGGACGCCATGATGATAGCGTTCTCCTCCGCCTCTTCGGCAGGATCACTGCCGGTATCGATTCGCTGTGCACAGAAAAACCTGGGCGTATCTGAAGGCGTTTCAAGCTTTGTACTGCCGGTGGGCGCGACCATTAATATGGATGGTACAGCGCTTTACCAGGGCGTCGTCGTACTGTTTATTGCCCAAATGCTGGGTATTGAGCTGAGCCTGGTCGACTATGGCATGATTGTCGCCACCGGCACGCTTGCTTCCATTGGCACCGCGGGCGTACCCGGTGCGGGTCTTATCATGCTCTCTATCGTGATGGCTCAAATTGGCTTACCGCTTGAGGCCATCGCCGTCGTAGCAGGCATCGACCGTATTCTCGATATGGCGCGCACCAGCGTTAACGTGGCGGGCGACATTATGGTCACCACCCTGGTAGGTAAAAGCGAAGGCGAATTGAACCTCGACGTTTATAACGCCGATAATAAAGCCTGACCGCCCGCCCCACGCCAGAATACTCTGCGACGAGACCGTTGCAGAGTATCGCGACAGCTAACCAGGAGAGCATCATGCCCCACCGCCTTGAACAGGTATTAACTGCGCTGGACCAGCTTCACAGCGAAGACCCAAAAACGGTCAACGTGGCCGATGAGCCGCTCCCCGCCGAGCTGCTTTACGCACAGCGCATGAGCAAATGGCTTGCTCACCTTAACCAGACACCCAGCGAGTGCTTACAGATTGCTGTCCGCGCCCAGCACTTGCAGCGCTGGCAGGTAGCGCGCGAAGCGTACCCTGAAGGTCGAGTAGGCTACTTAACTTGGCGGCGCGACCAGGGTATCCGCGCGGGCGACACGGCCGCCCAATTAATGCGTGAAGCAGGCTATAGCACTGAGGACGCCGAGCGAGTTATCACACTCATCACCAAAAAGGGGTTGGGCCGTGATGCCGATGTACAGACACTTGAAGACTGCGCCTGTCTGGTATTTTTGGAAAACTATTTTGCCGATTTCTCGCGCAAGGTCGAACATGACCATATGGTGCGAATTATTCAAAAAACCTGGCGCAAGATGTCACCCCAGGCTCATGAATTAGCCCTGACACTGCCCATGTCACCGGCTTCTGCCGCCTTGGTAAAAGAAGCTTTGAGCTAGCATGTTTAGCGCAGGGTGCAGCCAGGCAGGCACTGAGGTAAAGTAGCGCTCTCTTTTTTTGATGCCCCGGCACTGACGGCTTGAACGATTATGATTGTATCGCTGGACTCTCGGACCGCCCCGTTTGAACGCTTGGCCTCCCACTACCTGCGCTTTCTGGAAGCCCTTAAAACACGCGGCTTCGATGGTGAGATTGCCCCTGACTATGCCCACCGCACGGTGCTGGCAACCGACAACTCGATCTATCAGCGTCTGCCCCAGGCGGCGGTGTTTCCCCGCCATGCAGAAGACCTGGAATGCCTGGCCAAACTGGCCGCTGAAGTGCCTTACCGCGAGGTGGTGTTAACGCCGCGAGGCGGCGGCACCGGTACCAACGGTCAGTCGCTTACCGATGGCATCGTGGTGGATATCTCCAGGCACATGAATCAGGTGCTGGACATTGATGTCGAGAACCGTCGGGTACGCGTTCAAGCAGGGGTGGTCAAGGATCAGTTGAATGCCGCCTTAAAGCCCTACGGGCTGTTTTTTGCCCCGGAGCTTTCGACCTCCAATCGAGCGACCATCGGCGGCATGATCTCGACCGATGCCAGCGGTCAGGGTAGCTGTGCTTACGGAAAAACCCGTGACCACGTGCTGGAACTCGACACGGTACTGCTGGGTGGCCAGCATCTGCATAGCCGGGCACTCAGTGCCGATGAGGAACAGCAGGCCTGCCAGCAGGACGGTATTATTGGGCAGGTGCACCGCACAACGGCCAGTATTATTGATCAGCAGCGCGATCTGATTAAGGCGACCTTTCCGCCGCTTAACCGCTGCCTGACCGGTTACGACCTGGCTCACCTGCGCAACGACCAGCATGCGCTTGATCTCAACAGTTTGCTGTGTGGCTCGGAAGGCTCGCTGGGGTTTCTGAACGAAGCCGTGTTGAACGTACTGCCCATCCCCCTGCACGCCACCCTGGTCAACGTACGCTATACAAGCTTTATGGATGCGCTGCGCGATGCCAAAACGCTGATGGCCAGCGCCAGGCCTGTGTCGATCGAAACCATCGACGATACGGTGCTCACGCTCGCCATGGCCGATTTTGTGTGGGGCAGCGTGGCCGAGTTCTTCCCCGAGAGCGATACACCGATTCGGGGTATCAACCTGATCGAGTTTAGCGACGACGACCCTGCGGCGCTGGCCGAACAGGTAGACGCCTTTACCCGTCACCTGAACCAGGATGCCACGGTCACGCGATTAGGCTATACCCTGGCCGAAGGCCGTGAGCAGATCAGCGCGGTTTACGGCATGCGCAAACGCTCGGTGGGCCTTTTGGGCAATGTGCAGGGTGAGAAGCGCCCACTGCCGTTTGTTGAAGATACCGCCGTACCACCAGAACATCTGGCCGATTTTATTAGCGAGTTCCGCGCTGCGCTGGACGCACGTGGGCTCGCTTACGGCATGTTTGGGCATGTCGATGCGGGCGTGCTGCATGTGCGCCCCGCGCTGGACATGAAAGACCCGGCCCAGGAAGCACTGATTCGGGACATCTCCGATGAAGTCGCCGCCCTGACCCAAAAATACGGCGGATTGTTGTGGGGTGAGCACGGCAAAGGGGTACGCTCCGAGTATGCACCCAAATTTTTTGGCGAGCTTTACCCCAGCCTGCAGCGGGTCAAGGCCGCGTTTGACCCGTTTAACCAGCTTAACCCTGGCAAGATCGCTTCACCGGCAGAGAACGGCGCGCTGATCGCCAAAGACAGCGACCCGAACCTGCTAAGCATCGACGCCGTGCCGATGCGCGGCCAGCTGGACCGCACCATTGATGAGCGCGCCTGGCAGGCCTATGACGCAGCGGTGTACTGCAACGGCAACGGCGCCTGCTACAACTACGACGTGGACGACCCCATGTGCCCGTCGTGGAAGGCGACCCGCAACCGTATTCACTCGCCCAAGGGGCGCGCCAGCCTGATGCGTGAATGGCTACGTCTGCAATCCCAGGCGGGCATTGACGTGGTCGAGGAGTCGCGCAAGAAAAAGGCGGAAGGCCGATGGGGCTTTGTTAAACACTTTCCAAAACGCCTGGCGAATACGTTCAGCCGCCGGCAGCATCATGACTACTCTCATCAGGTCTACGACGCCATGGCCGGCTGCCTGGCGTGCAAGTCCTGCGCGGGCCAGTGCCCCATCAAGGTCAACGTGCCGCAGTTCCGTTCGCAGTTCTTGGAGGTGTATCACGGACGCTATTTACGCCCCCTGCGCGACTACGTAATAGGCAGCACAGAGTTCATGCTGCCCACGCTTGCCAGGGCAGCGCCACTGTATAACGCCGTGATGGGCCAGCGCTGGGTGGAAACGCTGATGCGCCGTAGCGTGGGGATGAGCGACTCGCCGCAGCTCTCTCGCGCCAGTGTTAAAAAGCAGCTGCGTGCCTGGGGTGTAGCGGAAGCCACGCCCACCTCGCTTGCTCTGCTCACCGACCAGCAGCGCGCCAATAGCGTGATTGTGGTTCAGGATGCGTTCACCACGCACTTTGAAGCCAAACTGGTCATGGACGTGGTCGAACTGCTCTCACGGCTCAACTTGCGCGTGTTTGTGATGCCCTATAGCGCCAACGGCAAACCGCTACACGTCCAGGGCTTTTTGGGTGCGTTTGAGCGTACGGCCGAAAAGCAGGCGAAACGCCTGCGGGCGTTGCGCGAGTTTGAGGTGCCCATGGTGGGGATCGACCCGGCGATGACCCTGACCTACCGCCAGGAGTACGTAAAAGCGCTGGGACCCGACGCCGTGCCCGAGGTATTGATGCTGCAGGAGTGGCTGGCTATTCGGCTGCCCACCCTGGCACCCCGACAGCTAGCGCCCAATGCCCTTGGCTTTAAGCTGCTTTCGCACTGCACCGAAAAAACCAACGCGCCCGGAAGCCCGAAGGCGTGGCAGCAAGTATTTGCCGCGTTTGGCCTACCGTTGGAGCTGGTCAATACCGGCTGCTGTGGAATGTCCGGCACCTACGGCCATGAAACGCGCAACGCCGAAACGTCCAAAACGATTTACGCCCAATCCTGGCAACCCCAGGTCGAGGCAGAGGAAAACACCGACAGGCTACTGGCCACGGGGTATTCGTGCCGCAGCCAGGTGAAGCGTTTTTCAGAACAAACGCTTCACCACCCGCTGCAAGCCCTGCTTTATGCCTTACGCAGCGCGGGCGAACACCCCGGTGATTAACAAGGCTTAGAAGAACAGCTTTTTAAGCGCCAGGCCAGGGTCGGCTTGGCGCATAAAAGCCTCCCCAACCAAAAAACCATTAACGTGGTGATCCCGCATTAACTGAACATCCGCCTGAGTATGGATACCCGACTCAGTAATAACGGTTACGTTTTCAGGAATATGCGCCAGTAAATCCAGCGTCGTGTTGAGGCTGGTATCGAACGTGTGCAGGTTACGGTTGTTAATGCCTACCAACGCCAAATCAAGCTTAAGCGCACGCGTTAGCTCATCGGCATCATGGACTTCTACCAACACATCCATTCCCAGTTGATTGGCCTGCTGATGCAAGTCAAGCAGCCTGGCATCATCCAGTGCGGCGACAATCAGCAAAATACAGTCGGCTCCAATGGCGCGTGCTTCAGAGACCTGGTAACCGTGGGTAATAAAGTCTTTGCGAATAACCGGCAGCTCGCAGACGTCCCGCGAGACGATCAAATAGTCTTCATGCCCCTGGAAAAAGTCCGCATCGGTTAGTACGGACAAGCAGGCCGCACCGCCTTGAGCGTAGCTTTTGGCGATATCCGCCGGATGAAACTCTTCTCGAATGACGCCTTTGGAGGGCGACGCCTTTTTAACTTCGGCAATAATCGCCGGGTCACCGACCGCA
This sequence comes from Halomonas hibernica, assembly GCF_013183775.1. Lineage (NCBI taxonomy): Bacteria > Pseudomonadati > Pseudomonadota > Gammaproteobacteria > Oceanospirillales > Halomonadaceae > Halomonas > Halomonas hibernica. The sequence goes on from NZ_VIFN01000003.1 coordinate 68,898, forward strand.
ATACGCTGATTAAGCGCGTTGATGAACCCGCGCGGAGCACTCTGCTGCTTGGCAAGCGCGAGCAAATCCGTCTCGGATACCGCCTGCTGGCGCTCGGCGACTTCCTGATCCTTGCGGGCAAGAATTCGCGTCAAAATAGTGGGTGTTGCCTGTTGGTTCATAGCGGTCACTTACTCTTTGAAAACGCTGGTGAAGTGTGAAAGCTCTCTGAGCTTCTCAAGCGGCAGTTTAGACCCCTGAGCGTCCTGAGCGATCAGAACGCCCTCTTTCAGGCTGTCAGCCACACCCGCACAGTAAAGGGCGGCACCTGCGTTCAAGGCCACCATGTCGGATGCAGGGCCTTCACCGCTCAATGCCGCCTTTACCAACCGCAGGCTATCTTCTGCGTTAGCGGCCTTCAGCGTTGCCAGGCTCTGGCGCTCAATGCCAAACGCTTCAGGGGAAACCGTGTACTGAGTAATCTCGCCCTCTTTAAGCTCCGCCACTTGCGTAGAAGCTGCCAGCGATATTTCATCCAAGCCATCTTCTGAATGAACCACCATGACATGGCGGCTGCCCAGCTTTTTAAGCACTTCGGCCATCAGCGGCACCAGTTCTGGCGAGTACACACCGACCACCTGGTTGGGCGCCCCTGCAGGGTTAGTCAGCGGGCCCAGAATATTGAAGAGCGTGCGCACGCCCATCTCACGGCGCGGGCCAATGGCATAACGCATCGCCGGGTGGTGATTCGGCGCAAACATAAAGCCAACCCCCACCTGCTCAATACAACGGGCGACCTGCTGAGGCTTAAGATCGAGGTAAATACCGGCAATATCAAAAAGATCGGCGCTGCCGGAAGACGACGATACGCTGCGATTACCGTGCTTTGCGACATGCGCACCCGCCGCTGCGGCCACAAAGCTGGACGCCGTGGATACGTTAAATAGATTAGCGCCATCGCCGCCGGTACCTACGATATCCACGACGTTCTCAGCGTTTAGCTCAACACGGCGCATTAAATCGCGCATGACCTGGGCGGCAGCGCTAATTTCCACCGCGCTCTCCCCTTTCATGGCAAGCCCGACCAATAAGCCGCCTACTTGAGCATCGGACGCTTCACCCGTCATTATCTGGCGCATCAGGGCATGCATAACGTCAAAAGGGAGGTCTTCACGGTGTATCACCGCATTAATTGCATCTCGCATTTGCATGAACAGAGGAGCCTCTAAAGCGTGTGAACCAGGCAATCAGCCACGTTTTAAAAAATTTGCCAATAGCTCATGGCCTTGGCGAGTCAGTATTGATTCAGGGTGAAACTGCACCCCTTCTACATCCAGTGTGCTATGGCGCAGTCCCATGATCAAACCAGGCGTCACATCATTGTCTGTTGTCCAGGCCGTTATTTCCAGGCAGTTGGGGAGCGTTTCCCTTTCCACCACTAACGAGTGATAGCGGGTCACTTCGAGGGGGTTATCCAACCCTTCAAAAACACCCTGATGGGTATGTAAAACAGCCGATGTTTTACCATGCATCACCTGGGGTGCACGGACCACCCGAGCACCGTATACCTGACCAATCGCCTGATGCCCCAAACAAACACCCAATACAGGCAGTTTACCGGCAAAGTGACGAATAGCGGCCATTGAAATCCCCGATTCGTTGGGTGTGCATGGCCCCGGGGAAATAACCAGATGCGTAGGCGCCAGGGCTTCAATCTGTTCAAGGGTAATGGCATCGTTTCGGTGCGTTACCACCTCTGCACCCAATTCATTCAAGTATTGGACAATGTTAAAAGTGAAGCTGTCGTAATTGTCCAACATCAAGACTTTTTTCGGCATAGCCTATTGATTACCTTAATTATTGCATGGCAATCAGCGTATCGTTACCCAGACTATTAGCCAGGTATGCCATTGCTAGCGATTTTACGTAAGTGTGCTGGATTGTATCGCCAGACGAGGTTAATCGCCACGACAGTTGCGCGCAGTTACGTTTTCGTCGCACTGGGCTATGCTAGAAAATATGCAGGAAAGCATGCTGAAAAGTACGCTGAACAATATGCTCAACAGCATGTTCAACAAAAGTGCGATCAAAAGGAGTGCGCCATGGACAAGGCCATCATTGACGTTATTCGAGAAAATGAACAGCTACCCGACCACATGACCGATAGCGAGATCGCCAAGGAGTATAAGGGCACCTATACCGCTGCGAGAGCCGCTATCAGCCTGGACCATACGCCGCTTGATCAGCAGCTCGCTGACGCCACGGCCAGGGTTCTCCCCTTTATGAAAAAAAAGAAGTAATACCAGGCACGGTATAACCTTATACAACAAGCCCCTAACAGCAAGCCTTTGGGCTTTCTGTTAGGGTACGAAACGATATTTCCTCAACCGTTAACCAAGTGAGTTTTCATTGAGGCGCTTTGCCTCGCTCTCGGCTTCCTGGCGAGTAGCGTAGGAGACAACAGAAGTGTTATCGGCCTGAGAGAACCTTCCCAAGTGCTACTGTTAGCAACTTTCGCCGTTAACGCTATATTTTGCTATTACAGCGCGAAAACGGTTGTAATGGTCAAGTAACACAGGCCAGCGCTCTATTTTTAACGTTAGTTATCTAAAGACAGCCGCACCGCCAGCGACATTGCGTTTGCACAATGCATACGCCAAAAAGAACAATAACTTATATCCATTTTTTTTTAGCCGGGAGGAGCTAGCCACAGAGCGTAGCAGTCTTTATTATCTTGAGCCTTCAAACGAGTGGGAGCGTGAAATGCAAAAGCAAGTGAGCTGGGTAAGCACGCTCTTGCTAGGAGTTTTGGTAAGTGTGTCACCGCTAGCAGGCGCTTCGACACTCAACGTTATCGCTTCTTTTTCCATACTTGAAGACCTGGTCAAGCGCATTGCCGGCGAAGATATTGACGTAAACGTTATCGTCCCCCCCGGTGAGGATGTCCATACGTGGGAATTGACGCCGCCCAATGTGCTGTCCATCGAAGAAGCCGACATCATGTTTTATAACGGCTTTGGGCTAGAGCCTTGGCTACGCCATGTAGAGGCCATCGCAAATGATTCGCTTACCCTAAAGGCCGTGGCTGAAAACGCTGACTTTGCGCCGCTCCCTATTATTACAGGGCAGTATCAAGGCACAAATGACCCGCATATGTGGATGGATCCGAAAGGTGCGGCCGCCTACATCAAGGTGATTGCTGAAACGCTGGCCGAGCACTACCCCGAAAAAGCGGGGGCGTTTTATGCCCGTGCGGAGGACACCTATCGCGCGCTGGATACGTTAGACCAGGCCATCAACGAGCGCCTGGAAGGCATCCCCAAAACGAACCGTTCCCTGGTGACCAGTGAGGCCGGGTTTAGGTACTTTGCGCGCGCCTATGGTTTTGAGTACGACGCTATTTGGGGGCTGAATAACGAAACACAGGGTAACGCCCGGGCAATGGCCGAGATGAACGAGCGCCTAGCCAAAACACGCCCCCCGGCACTATTTTATGAAAGCACTGTTCCCTGTATCCACATGGATGCGTTGTCACGCGCCACCGGCATCTCACTGGCTGGCCCGCTCTATGTTGACTCATTTAGCTCACAAGACGATCAAGCCGATGACTACCCCGCCATGCTGCACTATAACGCCGAGCTTATTCATGGTGCATTAGGTGGCGCTCGCCCGGAATAGCCTTTTGGCAGCCAGTCAGTCAATCTTAAGTGACAAGCGCCAGCAGCGACGCCATCACACAATCAGGCTGGCTGAGTTCAATAGGATCGCCATGGTTATAGCCATAAGGCAGTGCGAGGGTGGCAAACCCGGCGGCCTTGCCCGCGGCAATATCATGACGAGAATCGCCGACCATTAGGCACTCACTTGGCGAAAACTGGCACGCCTGCGCGGCATGTAAAAGGGGTAAGGGGGAAGGCTTCTTCTCCGCCAGGGTGTCTCCTCCTACCCATAGCGTAAACCATTGACGAATCCCGAAGTGATCAAGAATGGGCACAATAAACCGCTCTGGCTTATTGGTGATGAGCACCAGCGTAAAGCCCGCGCCATGCAGCGCTTCGAGTGCTGTTTTTACACCGGGATAGAGCGTCGTTAACGCATTCGGTGCCGCACCGTAATACGCCATAAAAGCATCAAAGGCGCGCGCTTGAAGCGCTTCCTCAGGAGACCGGCCCAACGCCCAGGTAAGTGCACGCTCCACCAGGATCGGCGCACCATTGCCCACCCAGTCGCGCACCTGAACACCGTCAGGTGTGGGCAAATTAAGCTCGCCTAACATTTTCTGCACCGCAACGGCCAAGTCAGGTACGGAATCAACCAGCGTGCCGTCTAAATCGAACGCGACTAATCGTTTTCCCGTGAGTATTGAGTGCACTGCCCTGCTCCCTTAACGCTGACTTATGTAGGCATTGGCAATGACACGCCTACCATTTTCAATGTCTTAACCTGCCAAATTGCTCAGCATCTTACTGCGTCCATGGCGCTAGCGCATTAGTCAGAAGAGAGAGAAGCTTCTATGCTAAAGCCAGATTAGCCAAGGAGAAACCAATGGCCATACCCAGGATTGTTATTGTCGGTGGCGGCGCAGGCGGTTTAGCGCTTGCGACTCGGTTAGGGCATACGTTAGGAAAACGCAAGCGCGCTGAAATTGTATTGCTTGATCGCAATGCAACCCATGTATGGAAACCGCTGCTTCATGAGTTAGCGACGGGGGTTTTAAACTCCAGCATGGATGAGGTGGATTATCGCGGGCATTCATCTGCGCATTTCTACCGCTACCAACGCGGCTCACTGCATGGCCTGGATCGCGAACAGAAAGTACTACATTTATCGCCTATTTATGATGAAGACGGCAATGAAGTGCTCCCAGAGCGCGCGCTAAAATACGACTTCCTGGTGCTCGCCTTGGGCAGCGTTTCCAACGACTTTGGCACTCAAGGAGTGGCCGAGCACTGCCACTTCATCGACTCTCCCCAGCAGGCCAAGCTGTTTCAACGGGAGATGATCAATACGTTTTTGCGCTATACCGACCCCTCATTACGTCAGCATACCGTGCTGACCATCGGCATTGTGGGCGGAGGCGCCACAGGGGTTGAGCTTGCCGCCGAGCTTTTCGACGCTTCGCGCTTACTTAACGCTTATGGGGTAACCGCGCTGGACCATCAGCAAATTAGCGTGCATATCCTTGAAGCGGCCCCTCGACTACTGCCTGGCCTTTCCGAACGTATTAGCCAGACCGTGCAACAAGAACTGGAGAAAATGGGCGTAACGGTGCATATCGGCACGGCGATTAAAGAAGCCCACGCCAACCAACTCATTACAGCCGACGGCGACACCATTGAAACCGACTTAAACGTATGGGCGGCAGGCATTAAAGCCCCCGAGTTTTTAACCAAACTGGGGCTTTCAACCAACAAGAAAAATCAGATTAACGTTGAAAAAACACTGCAGAGTGTTGATGACCCCAGCATTTTTGCCTTGGGTGATTGCGCCAGCTGCCCGCAGGGTGAAGATGGCACCGTACCTCCACGCGCTCAAGCGGCTCATCAGCAGGCGAAACTGCTAGCCAAAAATATCAACCATTTGCTGGAAGGCAAAGCACTTAACGAATTTCACTACCGCGACCACGGCTCGCTTGTTTCGCTGGCACGCTACGACGCGGTGGGTAATCTGATGCGCAGCTCAGCGTCGCGCGGCCTCTTTTTAGAAGGCTGGTTTGCTCGCCAGTGCTACGCATCGCTTTATCGCATGCATCAAGTGTCGATCCATGGCGTCCCGAAAACCGGGCTTACGTGGCTAGTCGATAAGATTAACCGCTACCTCAGGCCTCGCATGAAGCTACATTAAGCGTCTTAAACCTTGGCCAGCGCCGCACGCATTTTCTTGATAACCGAGTCATAGCCGTGTGGGTCGCTGGCCTGATGCGCGTTAAAAATAGCGGAGCCCGCCACAAAGGTATCCGCCCCTGCCGCTGCGATCTCGGCAATATTGTCGGCTTTTACGCCGCCGTCAATTTCCAAACGAATCGCTTTACCGGATGCATCAATACGAGCACGCGCCTCGCGCAGTTTATCCAGTGTGCCAGGAATAAACGACTGGCCACCAAACCCTGGGTTAACGCTCATTAGAAGCACCATATCGACCTTATCCATCACATAGTCAAGATAAGAGAGCGGCGTTGCCGGATTAAATACCAGCCCTGCCTTGCAGCCACCATCACGAATCAACTGAAGCGAGCGATCGACATGCTCAGATGCTTCCGGGTGAAACGTAATATAACTGGCCCCTGCCTCAATAAAATCACTAATCATGCGATCAACCGGCTTCACCATCAAATGGACATCAATAGGCGCCGTTACACCATGATGTCGCAATGCTTTACATACCATGGGACCAATCGTCAGGTTCGGCACGTAATGGTTGTCCATTACATCAAAGTGGACAATATCAGCGCCCGCGGCCAGCACGTTATCCACCTCCTCCCCTAGGCGTGCAAAATCAGCGGAGAGAATAGAAGGGGCAATTAAAAAATCATGCGCAGCGGTCATGGGCACTCCTGACTAGCCATTGAAATGAGGGATTACCAAGTGGCGCAGCGACAACCTGGTGATGCCCTTGGATAACGGGCATTTTAACAGAGCAATTGAAAAAACGGCGCGGTTTTGGCTACCCATTGCAGTTAATCATTTCCAACCATGTGTCTGCCCCCTTTATCAATCAGGCACACCGTTATTTCCAAAAAGAATAACAATCGCAATTGTAATTCCACAATGTCAGGTTTAATCTTATGCCAATTACGATCCATATCGTTTACCGCTTTAAGAAGGAGCTTGCCATGTCTCTGCCACTCTTTTTCCGTCGCAGCCTGCTTGCCATTACACTAGGCGCTAGCATCGCTAGCCCTGCCATGGCGCAAGAGCGCGAAATGCTTAACTCCTCCTACGATATCGGGCGCGAGCTATTTAGCGCGATCAACCCTGAGTTTATCGCTTGGTGGCAAGAACAGAATGACGAACAAATCAGCGTTAACCAGTCCCACGGCGGCTCTTCTGCTCAGGCGCGTGCCATCCTGCAGGGTCTGCGAGCAGACGTCGTCACATTTAACCAGGTAACCGACGTTCAGGTACTAGCGGATGCTGGCTTGGCGAATGAGGATTGGCAGAGCGCGTTGGATAACAATGCATCGCCTTACTACTCCACGACGGCCTTTCTGGTTCGCAAGGACAATCCCAAAGGCATTGAAAACTGGGATGACCTGGTAAAAGAAGATGTTCAAGTCGTCTTTCCTAACCCCAAAACGTCCGGTAATGCACGCTACACCTATTTAGCGGCATGGGGATTCGCCGACAAGGAATTTGACGGTGATGAAGAGCAGATCCAAGACTTTATGCGCACGTTCTTGGGCAATGTGGCTGTTTTTGACACTGGTGGCCGCGGCGCGACCACCAGCTTTATAGAGCGCGGTATCGGTGATGTGCTGATCAGTTTTGAATCCGAAGTGAATAACATTCGCCAGGAGTATGGCAGCGACGACTACGAAGTGGTCGTTCCTCCCATGAGCGTTTTAGCCGAATTCCCCGTCGCGGTCGTTACTGAAAATGCTGAGCGCAACGGCAATACCGATTTAGCGCAAGGATACCTTGAGTATCTCTACACTGAAGATGCCCAGCGACTGCTGGCGAACTTTAACTATCGCGTACATAACGAAACCGTGGTTGAAGAGTTTTCCGACCATTTCCCGGAAACTGAGCTGTTCAGCGTAGAAGACGTATTTGGTAGCTGGGACGAAGTAATGGAAACGCACTTCGAGGGTGGCGCGCTGCTCGATCAACTACAGCGCCGTTAACAGGACGTCAGTCGTTATCAAAATATTATGAATCAACGCGCTTTACGACTAACCGGCAGCACGCGAGTGCTGCCGGGTTTTGGCCTTTCAATGGGCATCAGCGTGCTGTTTATCTCGCTGGTGCTGGTACTACCTATCACCGGGCTTTTCGGGCAGCTTGCCGAGCTAAGCCTTGCCCAATACTGGTCAATTATTACCGAAGGCCGAGTGGTCGCAAGCTATATGGTCACCATGGGCGCAGCGGCGGTGGCGGCATTAATTAATGCGGTCTTCGGTCTGCTACTCGCTTGGGTATTGGTGCGCTACGAGTTTCCCGGCAAGCGACTGCTGGATGCTTTAATGGACCTGCCGTTTGCTCTCCCCACAGCGGTGGCGGGCATTACGCTGGCCACTCTCTATGCCAGCAGTGGCTGGATGGGGCGCCTGCTTGAGCCTTTGGGCCTTCAAGTGGCCTACACCTGGGTCGGTATCGCGCTGGCCATGGCATTTACCAGTATCCCGTTTGTGGTACGCACCGTGCAGCCCGTACTGGAAGACTTACCCGCTGAGGTTGACGAAGCCGCCATGTCACTGGGCGCAACCGACTGGGTGGCCTTTCGCCGGGTGATCATGCCGCACTTATGGCCCGCCTTGGTTACAGGAACAGGCCTTGCATTTGTGCGCTCGCTTGGCGAATTTGGCGCGATTATCTTTATCGCAGGCAATATGCCCTACGAAACGGAAATTACCGCGTTAATGATTTTCGTCAAGCTGCAGGAGTATGACTACGCAGGCGCCTCCGCAGTGGCCTCCGTGGTGCTGTTTGTTTCGCTCGCGCTACTGCTTGCCATCAACATTTGGCAAGGCCGTTTTGTCCGCCGCCTGCATGGAGGTAAGGGATAATGCGTAGAATTGGTGATGCACCGGGCGTCAAGCGCCTGTTAATTGGCGCGGCGTTAATCCTCTCGGCACTGTTTTTATTGCTGCCGCTTGTCGCCATTTTCGCTCAGGCCTTTTCTCAGGGCGTTGCGACTTTCTGGGTCAATGTAAGCAATTACTTTACCCTGCATGCGATTGGTCTAACGCTGGTCATCGCCCTGCTCACCATTCCTATCTGTCTGGTGTTTGGCGTGGCCCTGGCGTGGCTTGTTACGCGGTTTAGCTTTCCAGGTCGACGCATTCTGCAAACCTTGATTGATATCCCCTTTGCCGTTTCCCCTGTTGTTGCCGGGCTTATTTACCTGCTGCTTTACGGCCGCAATGGGTGGATCGGCAGTTGGCTGGATGGCCATGATATTCAGCTGATGTTTGCCTGGCCTGGAATTTTGATGGTGACCGTGTTTGTTACCTGCCCCTTCGTTGCCCGCGAGCTGATTCCGCTGATGCAGGCGCAGGGCTCGCGTGAGGAGGAGGCAGCCGCCACGCTAGGAGCCAAAGGGTGGGTAACCTTTTGGCGGGTCACACTGCCGAATATCCGCTGGGCACTGCTTTACGGGATTATTTTAACCAACGCCCGCGCCGTCGGTGAATTTGGCGCAGTATCGGTAGTCTCAGGCGCGATACGTGGTCAAACCAATACACTTCCTCTTCACCTTGAACAGCTTTACCAGGACTACAATGCGGTTGGTGCATTTGCATGCGCGGCACTGTTAGCACTGATTGCCCTGCTTACCCTGGCGGCCAAGGCTAGCCTGGAATGGCGCGCATCGCGCCGGGAGGCGCTCTTATGAGCATTCGCTTAGAAAATATTGCAAAACACTTTGGCAACACGCAGGCCCTTGAACCTGTCAATCTGGATATCCATGAGGGCGAATTAGTCGGCCTTCTGGGGCCCTCGGGGTCGGGCAAGACCACGCTTTTGCGGATTATTGCTGGCCTTGAAAGTGCTGACCACGCTACCCAGTCGGCCAGAATCATGTTCGGCGAACGTGATGTCACAAATGTACATGTGCGCGACCGGCGTATCGGCTTCGTATTTCAGCACTATGCGCTGTTTCGTCATATGAGCGTTTACGATAACGTCGCGTTTGGCTTGACGGTGATGGCCAAAAAAGAGCGCCCTTCCAGCGGTGAAATTCGTGCACGCGTGTTTCGCCTGCTTGAAATGGTTCAGCTTGAACACCTGGCCAAGCGCTACCCCGCCCAGCTTTCAGGCGGCCAACAGCAGCGTGTTTCTCTCGCCCGTGCGTTAGCGGTAAAACCCGACGTACTGTTACTTGATGAGCCGTTTGGCGCGCTGGATGCCAAGGTACGCCAGGACTTACGCCGCTGGCTTCGTCGCCTACACAGCGAGCTAAATTTTACCAGCGTTTTTGTTACCCATGACCAGGAAGAAGCGCTGGAGCTTTCCGACCGGGTCGTGGTGATGAGCAACGGGCGCATTGAGCAAATTGATGCTCCGGACACACTCTATCATTCGCCAAAAAATCGCTTTGTCTTCGAGTTTTTGGGTGACGTCAACCACTTGGAAGGCAGCGTTCGTAACGGCATTTTGACCTGCGGCGATGCCTATTTGCACGTTGACCTACCCGAAGGTAGCGAAGAACTGCTTTTGCGCCCTCACGAGGTACGCCTGGCAGAACAGCCAAGCGACACCTGCCATCTACCGGTAGTGATAACGGCGATCTCCCCCGTAGGTGCCGAAGTGCGTGTAGAGCTGGAAGCTGACTGGCTGGAGAAGCCCTGGCTTGCGACCGTGCGTCATGCGGATTTTGAACGTTTAGCGATGCGCCGCGGACAACGCCTTTATGCCCACCCGCGCCAGTGGCACCGGTTTAAAGACGGGGTAACGGACTCAGCAAAACAGGCACGAGCCGCTTAACTAGCCAACAGCGCCCACCCTTTATCCTGCTGGCGTTTTGCGCATAACAGCGGCATAGTTATTCAGAGAGCCCTGTGAACTAGCTCTTTGAAACAAGCGTTTTGAAACAAATTATCTGAAACAGGTTATTAGAACCAGTTCTTGGAACAAACCGTTACTGCGGGGAATAAAATATGCTTCGGCGCCAGTTTTTATGTCTTTCAGGAGTGCTGTTGGCAGGCCTCTGGTTAGCAGGCTGCTCAGGGCCTCAATACCTTCAGCTTAGCCCGGAGCGTAGTACGAACGTGCCGCAAACCGGGTCAGGCCAACATGTCACGGTCGTCGCCGTTGATGCTCGAGAAAGCGAGGTTATTGGCACAAGGGCTGGCGGCAGCATGTCAACGGCTCAGATTACCGTTAGCAGCCATGAACTGATTCCCCAACTGCAAGCAGAAGCCGAGCGCGCGGTTCACGATATGGGCTTTACCCCCACCACCGAGCAGGCCCAAGGCCGACCTACCCTTACCCTGGAGCTTGTTAGCCTACAGTATGGGCGGGGCGATAGCGGTCAGCCTTTGGTAGACGAGGCACGTATTGAGGGTGTTTTCCGGGCCATTGCCCAGAATAAAGGCACCACGTATACCGGCACCTACACCTCGCGCCGCACACAAGGCTATGCCGTTAGGCCGGGTGAAGACGCTAATACACGTATGCTGAATGACCTGCTCAGCGACGGCCTTAACCGGGCCTTCAACGACCCAGAGCTTGGTCAGCTACTCGCCCGCTGATATACATTGAGCGCGCTGGTACGCGCTATTTGTGTGGTCCGCGTCGCTCTAATGACCAGACAGACTCCGTTCGGCCCCGTTCATCGGGGCTTCCTTGCTCAAGCAGCGTGACGCGAAAGTTGGGTGTGAACAGTTGAGCCACTTCCTGTTCAGGCACGCTATACGGCGGGCCCGCACCGTCATCCTCGTGCGTTATGCTCACCAACAGCCCAGCGGCTCCGGGCGGAACCAGCTGGGCCAAGTGGAATGCATAGCGCTCGCGCGTGGCAGGCGGTAACGCAATCAGTGCTGCACGATCATAAAACGCGCCTACTTCGGCAGCTTGGCGTATGTGCAAATGAAAAAAATCCCCACACCAGAGTTCCACACTACCTTGACGTGATATTTCAAACCCCGCTTGGGTATAGCGCGATACATGCGTCTGGCGCTGGGCCAGGAATTGCGCTATTGCCTCAGGCGCCAACTCAATGCCTAGCACCGGATGTCCCGCATCAGCCAGCCAGCGCATGTCCAGGCTTTTACCACACAAGGGCACCAGCACTTTAGTGCCCTGCTCAACGCCCAATGTGGGCCAGTACTCAAGCAGCGCTGGATGCGGCTGAGACAGATGAAAACCAATCCGACCTTCTTGCCAGCGCTGCCGCCAGGAAGTGCTCATTAGACGCCCTTTTACCCTTGAACCCAGAACCTAAGAAACGGGTCCTGATGCTTAGAACCTGGAACTTAAAACCTGAAGCTTAAAACCCGGAACCTAGAACCAGCGATCACGCTTTTTACGCCGACGCGGCAAGTGCGGAACGATAAGCCCCACTAACAGCCCGGCACCCGCCACACCGCCGCCATACATGAAGTAGCGCATTAACAGGTCTTCTTCCTGGGTATCCAGCCGAGCCTGAAGCGCGCGTACCTGCTGGCGCGACTGCTCGGCCTCGTTATCAAGCTCGTTATTGCGCGTTTCAAGGTCAGCAATGCGCTGCTCGCGCAGTTCAAGCGTCTCTGTCATCGAGGAGGTGCGCTGCTCCCAGGTATCGTTAATACCATCAAGCTCTGCGGTGAGCTCATCGACCCGGGCCTGGAGCACCGGCAACTGCTCGCGAGCACTAGGCGTTTCCTGGATTTCGTTCGTCAATACCCACACAGTGTCGCCACTTTGGCCACGCACCCGGGTGTAATCACCGCTCTCTTCCAGTACCTCTACCTGCTCACCGGCATTTAACGTGCCAATAATGCGGTATCCATCCGTAGGCCCGCTGCGCACGTAAGTGCTCAACTCATCGCTCACCCACGCTTGACCGTCGGTTTGTGCCATTGCTTGTGCGCTGGCCACACTTAATAAAACACCGGCCGCGATATAAGAGAAACGAAATTTATCTGCTTGCATAACGTCATGTCCTGATTAAAAAAAACGCTGCATAGCGGACGAGGCCACCAGCGCTTACAGCGTCGCGCCTGTCTTGAGCGCTTATCCTTCGCTACGTGGTGGTAGGGGGAAGGGACGAGGAAACTCAGCAACGCGGGCATCGCTTTTTACTGCCTTCAAAGGGCCTTCACGCTCCACCTCATCAATACGCACAATCGCATTAAGAGGCAGGTAGCTACGTTTGACACCCTCGAAGGTTCGCTGCAATTTTTCAGTTGCAGGATCAACAACTACCCGTGACGCGTCGTCAAAGACAAACTCCTCGACTTCAATAAAGCCCCAGAGTTCGCTTTGAAATATTTCTCGAACGTATAAATCCCAAATTTCACCCTGTTGGTGAACCACTACTCGATAAATCGGCTTGGCCGCCATTTTGGCCTATCCCTCTTGCCCTATGAACATAAAATTTTCCGACCTAGCGTACCATAACCCTATCAGCAGAGCCTTAGCTGACCTGACTCAATGCGTTAATAAACGCTAACTGCCCACTTTACGATCTACTAATTGGCCGATATAGCGGGCGTCGCGTAGGGTGAAGAGAGTGAACGGGAATACTCTCGCCCTACAGAAGTAACGGTCATGCAAAAGAAGAGGCCCACGATAAAGCAGGCCGCCTGGGGCACCCGTTATCCGCACCGCCTTTGGCACTCACTGGGGGCTGATTTATTTTAAAGGCGATGATGCCCATACCCTGCGTGACCTTCTAAAACGACAGGAAGACCTCGACTTCTATGTATAATCCCCGTGATCACCGGGACAAGGAGTCATTGTGACGCCTCATAATGGCGCTATTGTGAGCACCGCAGGTAACGGATGACGAGCTTGATAGCGTCAAACAGTCTTTATATCGCAGTTGGGGAGTCTCTCGCTTGCCAGATACCGAGTTACAGGCCCTTGAAGGGTCTCACTCGCCACTTAACCCGTTATAGCCACGCGTTTAATTAACCATGTCATCAATGTTAAGACTCGATCAACTACTGGTCAGCCAAGGGTTAGCCAGTTCGCGTACACGTGCCCAGCGGCTTATTCGCCATGGGCGTGTGCGTTTAGAGGCGCCTTCGCGCGTGCTTACCAAACCCTCTGAAAAGTGGCCTGAGGATACACCGCTATTGGTCGACGACGACCCTGAGGAGCGTTATGTCTCTCGCGCCGGTTTAAAACTTGAAAGCGTATTAACGGTTTTAAATAAGCGCCTGGATGACCATGTCATTTTGGATGTAGGGCAGTCCACGGGGGGCTTTACCGACTGCGCGCTACACTTTGGCGCACGCCACGTGGTGGGTGTAGAAGTTGGCCATAGTCAGCTCGCGGAATCGCTACGTACCAACCCGCGTGTTACGTGCCTCGAAGGCCTTAACGCCAGGCACATGAGTTCATCCGTAGCACTGCAAGAAGCGATTACCGCGACTCCTATTGATACCGCAGTGATGGACGTCTCCTTTATTTCTCAGACGCTGATTTTGCCGGAGATCGCCGCACTGCTGCCAACAGGAGGAGAGCTAATTTCGCTGGTTAAACCTCAGTTTGAACTAACCCCTGGAGCGCTGGATAAGCGGGGCATCGTTCGACGCACGGCCGACTACCACGCGGTGGAAGAAAAGATTCGCAAGGCCTGTGACGCTTGTGGGTTAGCGGTGCAGCACTGGCAAGAGAGCCCGATTACCGGAGGAGACGGTAATCGGGAGTTTCTTCTTCATGCCCTTAAGCCTACCCCCTGACATACGCCTAACTGTGCGTAGACGGCGGTAACTTATTAATTGACTGCACTTTGACCGACTCCCCTTGGTCACGGTGCAGCCATACATCCATCTGCTCAAACGCCACACGAACACCTGCTTTTTGAAACAGCTCATTTACCCGACAATTGATTTCATCCGTCGCAGGCAAGCGCTCCTTGATGTCATCAACAAAAATGCGCAGCTCAAAATTGAAGCTATGGTTGCCATAGCTCAAACAGAACACCTGAGGCTCCGGGTCAATCAACACCCGCTCGTTTTCATCTGCCGCCTGGCGTAAAAGCTGATGCACTTTGGCCAAGTCCGAGTTATGCGCAACGCCATACGTCAGCACGACCCTGGTCACGTTATCTGAAAGTGACCAGTTAATAAGCTGATCCGTCACAAAGGTTTTATTGGGAATAATAATTTCTTTGCGATCGAAGTCAGTAACGGTTGTTGCTCGTATCCTTATGCGGTTCACGGTCCCGTGCAAGTTACCCAGCGTAATCGTATCCCCAATGCGGATAGGCCGCTCGAACAGGATAATCAAACCTGAAATGAAGTTGGCAAAGATTTCCTGTAACCCAAAGCCCAGCCCCACACTGAGCGCCGCCACCAGCCACTGTAACTTGTCCCAGGAAACGCCCAGAGTGGCCAACGCAATCAGCATGCCCGTACCCACAATCGCATACGAGAGCAGCGAACTGATGGCATAGGCACTGCCCTGCTTTAGTGCCAAGCGAGACAAGACCATTACCTCTAAAAGGCCAGGCAGGTTACGCGCCATAATAAAGGTGACCGCGACCACCAGCAGCGCGGCAATAACATCCGTGACAGACAGTTCACTGCCAATCAAATCCTCATCGCCAGAATCCCACAGGGAAACGTGATCCAGATATCCCACCACGGATAAAAGATCCGACCAGACAAGATATAAAAGTAAGCTGAAGCCGATTAATAAAATCAGCTTGGAGAGGCGTAGCGACTGAGTATTGATTTTCTCCATATCCAGCGGCGGCTCTTCCACCACCTCCAGCCCCCCTTCAGCTTCCTCCTGCGCTTGAGCACGTCGGGCAAGTGCTCGTCGGTAAGCCAAGCGTCTGGCGGCAACAGCCAAACTACGCACTACCGTCGCCTCAACAACCACCCACAGCCCCAATAAATAAAGCGTGATAGCAAACCGTCCCGCCAAACGCAGTGCGGTATATTCATACCCCCACACGATCAAGCCCACCAATACGAGCGGGATGGCAGCCATGGCGAGTCCCAACACCAAACGGAATAAGCGAAGCCCAAAAAAAGGAACATGTGCCAAAATCAGCTTCGTTAGCCACCAGCTCATGGCTAACAGCCCCGCGACCATCAGGCCCAGTGCAATAGGACGCAAGGCTAGAGGTGCTTGCACCTGCCCCGATATTGTCGCAATCGCTATCACCGGAACCAGCGCAAACCCCAGCCAACGTAATAGCTTACGAATCTGGGCGTTATAACGAGCAGGCCAGGTAAAGTGCCGTTCGGCAACGCCATCAGGTGCGAGCAAACGCCGCCCCCACGCCACCACCCCCCAGCTTAACGCGAGTTGCATTAACGCAGGCGCAATACTGTGGGTTAATGCATCGTCTGTTTCGCGAAGCCCTACTCCAACACCGGCTAGCATCAACGGCCCCGGAATAGCCAATAGCGCGTTTAACAGCACTGCTTTTGGTGTGTGTAACTGAGTATCGCTTTTTAAACGACCAATCTGAGAATGGATAGTCGCCAAGCGCTCTTTTATCCGCGCGCGTAACCCGATGAGCAACAGACCAAGCAGCATCCATGGCAGCCCAAACACTATTTTCCAGGAAAGCGCCTGCCAGTGGTTTGAAAAAATGACTCGCCACTCGCCTTCTCGCCACTCCAGGCGAATGTTGTTGGGCAACTGGCGCAGCCAGTTAATATCCACAGGCTGACTGTTAGCGACCCAAAATAACTGCTCATAAATGGTGGTACGTAGCTCGCGTGTCGTGGTGAGCAGCTGCTTCTGATTCAGCTGTAGCTCAATCGCAGAACTTAAAAGGCTGCTGTAGGATTGCTCCAACTGCTCTACCAGCTCACGACGCTCTCTATAAATCTGGTTCAATGCGTCGATCACACTTGGGGCTGCCTCAAGGCCTGCCTCCTCCACGCGCTGAATGGCTAACCGTCTGCCGTGGCGCAACTGGTCACTCTGGCGGGTTAAATCAAACTGTCTCAATCGAAGATCCGCAATTTCATCCTGCAAATGTCGATGCGGAACTGGCGTAGGCAATGATTGGCGCTGCTCATTTAAAATAAGTGATAACAAATGACTCCCACGCATGGCATCGATCTGTTCATTGAGACTACGTTGCAATTGGAGTACATAGTCCAGATCACGCTGCGCCTCAAAATTTTCACGCAAGATAGTGTTGCTGCGGTCAGTTGCCTGCAGCAGTTCCTGGCTTATGCGTTGATTAACTTGCTGGGCATCACGTATGACAGGGTTGCCCTCAGCCAAAAGTGAATTATCCACGATGGCCTCGGCCGCCACTTGCTCAGACTCAAGGGTACGCTGAAGGTCAATGGCATCCTCAAGTAAACCCAAACGCTTTTCCTGGTAATCAATTTGCAACGAAAAGAGGTCACGCCGTTGTTGCGCGAGCTTACGCAATCGGCTATTAACACTTAACTCTTGTTGGTTATAAGCGGCATCTCGTTCCGCCAAGAGACGTGCCAAGCCAAGCTGTATGAGCTGCGCATCCTTTGAGAGTGAGAGCTGGCTATCCGTTAATAGCGCTTCGCGATCATCGTACTCGCGGCGTAGCGTTTCAGCACGTTGAAGGGCATTGGAGATTGCCTGCTGGGCTCGCTCGGGTAACGTAATCGAGGCCAGTAACTGCGAGTTTACATCGGCCAACTCCCCTTGCAGCTGCTGCAGTTCAAGGACAGCATCTGCCTGCTGTGACGTTAAATCGTCCAACGGCATATCGGCGAACGTTTGGGCAGTTAGCTGCCGAGAATTCTCTTCCACCTCACTCAGCGCAAGCTCTAACTGGTACAACTGTTCAGGCGCCTCACCAACCCGCTGGTTAAGTACCTTTAAACGTTCATCATTAGCATCCAAACGTTGGTAAATTTCCAGCGCGGCCCTTAAATTGGTCTGCTCGCTAACCTGCTGCGCGGTCAGCTCACCGTCTACTGAATCGAGCGCTGCCAAGCGCGCTGCTATTGTCTCTTGTGAGGGTACTTGATCAACGTCAAAGGCGCCCTGAACGCTAACGCACACCGTCATCAAATAAAGCGCCAATAGCACCTTCAAGGTATAATTACAGATACATCTAACCACGGTTGATATACCCTCAGAAAAAAATGATAGTGGTAAAAATTAAATACCAGACATTGTCAGGGGTTCCATTGACCTGCGCAACGAAGAGGTTGACTTACTCTCTTGGCATGTATAGAAACGACTCTGATAATTGATCCTTCCCCCTTATTATTTGCGAGTCGCTTCAATGGTCACCCGAAAAATGGTCACCCGAAAACTGCTGTATGCAAGCGTAATAGCCTTGCTAAGCACAGTAACGTACAGTAGTTCTGCCTTAGCCGACTCCCAGGAAGAAATTGAAGCGCGTATTCGTGAGCTCAATAGTGAACTCTACCAGCTTCAACAACAACTAAATAACCAGACAGCACTTGGCGACACGTCTTCAAAAGTAACGGTAGAGCAACCACCCGAAGTCGCTGCTCGTGAAGATATCATCGAACGCCGGCTGCTTGAGCAAGAATCAACACGCAACCCCTTTTCGATCACCACACACCGCCTTAACTATTTGTTCCCTGTCAGCTATAACGCAAAACCGAATGCTGAGAATTTTCGGGAAATTACCACTGACTCAGGCGCGGATCGCTACGAAATCAAGTTCCAATTAAGCGTTAAAGCCAACCTGGTAGAAGATGTTTTCGGCGATGTGGGGGACCTCTATTTTGGCTATACCCAGCGCAGTTGGTGGCAGGCTTACAATACCGATGCCTCCTCCCCGTTTAGAGAAACCAATTACGAACCCGAGCTGTTTATCGACTTCGATAACGCTTGGGATGCGCTTGGCTGGGTAAATACACGCAATCGCGTTGCATTTAATCACCAATCGAATGGCCGCTCAGACCCTCTCTCGCGCAGTTGGAACCGCGTCTACCTGGAAAGCACATTTCAACGTGGCGACTGGGCAGTTACGCTCGCTCCTTTTTGGCGCGTTCCAGAGTCTGCCAGTGATGATGATAATCCTGATATTGAACGTTATATGGGCTATGGCGATATCCATATTGCCAAGCGGCTCAATAACAATCATGAAATCAGCGCGTTATTTCGAGGCAACCCGGGCGCAGGTAACTATGGCACTCAAATTGACTACAGCTGGCCTACGTTTGGCAACCTGCGCGGGCACATCCAGTATTACTATGGCTATGGTGAAAGCATGATTGACTACGATGATCGTGTTAACCGTCTAAGCATTGGTTTTAGTTTAAATCCCCTGTTTAGTGCGACGGGTTTGAACCGGTAAAAAATGGCCTTGTCTATCATGTGCCGGCTGCTATGCTGATATAGATTAATTCATTCATTCGTCAAAGGAAGACAAAATGGCTAAGCGTCAATTCGATACTGAGCACCGCGCTGACCAGTGGAAAGAAGATCTGCGCCACTTAAGCGACACCATAGAAGAACTGGTTAACGCAACGTCCAAGGATGCCAGCAGCGAAATGCACGACCTTCGTGCTCGTGCAGAAAGCCGCCTTAAAAACGCTCGTGAACGCCTGGAAGCTCGCGGCGAGCGAATTTATGATGAAACCCGTGAAACGCTTTCAAATCAAGTTGACTGCTGTGATCGTTATGTACGCGAAAACCCGTGGTCCAGCATCGGTATCGGCGCAGCCGTCGGTCTATTAGTAGGTATGCTGCTCGGACGCCGCTAATGTCTTTGGGGCCAACCCAACGCGTATTTTCTGCCGCCAAGCGCTTGGTAAGGTCACTGGTCGCTAACAGTGAAACCCGACTGCGTTTGGCGGTTTTAGAACTCGAAGAAGAGCGCGCTCGTTTAGTCACCCTGTTTCTTTTGACCGGCGCCAGCTTATTACTTTTATTGCTAGGTGTAATAACGCTTACCGCGCTAGTCATCGTGGTTTTTTGGGACTCTTACAGGCTGCTGGCGATTGGTGTCAGCGCGGGTGTCCTAATAGCAGCCAGTTTATTATTGGCAGCCATTGCTATTCGTCAGGCCAAACGGCATACGTTTTTAAAAGAAACGCTTAAACAACTAGCGGCTGATCGTGCTCTGCTTGAGGTGAAAAGCGATGAAGCAAACCAACAAGAGCGTTAAGCCGCCCAACCGCTCTAAGCGTATAAGCCGTGCTGAGCGCAAAGCAGCATTACTTGCACAGCTTGAGCAGCAGCGCATTGATATTCTGGTATGCAGCGATTATCTACAGCGTTCGGCCTCCCCACTTGATCAAAAGTGGCGCAGCATCAAGTTACCGCTTTATGCCGCTGGCGGTCTGCTCGCCTACAAATTTGTACGCAGACCGGGCGGAGTAATGGCAGCCGGTAGAAAAGCACTTGCAGGCTATATGCTTTTTCGCAAACTGAAGCTGCTTTCTAACGTTGTTACTTAATTGCCGGGCCGCACATGCGGCCTAGCAAGCTTGCCCACAAGCAACCCCACTCGCCCACGCCCACTGAAAGTTATACCCTCCAAGCTCACCGGTTACATCCAGCACTTCTCCTATAAAGCGCAGTTGAGGCACATCTTTCACCTCAAACGATTTCGATGAGATAGCGTCTGTATTGACCCCGCCCATGGTTACCTCTGCCGTACGCCACCCTTCAGTGCCCGCTGGTTTAAGCTGCCATTGGTTAAGCCGATAGGCCCATTGATCTACTTCATCGTTACTGTATTGAGCAAGCGGCGCTGCCTGATTCGAGTCTGGGTACCACTCTAAAAGTGCCTGAGCAAAGCGTTTGGGAAAGCGCTCTCCCAACCAGGTGGATAGCTGACGTTTGGGCGTTGTTTGACGCGCCTCACGCAGTGACGCGGCGGCATCCTCGCCCGGCAATGTATCAATTTCTATGGATGAGCCGGGTTGCCATACGCTGGATATCTGTAGCATAGAGGGGCCCGACAAGCCCCGGTGCGTGAACAGCATCGGCTCAACAAACCGCCGCCCTGCACAGCTCACCGCGACAGGCAAGCTGAGTCCGGAAAGCGCAGCACTGCGCTCCTTCCAGAAATCACTCAGGGCAAAAGGCACTAGCCCAGGTCGAGTAGGTAACACGTCCAGGCCAAACTGGCGTGCCAGCTCATAACCAAACCCGGTGGCGCCCATCGTGGGAATCGATAAACCACCGCTCGCCACCACTACAATCCCAGCATCAATGCTCCCCATGGATGTCATCAGGCGCATGGCGTCGCCTTGCCTGGCGACTTTATTGATCTGGGTATTTAGCGCTATTTCTACACCCGCCCATTCGCACTCTGTCCATAGCACTCGCACAATCTCTTTAGCCGACGTTGCACAGAATAGCTGTCCAGGGGCTTTTTCCACGTACTCGACGCCATGCCGGTCAACCAGCTCTACAAAGTGTTCCGGCCGATAGCGCTTAAGCGCGGAAATACAAAAATACGGATTTTCAGAGTAAAAATGCTGAGGTGTGGTGCCAAGATTGGTAAAGTTGCAGCGGCCACCGCCGGACATCAGTATCTTCTTACCTGCCTTGTTGGCGTGGTCGAGTACCAGCACGCGTCGGCCTGCATAGCCAGCCTGTGCAGCGCACATTAGGCCTGCGGCACCGGCGCCGATAACCACGACATCATAAACCATAGAGAATTGCTCTTGGGGGAGAAGACTCGCATTTTAACAGTTCAAGACCAAGAGAAAATGTTTCTTCACGTTTCATGACATCATATAAGAGTGCTAACCAGGATTACCCCCACGCCTGATACCGAGAAACCTATGTCCGCGTATGCCCGACCGTATTTGCTTGTTTTGCTCTTTGTTTTACTCTCGAGTCCCGCCCAAGGGCAAACCGCAGCACAGCCTGCACCTTCTGTGATTGGCAGCCGCGCAGAAATAATGACGTGGTCTGACCCACTGGAAGCCTTGGGCACCCTGCGTGCCGATGAGAGCGTTACGCTTTCTGCGACGGTCACCGATATTGTGGCCGAGATCAATTTTGAGGATGGCGCCCAGGTTGAACAGGGGCAAGTACTGATTCGCCTGGACGATGCCGAAGAGCAAGCCCAGTTGCGCTCAGCTCAAGCCATCAGTGACGAACGAAGTAACACGCTTGGTCGTACCATCCAGCTACAGGAACGCAACCTGGCCGCTCGGGCGGACCTCGAAGACTTTCAAGCACAGCTTCGCCAAGCGCAAGCCAATACACAGGTTATCGAAGCGCGGCTTACCAACTACCAAATCAAAGCGCCGTTCAGCGGCCGCGTGGGGTTGCGTACCCTTAGTACCGGCACACTGGTAACGCCCGGCATGGAATTGGTAACGCTCGACAAGCTGGATGTGATGAAGCTTGATTTTAGCGTTCCTGAACGCTTTCTAAGCCGCCTTTCAATCGGGCTGCCGCTTAGTGCTACGACAGCCGCCTACCCCGACGATAGTTTTACTGGCGACATTGCCAGTATCGATACACGCATTGACCCTGTCTCGCGAAGCGTTAACGTGCGAGCCGTGCTTGAAAACCCCGATATGCGCCTTCGGCCGGGTATGTTGATGGAAGTGGTCGTTCAACAGCGCGTACGCGATGCCATCGTGCTGCCCGAAGCGGCACTCGAACCCAGTGGCGACCAACACTATGTCATGGTGATTGACCAAAGTGGTCCTACCCCGCGCCTTGAAAGGCACAGCGTAGTGATAGGTGAACGGCGCTATGGGCAGGTAGAAATTCTTGAAGGCATTGAAGCTGGCGACCTGGTGGTGGTTCACGGCTTGCAACTGGCAAGAGACGGGCTGGAAGTACGTTTACTGGGCATCGTGGACGATGAAACGAGTATTCGCGCCTTATTGGAGGCCGATCGATAATGCGTCTATCGGACATTTCCGTACAGCGACCCGTGCTTGCCATGGTCATCGCCGCGCTGATCATTGCCTTTGGCTTGCTGGCGCTTAATCGGCTTCCTCTGCAAGAGTATCCCACCGTGGATCCTCCCATCGTCAGTATTGATACCCGCTATCCGGGCGCGTCCGCCGATGTCGTCGAAACGCGCATTACCCAAGTATTGGAAGACCGAATTGCAGGCGTCGAGGGCATTGAGTTAATTACTTCCCGTAGCGAAGATGGCCGATCGCGCATTGAAATTGAGTTTGGCATTGAAATGGATATCAACGCGGCGGCGAACGATATCCGTGACCGAATTTCGGGTGCCTTGCGTAACCTGCCCGACGATGCCGACGCTCCGGAAGTCACCAAGGCCGATAGCAGCGAAGAGATCGTGGTATGGCTAAGCCTCTCGGGCGCCGACTACTCAATTACCGAGCTTACGGATTACGCCAACCGCTTTCTGGTTGACAGCCTGTCTGTGCAACCGGGCGTTGCCCGCGTTCGTATCGGCGGTGGCCGGGATTACGCCATGCGCGTATGGCTGGACCGCAATGCACTTGCCGCTCGCGGCCTGACCGTCGGCGATATTGAAGATGCCCTGCGCGCCGAAAACGTTGAGCTACCAGCTGGCTCCATTGAATCACAAGATCGCCAGTTTATCGTTCGCCTCCCGCGCAGCTTTGCAACCGCCGATGACTTTAAACGCCTGGCTCTAAATCAATATGATAATGGCTATCTAGTACGGCTGGACGACGTTGCCCGGGTAGAGGTCGGCTCGGTAGAAGATCGCTCCGTATTTCGCGCCAATGGTATTCCCATGGTCGGGCTTGGCATCGTTATGCAGTCGACCGCTAATGTCATTGAGCTTTCAAGTGCAGTGCGGCATGAGTTGGAGCGCCTTCAAGAGACGCTCCCCGAGGGCATGACGCTTGGCCTAACCCATGATGCCTCGGTCTTTGTTTCCGGTGCCATTAAACAAGTCGTGATGACCCTGTTTATTGCCATGGGCCTGGTCGTCGTGGTGATCTTTTTATTCCTGGGTAACCTGCGGACCACGCTGGTGCCTGCCGTTACCGTTCCTATTGCGGTCATTGGGGCTTTTACCGCGCTTGCCGTAATGAACTTTTCAATCAACTTGCTCACTCTGCTGGCGCTGGTGTTGGCGATTGGTTTGATTGTTGATGATGCCATTGTGGTACTGGAAAATATCAATCGCCGCATGCACGACTATGGTGAAACGCCGCTGGTAGCCGCTTTTAGAGGAACACGCCAGATCGCGTTTGCGGTTATTGCCACCACGCTGGTGTTGGTCGCGGTATTTGTTCCGTTAAGCATGCTGCAGGGCGACATTGGTCGGCTCTTTTCCGAGTTTGCCCTCACGATGGCGGCAGCCGTTGTTTTCTCGACACTCCTGGCGCTTACCCTAACCCCCATGATGGCGTCCAAGATTCTTAAACCCGGCATGCACGACAGCGCCGTGGGTAAAGGTGTCCAGTGGCTACTGGGTGTTACTCAGCGACGTTACCAGCGTATCCTTGAGTGGCTGCTTGCACGCAGTTGGATAGTTGTCGGGGTGTTTGCGCTGTTGATCGCCATGACGGCATGGCTGACTACCGAGCTACCCAATGAGTACACCCCACAAGAGGATCGTGGCAACTTTATCGTATTGGTGAATGGCCCTGAAGGCGCCACCTTCGATTACATGATGGACTACATGGATGAAATCGAAGCACGACTGGCTCCCCTGATAGAAACGGGTGAGCTTGAACGTGTGGTCGTGCGTGCGCCACGCGGCTTTGGCAATATCGAGAATTTTAACGGCGGTTTTGTCATCATCAATATGGCCGATTGGGGCAGCCGCCGCAGCGCATGGGAAGTAATGGATGACGTGCGAGCGCTGCTAAGGCCGCTGCCCGGCGTTCAGGCGTTCCCCGTTATGCGCCAGGGCTTTGGTCAACGTACACAAAAGCCTGTGCAGTTTGTGATTGGCGGCGGTAATTACGCAGAACTCGCTCGCTGGCGCACCCTGCTGATGGACTATGTGCGGGAGGATAACCCACGCATTACGGCGCTTGAAAGCAACTATAACGAGACCCAGCCACAGCTCAGTGTCGAGATTAACTATGAGCGGGCAGCAGCGTTGGGCGTAACGATTACCGAAATAGGCCGTACGCTTGAAGTGCTGTTAGGCGGTCGCAACGTTACCCGCTACGTGGATAACGGCGAAGAGTACGACGTGATTATCGAAGGTGATCGCGATCGGCAGAACAGCCCCCGCGCCCTGGATAATATACAGGTACGCTCGGCACGTTCTGGTGAACTGATCCCTCTCGCAAGCCTCGTGACGCTTACCGACGTTGCTGGCGCCAGCACGTTAAACCGCTTTGACCGTATTCGAGCCATTACCATCGAGGCCAACCTGGCTGACGGCTACCCGCTTGGGGAGGCGCTTACATATCTACAAGCTACCGCCGACACGCTGTTGCCCGAAGAAGCACAAACCAACGTGGCAGGCCCTTCACGTGATTTTCAGCAGGCAAGTGGCGCGACCACCTTCCTGCTGATATTAGGCGCTATCGTGGTATTTCTAGTGCTAGCCGCACAGTTTGAAAGCCTTATCCACCCCTTTGTCATTATGTTGACAGTACCGCTCGCGATGAGCGGCGCCCTATTGGCGCTTTTGCTAAGCGGGCAGTCGCTTAACATTTATAGTCAGGTTGGCCTGGTACTATTGATTGGTCTGGCTGCTAAAAATGGTATTTTAATCGTCGAGTTTGCCAACCAGCTACGCGATGAGGGCAAAGCCTTTCGTACAGCGCTCATTGAAGCCTCCGTCACCCGGCTACGACCTATTTTGATGACCGCAATCACCACCATGGCAGGTGCCATACCACTGATTATTTCAAGCGGGCCAGGCGCTGAATCCCGCCTGGTGATTGGCACGGTGATAATGGCAGGCGTTGGTGCGGCGACACTGTTCACGCTGTTTGTAGTGCCGGTTGCATACGACCTTTTGGCACGTCATACCGGCTCCCCCGGTGCGGTTAAACGGCGTCTGGAAGAGGAAATTTCCGACTCCGCCGGTTAGCGA
Source organism: Halomonas hibernica (assembly GCF_013183775.1). Taxonomy (NCBI): domain Bacteria; kingdom Pseudomonadati; phylum Pseudomonadota; class Gammaproteobacteria; order Oceanospirillales; family Halomonadaceae; genus Halomonas; species Halomonas hibernica. The sequence goes on from NZ_VIFN01000003.1 coordinate 94,614, forward strand.
CGTATTGCTGCTTTTCTTTCTAGAGGTAAAGAAAGGCTATCGGTCAAAAAAAGGGCGCCTCTTCAAAAAGAGGCGCCCTTTCCAGGCATCAACGCAAGTGATTATTCACACTCACCTACACGCTGACCTTCAATAGCGGTATTCATGGTCAGCTCGCCCATTGGCGACTGAGTGAGAATATCAACGCTGCCGCTGATTTGCTCGCCCATAAAGCTCATATCGCCATCAATATTGGCTTCACCACCCTCTGCGCGACATACCATGCTGTAAGAGAGACCGTCAGCACTCATTTCCTGATTGAGAAGCTCGCAGCCATCTTCTTCTTCGATAAACCCAAACTCGGCGCCTTCAAGGTCATCCTGAGTAATACATTGACGCTCGGTTTCCGTTTGATCCGGAATATCCATGTCGCCACTGATGCTGGTCACGCTGACGAACTCCCACTCGCCTGGGGTAACATTCGGTGTTTCCGCCAAGGCGACCATCGGGAAGGCCAAAGTGGCCGCTACTACCATGTTTCGTAACATCATCGTTTCTCTCTTTAGCACGTTGAAAAACAGTCCGTGGAAAACCGCGTATATCCTACCTGATTCATCACCGCCATGCCCGGCTTCGCGCAGACTGCTACACTGCCGCCAAGCTCCAAACTTTTAAAGGTAGCTGCTTATGCACGATGATGCCCTGGTAAACCACGATTTTAACTGCCCCTATTGCGATGCGCCTCTGACGTTTGTCATCGATACATCTCAAGGCAGCCACGCCACGTGGGAAGATTGCCATCAATGCTGTGCGCCTATTCAGCTTGAAATCATCATCTCGCCCATGACCGGCGAACTTGAAGCCGTGTTAACCGGCCGAGACGATGACGTTTTCTAGCCTGACGCCTCCTTATTGCTAATTTATTTGCCGCTTGGCTTCGCTACGACGCATCAGGTACCACGCCAAAAACGTCACCAGCGATACCGTCAAAATAATCAGCGTCGCCAGCGCGTTAATTTTAGGCGATACGCCCATGCGTACGGATGAAAACACCACCATGGGCAGCGTATTGGCGCCAGGACCAGACACAAAGCTTGCGATGACCAGGTCATCCAACGACAGAGTGAAGGCAAGCAGCCAGCCCGCCGCTAGCGCAGGGGCAATAATGGGCAGCGTGATAAAAAAGAATGTTTTAAGCGGTGGTGAACCTAAATCCATTGCCGCCTCTTCTATCGAGCTATCCAACTCGCGCAGCCGTGCCGCCACTACAATGGCAACGTAAGCGCTGCAAAAGGTAGTATGCGCAATCCAGATAGTGCCTACACCACGGTCGGCGGGCCAGCCTGTCAGCTGTGCCATTTGAACAAATAGCAGTAGCAACGACAGCCCGGTAATGACCTCGGGCATGACAAGGGGTGCCGTTACCATGCTGGAAAGCGCCGTTTTTCCACGGAAGCGTCCAAATCGCGTCATTACAAACGCCGCGACCGTTCCCAAACATACCGCCATGCTCGCGGCAAAAAACGCGATTTTTAGACTCGTCCATACTGCCGAGAGAATTTGTTGGTCCTGGAACAGCGCCCCGTACCACTGGGTTGAAAAGCCCGCCCACACGGTAACGAGCCTGGAAGAGTTGAAGGAGTACACCACCAACACCGCCATCGGCAGATAGAGGAACACCAGGCCGAGTATCAGCATCACGGTTGAAAAATGCGGCCGCCGTCGTACTACGCTCATTCTTCAAGCCCCCGAGACTGGTAACGGTGAAACCAAACAATCGGTATTAACAGCAGCAGTAACATCACCATTGCCAGCGCCGAGGCAACGGGCCAATCGCGATTAAGGAAAAACTCCTCCCAAAGTACCTTACCAATCATCAGCGTATCCGGACCGCCCAATAGCTCGGGAATAACAAACTCGCCCACGGCCGGGATAAATACCAACATTGACCCCGCAATAATTCCCCCCATCGAAAGGGGCAGCGTTACCTTGATAAAAGTATTGAGTTTACGTGACCCAAGGTCCGAAGCGGCCTCCAGTAGTGAATTATCCAGCCGGGTTAGATGGGCATAAAGCGGCAACACCATAAAGGGAAGATAGGCATAGACAATACCTATCACCACGGCAAACTGCGTGTTCATCATTCGTAAAGGCGTATCGATCAGACCCAACCCTATCAGTAGATTATTGATAAGGCCGCTGTTACTTAAAATTCCCATCCAGGCATATACTCGAATCAAAAACGAGGTCCAGGAGGGCAACATCACCAGCAACAACAATAGAAGCTGCCAACGTGCCGGAGCACGGGCCATGGCGTACGCCATCGGGTAGCCGATCAACAAACAGGCCACGGTTGAGATAAACGCCGTTTTCACAGATCCCCAATAGGCGGCTGCATACAGCGAATCGGAGAGCAAAAACAGATAGTTGCCCACGTTTAAAAAGATATGCAGGGTCTGGTTGGTATACTCAAGCAGCGGCCCATAAGGAGGGATCGCCACAACTCCTTCTGACAAACTGATCTTCAGTACCAGGCCAAAGGGCAGCAAAAAAAACAGCAGTAGCCATACAAGCGGCAAGGCAATCACCGCCCGACGCCCTAACTGTAAGCGTTTGAACAGGACGGTGAGTTGAGATGGCATCATCGCAAGCAATCTCCCAAGTAGCCAGAAAGGGCCATTAGCGGTTCAACACGATGGCACTGTGGTCTTCCCAGTAGACATACACACTGTCTTCCCAAGTTGGCCGGTCACCTCGCCGTTCGGTATTCGCCATGCTGACCTTAATCAACTGACCCGAGGCGGTGCGTACGTAGTAAAGCGAAAAACCACCCAGGTAGGCGATATCGTGGACCTTACCCTCTGCCCAGTTGTAGTCAGACGAGGGTTTCTCACGCGTTAGCCAGATTTTTTCCGGGCGCAGCGCTGCCCATACCCGCCGATCAACCGCTTGAGTTGTAATGCCGTGGTCGATATAAATGGGGCGTTCAAGCTCAGGCGATACGATTTGGCAGTGGTCAGCGGCATCTTCCACAATCTCGCCTTCAAACAGGTTCACCGTACCGACAAATTCCGCCACCATACGGCTGGCTGGGCTTTCATACACATCGACCGGCGAGCCGACCTGCTCAATCCAGCCATCGGCCATAATGGCGACACGATCCGCCATGGTCATGGCCTCTTCCTGATCGTGGGTCACCATAATGCAGGTCACGCCTACCTGCTCAATAATCTCGACCACTTCCAACTGCATTTCAGTACGCAACTTTTTATCCAGCGCGCCCATGGGCTCATCAAGCAGCAACAGTTTTGGCCGTTTGGCGAGGGAGCGCGCCAGCGCCACCCGTTGACGCTGGCCACCGGAAAGCTGATGCGGCTTACGCTTGGCAAAGCGTTCCATATGCACCAGTTTCAGCATTTGCGCCACGCGCGCATCTACTTCAGCCTTGGCAAGCTTGTCCTGTTTTAGCCCAAAGGCAATATTTTGCGCCACCGTCATGTGCGGAAATAGCGCATAGGATTGAAACATCATGTTAATCGGGCGCTTGTAGGGCGGGACCGCAGTAATGTCTTGACCGCCCAGCAAAATATGCCCGTCCGTGGGAGTTTCAAACCCGGCAAGCATACGCAACAGCGTCGACTTCCCCGAACCCGACCCGCCTAAAAGCGCAAAAATCTCACCACGCTTCACCTGTAAATTTACATTATCTACCGCCAAGGCCTCGTCAAAGCGCTTACATAAGCCTTTAACTTCTAGCACGATGTCTTCTGCAAACCGCGGTGTCTTGCCTTGTGGGCGCTGTACCGCCAAGGGAGACGCTGCCGTTTCGTTCACTGAAGGTTCGTTTGCCGAGGGTTCGCTCGCCGAATTTCCGTCCGACAGGGGCGTAGTGACCATTCGCCACTCCCATCAAAAGGCCCGGAAAACCGGGCATTAAAAGATGAACAGCGAGACAGGCAAAAGGCCTGGCTCGCTGCCGGATGAGGTTAGCTTAACGGCCAGACTTTACACGGTTCCACACACGCGTACGGATACGTTGTACCGGCTGTGGCATGTCAAGCGCCACATACAGGTTTTGCATAACCTCGGCTTCGGGATAGATCGCCGGGTCATTCAGAATTTCTTCCGGAAGGTAAGCATCGGCCGCCGCATTGGGGTTGGCGTAGCTGACGTAATCGGTAATTTCTGCGGCAATTTCCGGGTCCAGGATAAAGTTAATAAAGGCATGGGCGTTTTCAGCATTGGGCGCGTCCGCCGGGACCGCCATAACATCAAACCACAAGGCGGCGCCTTCTTTAGGAATGCTATAGCCAATGTCAAAATCACGCCCTGCTTCCTCGGCACGCTCAGCAGCCTGGAATACATCGCCTGAATATCCGCCTGCCACACAAATATCGCCATTGGCCAAGTCAGATACGTAGCGTGAAGAGTGGAAATAGGTAATATCATCGCGCACGGCGCTAATCACTTCACCGGCGGCTTCAAAGTCTTCCGCGTTTTCGCTTAGCGGGCTCAGGCCCAGGTAAGCCATGGCCGCGGGCAGCATTTCCTCACCCGTATCCAGCATTGAAATACCGCAACCCGCCTTTTTTAACGCGGAGGTAATTTCAGGGTCAAATAGCATTGCCCAACTATCTACCGGCGCATCATCGCCCAGGATTTCTTTCACGCGCTCAACATTGTAGCCAATACCGTTAGTGCCCCACATGTAAGGCACTGAGTAGTCGCCATCAGGGTCAATCGCGTCTAAATTTTCCATCAACTCGGTATTGAGATTTTCCAGGTTAGGTAACTGCTCTTTATCAAGCGCTTGATAAACGCCCGCTTGGCGTTGACGCGTAAAGAAGTGCGTAGAAGGCACCACTACGTCATACCCCGAACGGCCTGCCAGCAAGGCAGCGTCAAGCGTCTCATTACTATCATAAACATCGTAGGTAACATCAATGCCGGTACGCTCGGTGAATTTTTCAAGCGTTTCCGGTGCTATATAATCTGACCAGTTATATACCCGTACCTCATCGGCATGGGCGACTGTCGCCGCTGCGGCTAAAGAAACGGCCGCAACGGCCCCGGAAAGTTTGTGAATGTTCCCCATTTCGTGCTCCTCATTATCCAAAAACAGTTATTCAGCAACGGTTATTCAAAAACAGCTCTTCAAAACAGTACCATCTAGATTAACGCCAGCCATCAGCCACTCGCCGTTAGCATAGGCTTTTCTACTGAACGTGCGAATTTTGCGTCGCAGCGGTCTCTATCGCAAGTCAATGTGAAAGATTCTTGCATTATAGTGGGCCTGCCCCCACTTCAAGGTCTGCGGAGCGTAGATAGGCTGCTGCATAATAGTAAAAGACTATACGCTAAATGGTGTTTTTCAATTTTAGCTATCAGGAAAATACCCCTACTATAGTCCTCAACATTTTCACCTTCATTCACAAGACACGGAGATAATCTGGATGTCCTTGATCAACACTGAAGTAAAACCGTTTAAAGCTACCGCCTATCTAGATGGCGAATTTATCGATGTCACCGACGCTGACCTGAAGGGAAAATGGTCCGTCTTCTTCTTTTATCCGGCTGACTTTACGTTTGTTTGCCCAACGGAGCTTGGCGACCTAGCCGACAACTACGAAGCCTTCAAAAAGCTGGGCGTTGAAATTTACAGCGTTTCAACCGATACCCACTTCACCCATAAAGCATGGCACGATAGCTCCGAAACGATCGGCAAGCTTCAGTACCCAATGCTGGCCGATCCCACGCTGCAAATCTCGCGTAATTTTGAAGTCCTGATTGAAGAAGCAGGCCTTGCAGAACGCGGCACGTTTGTTATCGATCCCGACGGTAAAGTTCAGATCGTTGAAATCAATGCGGGCAACATCGGCCGTAATGCCGAAGAGCTACTGCGCAAAGTTAAAGCTGCCCAGTATGTTCGTGAAAACCCCAACGAAGTATGCCCGGCCAAATGGAAAGAAGGCGAAGAAACACTCGCGCCCTCTTTAGACCTCGTTGGCAAAATCTAAACGGCGAGTGCTGCCATCTTCGTTATCTTAACCGCTCTTGAAGCGCCGCTTACGATAACGGCTTAACCAGATGGCAGCCTAACACCCGGGCTTTTTTCACCCGGGTGTTCTCTTTACATCGCGCTATTTGTTCTCCCTTTTATACCGATCTTCGCTGTGATTATCACAAGCGCGGGCTAAATGTGGCTAAGGGTTGAGAACACCTTTTACAGATTACGAGGAATTCACTGTCATGTTGGACGCTAATTTAAAAAATCAGTTGAAAGCTTACTTGGAAAAAGTGACTCAACCGTTCGAGATCGTTGCGTCCCTTGATGACGGTGACAAGTCACGTGAACTTCACGGCTTGTTGGAAGATATCAACGGGCTGAGTGACATGATCACCCTGAAAACGGATGGTCAGGATAGCCGCACACCCTCTTTTGCGATCAACCGCACAGGTGAAGAGACGGGTGTTGTATTTGCCGGTATCCCCATGGGCCACGAGTTTACATCGCTGGTTCTGGCACTGCTGCAAGTAGGCGGACACCCACCGAAAACCTCTGACGAGGTGCTTAATCAGATTAAAGCGCTCGAAGGCGACATGCTCTTTGAGACCTACTACTCGCTGTCCTGCCAGAACTGCCCCGATGTGGTTCAGGCGTTAAACCTGATGGCGATCTTTAACCCCAACGTCCGCCATGTGGCGATTGATGGGGCGCTCTTCCAGGACGAAGTTGAAGAGCGTGAAATTATGTCAGTGCCCAGTATTTATCTAAACGGTAAGCCGTTCGATCAGGGCCGCATGACCCTTGAGCAAATTCTGGCCAAAGTGGACACGGGCGCCGCCGACCGCGAAGCCAAAAAGCTAAGCACCAAAGCCGCATTCGATACGCTGGTGATCGGCGGTGGCCCCGCGGGTGCTGCGGCTGCCATTTATTCTGCACGCAAAGGCATTAGTACCGGTGTTGCGGCTGAGCGTTTTGGTGGCCAGGTATCGGATACCATGAGTATCGAAAACTTTATTTCGGTCACTCATACAGAAGGTCCCAAGCTTGTTAGCGCGCTTGAAGAGCACGTCAAGGATTACGACGTTGATGTAATGAACTTGCAAACGGCAACTGCCTTTAAAGCCGCTGAGGCCGAAGGTGGCTTGCACGAAGTGACCTTTGAGTCAGGTGCAAAACTCAAGAGCAAAACACTGGTTCTGGCGACCGGCGCCCGTTGGCGCGAAATGAATGTCCCCGGCGAGCAGCAATACCGCAACAAAGGCGTTGCTTACTGCCCGCACTGCGACGGCCCGCTATTTAAAGGCAAGCGCGTCGCGGTTATTGGCGGCGGCAACTCTGGCGTTGAAGCTGCCATTGACTTGGCGGGCATCGTTGCTCACGTCACCCTTTTCGAATTTATGGGTGAAATGCGTGCCGATGCGGTACTGCAGAAAAAACTTAAGAGCCTGCCCAACGTGGACATTATCTTAAATGCTCAAACCACCGAAGTAACCGGTGACGGCAGCCGCGTTAATGGCCTGACCTACAAAGACCGCAACACCGATGAGACTAAAAACATCGCGCTGGAAGGCATCTTTGTCCAGATTGGCCTGGTGCCAAATACCGAGTGGCTGAAAGACTCGCCCATCGAAATGACGCCGCGCGGGGAGATCATCGTCGACTCTCACGGCATGACCTCGGTACCCGGCGTATTTGCCGCGGGTGATGTTACCACGGTGCCTTACAAGCAGATTATTATTGCCATGGGCGAAGGCGCAAAAGCCTCACTTGGCGCGTTTGATTACCTGATCCGTAACTAATCGCCAAGCACCAACACCCAAAAGCGGGTAGTGGTTTTCCACTCCCCGCCTCCCCTATCCCTTTGACGTATAAGACCGTGACGTCATAACCGCTGCCCTACGTAATATTATTCGGCCAAGGCTTGCCGATACCGAAGGCTCTAAGAAAATCCGGCTCTCTCCCCTGGAGGCCGGATTTCTTTGTCTTTAACCCACCGGCCAGCAGCCACCAACCAGATAGTCTAGTCGCAGCAACTCATCAAAAAAAGGGATTCTGAGCAGGACAACGCTTGCAGATGAACCAACTAATGCCTCTTCTACGAAACATCGCTCTGTTTAGGTATCACACTGCACACAGTGCACGCCGGATCACGCGGTACGTTGAAGTGGCGCCACTGGCCTCGTAGGCCATCAAAGGTTGCAAGCCCTTGGTGGGTTTGCCCGGCGCCGCTTAGCAATTTGAACGCCTCAACAGCTTGAAAACATCCGATTAACCCCACCAACGGCGCCATCACACCGCTTTCTGCGCAGCCAAGTGCTTCATCGCCCATATCGTCCGGTGGGTAAAGGCAAGCATAGCAGGGGCAGTTTGGGTCACGGGGGCTAAACACCGCAAGCTGACCAGAAAAGCGAATGGCAGCGCCTGACACCAACGGAGCACCTACTTTTTGCGTGGCAGCATTGATGGCATAGCGGCTGGAAAAACGATCCGTACAATCCAGCACCACATCGGCAGCAGCAACGAGCTGCTCCAGGGCTTCACCCTCCGCATGAGTTTCAAGTGCTGTAATACGGCAATCCGGGTTTAGCGCCTGCATACTGGCCTTGGCAGAAGCCGCCTTGTTCTGCCCAATGCTTGCCTGCTGATGAGCAATTTGACGCTGAAGGTTAGACAACTCGACATGATCAGCATCTACAATCGTTATCTGCCCGACACCCGCAGCAGCCAGGTAAAGTGCCGCCGGCGAGCCCAACCCTCCCGCACCGATGATCAGAGCGTGGGCACTACGCAAGCGCTCTTGCCCTTCGATATCCACTTCAGGCAGCATAATGTGGCGGCTGTAGCGCAGCAGTGTCTGATCATCCATCATCGACTTATTTGTCCTCAAAGTGCTCAACGTCGGGTACATGCAGGCTAAAGCTTTCTTTCACCTCTTCCATCACCACGTAACTTTTAGACTCTTTGACGCCGGGGAGCGTAAGCACCACGTCTCCTAATAGCTGACGGTAGGCGGCCATTTCTGGAATACGGCATTTCAAGATGTAATCAAACTGCCCAGAGACCAGATGGCACTCCTGGATTTGCGGCAGCTTTTCAACGGCTCGACGAAATTCATCAAATACGGCTGGCGACTGAGTTTCCAGGCTAATTTCAACAAAGACCAGTAAATTGGCTTTTAGCGCCTGGGGGTCAAGAATCGCCTGGTAGCCACGAATAATGCCCGCGCGCTCCAGGCGCTTGACACGCTCCAAACAAGGAGTTGTGGATAAACCAACCTCTGATGCCAAATCAACATAGGAAATACGTGCATTTTCCTGCAGGCAGCGCAGAATTTTAAGGTCGATACGGTCTAGCGTTCTATTTTTAGGTTTCATAGCAGGATCCACTACAGATAAGCCAGACGAGCTAGCAGCGCCCAAGGGTAATACGCTCATGCCCACCGAGGTCGCGAATACTTTCAACGTTTTGATAACCCGCATCCACCAGCGCTGCGCGCACTGAGGCTGCCTGACGATAGCCATGCTCTAGCAGCAGCCACCCTGAGGCTGTTAAGTAGCGCCGCGCCGTGGCCACTAAATGTATCAAATCGGCCAGCCCACCGCCCCCTGCCACCAGCGCACTCAGCGGCTCAAAGCGCACATCCCCTTGGTGCAAATGCGGATCGTCAGCGGCAATATACGGCGGATTACTCACAATAAGATCAAACCGCTCTATGGGTGCCGCATCCTGCTCAAAGGCAGCAAACCAATTGCTTTGCATGAACGCTACGTTATTGATCCCTAACGCGGCTGCGTTTCGCTGTGCCAAAGAAACCGCTTCTGAGCGAAGGTCGACACCAACCACCTGCCAACCAGGCTGCTCACTGGCAAAGGCCAGTGCAATGGCTCCGGTGCCCGTACCTAAATCCAGCAAGCGCCCGACGGGAGAGGCAACGTGGTTGAGCGCTGTTTCTACCAGCGTTTCGGTATCCGGCCGCGGTATTAGCGTCTCTTTTGAAGTGACCAACCGCAACCCCCAAAACTCTCGCTCACCGGTCAGGTAGGCCACTGGCTGCCCCTGAGCACGCGCCGCCACTAGTGCATCAAAGCGCGCATGCTCCCACCCGGGACAATCACGGTCGCCCCAGGTATATAGCCATGTGCGGTCCCGTTGAATTACGTGGGCAAGCAGGACGTCGGCATCCAAGCGCGGCGAGGCTGAGCCGGCGGCTTTTAAGCGCTCTGCTGCGGCCTGTAAAAGCGCATCAAACGTCATTACGTGTCCTGAAGCGCCGATAGCTGTTCGGCCTGATACTCGTGGATCAAGGGCTCAATGACCTCATCCAACTGCTCGCCGCTCACCACTTCATTGAGCTTATAAAGCGTCAGGTTGATACGATGATCGGTAATTCGCCCCTGAGGGAAGTTGTAGGTACGGATACGTTCGCTACGATCACCAGAGCCTACCAGCGAGCGACGGGCATCCGCCTGCTCCTGACGTTGACTATCGACCGCATTACGCTTCAATTTCGCGGCAAGCAGCGACATCGCCTTGGCCCGGTTTTTATGCTGACTACGCTCTTCCTGGCACTCAACCACTACGCCTGTCGGTATGTGGGTAATACGAATCGCTGAGTCGGTGGTGTTAACGTGCTGGCCACCTGCTCCACTTGAACGGTAGGTATCGACGCGTAAATCCGATGAATTAATATCGATATCGCCAACATCATCAACTTCAGGCATCACCGCCACAGTACATGCCGACGTATGAATACGCCCTTGAGATTCAGTAGCAGGAACGCGTTGCACCCGGTGAGCACCCGACTCAAATTTCAAACGCGCATAGACGCTATCCCCCTTAACGCGGGAAATAATCTCTTTATAGCCGCCCTGCTCGCCATGGTTGGTACTCACTACTTCGACGCGCCAGCCACGTTTTTCCGCATAGCGTGAATACATACGAAACAGATCACCTGCAAAAATCGCGGCTTCATCACCACCGGTACCGGCACGTACTTCCAAAAACACGCCTCGGCCATCATCGGGGTCTTTAGGCACCAGCAAACGCTTTAGCTCAGTATCCAGTAGGTCTAGCTGCTCGCGCCCTTCACTGACTTCCATCTCGGCAAGCTCACGCATATCAGGATCATCGTCCCGACTAAGCTGCTGGGCTGCCTCAATATCGTTTTCAACGCTGCGATAGCGCTGCCAAGCCGCTACCAGCTCATCCAGCTCGGCGTACTCACGTGAATAGTCGCGAAAGCGCTGCTGATTATTAATGACCTCAGGGTCAGACAGCAGCATCGCCAGCTCTTCAAAACGTTCGGTAAAGCTATCGAGGCGTTGGCGCAAGGTATCTTTCATGCGGGCGTATTATCCTTCTGGCGGTTAGCCGTGGGCGCGGGCTTTTCAAAGGCGGGTTTAACAGGCAATAGTAAGCGTGGCGCGGCCTCCAGCAAGTCATGCTGCTCTTGCGAGGCGGCATCGCGTATTGCTTGCGTGGGCTGGTGCATTAAGCGATTAGCCAGTTGGTGAGCCAGCCGTTCAATCACTTTGGTTGGGTCTTCACCGCGCGCCAAGCGCTCCAACGCCTGATCGCGCGATTGATCGCGCAGGGTTTCGGCGTGCTGACGGTAATCACGAATCAACTCGCCACCGTTACGAATACGTTTTTCATGCTGCCAACTACTGACACCGTGTTCAATCAGTGACTCGGCCTGGTCAGCAGCCACTTGGCGATAGCGACGATTCTCTTCGATCACCTCTTCCAGATCATCGACCGTATAAAGGAATACATCGGCAAGCTCGCCTACTTCGGATTCAATATCCCGCGGCACGGCGATATCCACCATAAAAACCGGGCGGTGGCGACGCTTTTTAAGTGCGCTTTCAACCATCCCCTTGCCTAAAATCGGCAGGGGGGATGCGGTGGAAGAAATAACGATATCGGCCTCTTCCAGCGCGGCCGGAATTTCAGACAGCGTAATCGCCTTACCACCCAATCGCGAGGAGACAAGCTCAGCACGCTCACGTGTGCGGTTAGCCACGGTTAATTGACGTACACCGGCTTCATGTAGATGACGCGCGACCAGCTCGATGGTTTCACCCGCACCGATTAACAACGCCCGCGAGCGACTAAAATCATCAAAAATTCGGCTTGCCATGCTCACCGCAGCATAGGCCACCGAAACCGGATTTTTGCCAATCCCGGTTTCGGTACGTACCTGCTTGGCAATTGCAAAGGTATGCTGAAAAAGACGCTCAAGCTCGCCGCCTAACCCCTGCATTTGGCGCGCCTGTTGGTAGGCATCTTTCAATTGCCCAAGTATTTGTGGCTCACCCAAGACCATGGAATCCAGACCAACGGCCACACGCATTAAATGGCGCGCAGCGTCATTGTCTAAATAGTGGTACGCGCAGCGGGTCAGTTCCTCAACACTCAAGTTATGAAAACGCCCTAGCCACTCAAGCACGGCTTGCTCGCCAGCAGCGTCCGTTACGCAATATAGTTCAGTACGGTTGCAGGTGGAGAGCACCGCCGCTTCGCTAATATGTGACAGACCACGCAGTTGCTCCAGCGCGTGTTCTAACTGCGTCGGAGTAAAGGCTACCTGCTCGCGTACGGCCACACTGGCAGTACGGTGATTGATTCCCAAGGCAAGAAGCGTCATACGGTATGCGTCTTCGCTAGTGGTTCGGTCATCACGTTGCTATCGGTCTTGAAGTCTCAATGGTTTACGTCTTACGCTTAATTAGCGCAAGTCTGGGCAACGGCTGATCATTACTCAATTGCGCTTATCTGCCAGCCTTTCAAGGCCGACTATTCTATCACAGCAGACTAACATCTGGCGTACATCACTTTGCCGCAGCCAGCCAAGCCGCTATGCTGAACGCTCGGCCACTAAAATGAGAGACGCATGCCCCTTCGCTCACTACAATTGGGTTCATCCCTACTGCCCTTGGCCGCCACCGTGGTATTCCTGAGCGGCTGCCAGTCAGCACCCTCTTATAAAGGCGGCTTGCCAGACCTGATAGCTTCTGACCCCATGCAGTCGGCCCCACCTATTACCCGAGGTCTGGACGCCGATGGTCTACGTACGCTGCTTACGGCGGAATTAGCGGGCCAACGTGGCGATTACCGCTCTGCCAGCCAAGGTTACCTGGAGGCATCGCAACGCTATAGCGTTGCGGCGCTGGCTGAACGCGCCACTTTTGCGGCTCGGTTTGGTGACGATGTAGCGTTAATGGAGGCATCCGCACTGCGTTGGCGTGAACTGGCCCCCTCGGCAGAATCACCCAACCAGCTACTGGCCGCGATCTCTTTACAGCGCGGTGACTGGCTGGACAGCCTTGAACAGCGGCTAGCGATCACTCAAGCAGGCGGCAATGGCGAGCTTGCGGCCTTCGTCGACATCGCTATCACGGAGGGGAGCGCACCACTCAACTTACTGGCCCAATCAATGCGCGCCCACCTGGCTCAGCCCAGTGCAGAGCGGCTTGAGTATCATAGCGATGCCTTGCTTGCCACTGCGCTACTTGAATCAGCGCTTGGCAATACCCGCCAAGCGCAAGCGTATCTGGACGACGTTGCAAAGCAAGCGCCAGAATCGGCGACGCTTTGGCTTGCCCAAGCACAACTGGCGCTCGAAGCTGGCGATCTACACACAGCCAGGCGAGCCGCGCAACACGGCGCCAGCATTGCCCCCGATGACGTGCGGTTTACGCTGCTGCTGGTTCAAGCCGAAATTCGTTTGAATAATATTGCCGCTGCAGAAGCACAAACGGATGCGCTACTGGAAAGCCATGACGGAAACCAGCGCTTACGCTTGGCCCTAACGCAACTCTACCTTGAGGAAGGCTACAGCGAGCCTGCTTACCGCCTGCTGCAGCCACTCACAAGTCAGGACAATGTTCCCGACCTTGCCTACTACCTGCTGGGCGCTATTACGCAGTCCCAGGGCGATACCGATAACGCACTGCTTTACTACCGCCAGGTAGGCGAGGGAGACGAGTTTTTACCCGCCCGTGCGGCAGCCGCTCGCATGTTGATTGACGATGACCGTGTAATGGATGCGCGGGCTTTTTTACGCATTGAGCGAATGCGCTATGAAAATTACTTTGACGACCTGGTCGCCCTTGAAGTGCAACTGCTGGACGAACTGAACGCGCCCGATGAAGCATTAGCGTTACTTGACCGCGAATTGGCGCGCACACCGGATGACGTTAACCTGCTTTATTTACGCGCCATGCGCTCCTGGCAGAGTGGCAATTTCCCAGGCATGGAGCAAGATTTACGTCAGCTTTTGCGTGTTGAACCCAACAACGCAAATGCCTTAAATGCACTGGGCTATACCTTGGCAGACCTTAACTTGCCAGGACGCATGGAAGAAGCCCGCGAGCTGATTGAGCGCGCCTACGAAGAAGACCCCAGCAACCCGGCGATACTTGATAGCATGGGCTGGGTATATTTCCGGCTGGGCCAAAATGAAGAAGCGCTTGTCTGGCTTGAAAGTGCCTATAACCAGATGCCCGACCAGGAAGTGGCCGCTCATTTGGCCGAAGTCTTACATGCTCTTGGTCGTAGCGATGAGGCTCGCATGTTAATCCAACGGGTGCTTGATAACACAACGCGTCACCCCCAGGTTGACGAGTTACTTGAACGTCATCCTGAACTAACCCCGTCAGGTGCTCCCTAACGGGGCTGGCGCCTCTCTTTATGCTTGATACGCCATCAAGACGCTGCCATTACCCTCTCAACACATTGACATGGAGCCTGTTATGTTGAACACACTGCCCACTTTTATGCGCTTTACCAGCACTGCTCGCGCCCCTCGCCTCTTGCTTGCCAGCATAGCGTTACTGCTGCTTGCCGGGTGCGCGACGCAAGGCCCGATGGAAGAAGGTGGCCGCCAAGCAGGTCAATGGGAACGCCAGCAAGCGGATGTTGAAGCCTTTGATACCTGGACGTTGATCGGCAAGGCAGGCCTTCGCACACCACAAGAGAATCAGAGCGCCAACCTGGACTGGAGCCAACACCCCCACTATTTCCGCATGCTGATCAGCGGGCCGTTTGGTGGGGGCCGCAGCGTACTTGAAGGTCGTGAAGGCCGCTTCTCGCTAACCACGGGTGATGGCCGCTTTGAAGCAGAAACACCGGAAGCTCTGATGGAAGAGCAGTTAGGCTGGTCACTTCCGGTTAGCGCCATGCCTGACTGGGTGCGCGGCCTGCCCGGTGAACATGCAAGTTATCAGTTGGAAACCGACGAGCTGGGCTTTCCGCAGCACATGCAGCAGGATGGCTGGGAAATTGATTACCGCGACTGGGAAGAGGTTGAAGGCATGTGGCTACCTCGCCGCCTGGTGATGAACTATGACGATGTACGCATCACCCTGGTCGTTAACCAGTGGCGCTCTCAATAACGCTGTATGCGCCCGTTGAGTTGTCGCGCCTAATTCAAGTCACGTGAGAGCGTTAATGCCTGCTTCTTTAACACTACCCGCACCTGCGAAGCTCAATCGCATGCTGCACATTGTGGGCCGTCGCGACGACGGCTACCACGAATTGCAAACCCTGTTTCAAATCGTTGACATCAGTGATCAGCTCACACTCACCCTGCGCGAAGACAGCGATATCACGCTCGCCACTCCGATAAACGGTGTGGCTCACGATGACAACTTGATGGTTCGCGCAGCCCGCCTGCTTCAGCGCTCAGCAGGCACGTCACCAAAAGCTATGCCGGGGGCTACGCTAACCATTGAGAAGAAGCTTCCCATGGGAGGCGGGCTGGGTGGGGGCAGCTCGAATGCCGCCACCGTATTACTGGGGTTAAACAAGCTGTGGCAATTAGGGCTTTCAATGGAGGCATTAGCCAGGCTGGGCTTACAGCTTGGCGCCGATGTCCCGGTCTTTATTTATGGGCACAGCGCCTGGGCTGAAGGGGTTGGTGAAAAGCTGACTTCCGTGACCCTGGATACGCCCTGGTTTGTGATTATTCACCCGAAAGTGAGCGTCTCAACCCCCCTAATCTTCCAGGACCCGGAATTGACACGCGACAGCCGCCCCATTACTATGGCGCGCGCACTGCAGGGGGGAGCGTCTGAGTGGCGTAACGACTGCGAGGCCATCGTAAAAAAACGCTATCCGCTGGTGGCGGAAGCGCTTGATTGGCTCGCGCAGTATGCACCTGTTCGGCTGACCGGTACTGGCGCTTGTCTGTTTGCGACGTTTGAGTCTGAACAAGCCGCACGTACAGTCGCTGAATTGGCAGGTCAACGCTGGCCGACATGGGTCGCACGCGGCCTGAACACCTCTCCCCTACAAAATGCTCTGGGCTGCTGAAAGCGCCCGGTCATCGCATTAGGTTATTGCTGGGGTATCGCCAAGTGGTAAGGCACCGGTTTTTGGTATCGGCATTCCCAGGTTCGAATCCTGGTACCCCAGCCAACCTGACATGATCTGCGTTTTCTCCCCTGATTCCAAACACTGCAAAGGTGGCTGCGCGTGTCAAAATTGATGGTTTTCACCGGGAACGCCAATCCCGAACTCGCTCAAAAGATTGCCGAGAGCTTGGACAGCCGTATGGGTAATGCCACGGTTGGCCAATTTAGCGACGGCGAAATCGCAGTCGAGATCAATGAGAACGTGCGCGGTAAGGACGTGTTTATCCTCCAGTCCACCTGTGCACCGACGAATGACAACCTGATGGAGCTGATCCTGATGGTTGATGCTCTGCGTCGTGCCTCAGCGGCGCGGATTACGGCGGTTGTGCCGTATTTCGGCTATGCCCGTCAGGATCGCCGCGTACGCTCTGCTCGTGTCCCTATTTCCGCTAAAGTGGTGGCGGACATGATGGTAAAAGCGGGTGTTGATCGCGTAATGACGATGGACCTGCACGCCGACCAAATCCAGGGTTTCTTCGATGTCCCGGTAGACAACGTCTACGGTTCGCCGATTCTTCTGGATGATATCGAGCGCCAAAACTACGCTGACCTGGTCGTGGTTTCACCCGACGTAGGCGGTGTCGTTCGTGCTCGTGCTATCGCCAAACAGCTGAATGCTGACCTTGCGATTATCGACAAGCGTCGCCCCCAAGCCAATCAGGCTCAGGTGATGCACATCATCGGTGAAATTGAAGGCCGTACTTGCGTAGTCGTTGACGACATGATCGACACCGCTGGTACGCTTTGCAAAGCCGGTGAAGCGCTGAAAGATCATGGCGCTGCACGCGTAGTGGCCTATGCGACACATCCGATCTTGTCCGGCCCTGCCGTTGACAACATCACCAACTCTGTACTGGACGAAGTTGTCGTGGCCGACACTATTCCGCTTGCTGACCATGCGCGTCGCAGTGGAAAAATTCGTCAGTTGAGCGTTGCCGGTTTGATTGCAGAAGCGATCCGTCGGGTTAGCAACGAAGAATCTGTTAGCGCGATGTTCCATTGATCGCCTAACGATATAGCCCCCTTCTGGGGCCTTGGAAACGTCGTCGTCTGGTCGCGGACAGCGGCGTTTTCTTACTTAAACCAAGAGGCAAATTACATGTCTGATTTTATCCTGAAAGCCAGCGTTCGTAACGACCTGGGGAAAGGTGCGAGCCGCCGCCTGCGTCGTGCGAACCAACAAGTACCGGCCGTTGTTTACGGCGGTGAAAAAGGCGCGCAATCAATCTCTGTAGAAAAAACTGCTTTCTACAAAGCGATTGAAGACGAAGTCTTCTTCTCCTCAGTAATCAAGCTGGTTATCGATGGTAAAGAAGAGCAAGTAGTGGTACGTGACCTTCAGCGTCACCCCTACAAGCCGCTTCTGACTCACGCTGACTTCCTGCGTGTTGACGCTACTCATGAAATCACCATGAACGTACCGCTTCACGTAATCAGCGAAGAAAAGTGTGTGGGCATCAAAGACCAGGGCGGCGAATTGCACGTACTGGCTAACGAAGTTGCCATCAGCTGCCTACCGAAAGACCTGCCTGACTACCTGGAAGTTGATATTTCCGAGGTTGAGCTGGGCACGATCCTGCACCTGTCTGACCTGACACTGCCGAAGGGCGTTTCCTCCGTTGACCTGTCTCACGGTGAGGAGCACAACCACGCCATTCTCAGCATTACGAAAGTTAAAGTACGTAATGACGAAGAAGCAGACGAAGGCGAAGAAGGCACCAGCGCTGAGTAAGGCCGATAAGGGTGCGCATCGCCTTAATGGCTGAATACGTACCTGGCCCGGGCCATGCTCGTATGGCCCGGGAATGATAAGATCAAGCGCTTCGGCGCTTGATTTTTTTTGCGACTTGCCTTTTTGCAACTGCACCTCAAGCCGCCAATGACGCACGACGTCAAGAATACGCCCGGATTTTTTTGGAGGTAGGTCAATGAGTCAGGTAACGGCCCTGATAGGACTAGGCAACCCCGGCGCCGAGTATGATACCACCCGGCACAATGCGGGTTTCTGGCTGGTCGATGTCATTGCGCGCAGCGCCCATACCGAACTGCGCCCGGAAAAGAAGTTCCTCGGCCTGTATGCCAAGGCCCGCGTGGGCGACCACGAGCTTCATCTGCTCAACCCTACCACCTTCATGAACCGAAGCGGCGCCTCTGTGGCAGCGCTTACCCAGTTTTTTAAACTTGCCCCCGAGAATTTACTGGTCGCTCATGATGAGCTAGACCTCCCCCCGGGGCAGGCGCGCTATAAAACAGGCGGTGGCCACGGTGGTCATAACGGCCTGCGCGATATCATCAGCGCACTTGGCAACCAAAAGCAGTTCCACCGTCTACGCATAGGCATCGGCCACCCAGGTGAGGCACGTCAGGTCACCCACTACGTGCTTGGTCGGCCCGGCAAAGACGAGCAGGCGGCCATTGATCATGTGCTTAACGAGTGCGAAGCCACACTTCCGCTTGTACTTGATGGCGATTGGGCGAAAGCCATGAATCGCCTGCATAGCGTAAAATAGTTACTATCGATTTTTTTCACTTTAGACCCGCGCTGAACACATCCTTTCGTTAGCGCGCGCCTAGCGGCCAGGAATGAACTTATGGGCTTTAACTGCGGCATCGTCGGCCTACCCAACGTAGGCAAATCCACGCTCTTCAATGCGTTGACAAAATCAGGCATTGATGCGGAAAACTTCCCGTTTTGTACGATAGAACCCAACGTAGGCATCGTTCCCATGCCTGACCCGCGTTTGGACAAGCTGGCTGCGATCGTCAAACCTGAACGAGTCCTGCCCACGACCATGGAGTTTGTCGATATCGCAGGCCTCGTAGCAGGTGCCTCCAAGGGTGAAGGCCTGGGCAATAAATTTCTTGCCAACATTCGCGAAACCCAAGCGATTGCCCACGTGGTGCGCTGCTTTGATAACGACAACGTTATCCATGTTGCCAACCAGGTTGACCCTCGCGCCGACATCGAAACGATTAACCTTGAGCTTGCCCTGGCGGACCTGGATACCGTTGAGAAGGCCAGCCAGAGGCTCTTGCGTTCGGTTAAAGGCGGCGATAAGGAGGCCATCGCGACCAAAGCCATCCTCGACAAGATTGAGCCACACCTGGCCGAAGGCCACCCATTGCGCAGCTTTGGTCTGGATGAGGACGAAAAGCGTCAGGTGAAAAGCTTTGGTTTTTTAACCCTAAAGCCCACCATGTACATCGCTAACGTCAATGAAGACGGGTTTGAGAACAACCCTTACCTGGACATCGTTAAAGAAATAGCTGCCGAAGAAGGCGCCGTCGTAGTGCCCGTCTGCAACCAGCTGGAAGCTGAAATCGCTGAGCTGGAAGATGAAGAACGCGCCATGTTCTTGGGTGAGATGGGCATGGAAGAGCCCGGCCTTGACCGCGTTATTCGCGCAGGTTATGCCCTACTGGGCCTGCAAACCTACTTCACTGCAGGCGTAAAAGAAGTCCGCGCATGGACAGTAAAACAGGGCGCTACGGCCCCAGAGTCTGCTGGCGCTATCCATACTGACTTCCAGAAAGGCTTTATCCGCGCAGAAGTGATCGCCTATGACGATTTTGTCTCACTGGGCGGTGAGCAAGGTGCTAAAGATGCGGGCAAATGGCGTCTGGAAGGCAAAGAGTACATTGTGAAAGATGGTGATGTGGTGCACTTCCGGTTTAACGTTTAATTGACCACCCCGTAACCTGCTAGCTCCTGCCATGGGCGCACTCCTGCGCCCATGGCAATTTGTCTCTTCATCCGCCACCTTCAGGCAACGCCCCTACCTCTTTTTTCTTAATTTTTCAGTGGCATCCTACGACCAGCCGACTAATACTGAGGCATCCGAGCTTATTCAACCGGAAGCTGATACCTATGGAAACACTGTACAAAGTGCTGTTACTTGGCAGCCTGATGCTTATGATCATTGCGCTGGTGCAACGGCTCTCTGCGCGTACGGCGTTTCCTGAAGCGACGCTGCTGGCGTTAACAGGCATCACCCTGGGGCTCTCTTACGCGACCCTGTCGACATTATGGCCTGCCATAGATCTCTTTGATCCTCTCTTATCAGCATCCTTGCCTGCTGAAATATATCTGTGGATCTTCCTCCCCCCGCTGTTGTTCCAGGCAGCGCTCAGTGTTGATGTTCGTGAAATGGTGCCTGATGCAGCACCTATTTTACTCCTTGCGGTAGTGGCTGTTTTCGTTGCTACAGGTATGGTGGGCCTGTCTATATGGCTGCTAGGCGCAGCAGCACTGCCTGTTGGGCTGTTACTTGGCGCCGTCATCGCGACAACTGACCCATCCGCCGTCATTGCCATTTTCCGTAACGTTGGAGCACCTCCACGGCTAATCCGTCTAGTGGAAGGCGAAAGCCTGCTAAATGATGCGGCCGCAATCGCGATTGTCAGCGTGCTACTCGCTTCACTTACCGACCATGTCGCTACCACTGCGCTACAGGTGGCCGGGATGCTAGCGTTATCCCTGGGTGGCGGTTTGATCCTTGGCGCTATCGTCGGGCGTATCGGTGCAGAGGCGCTCGCTCTTATCGGTAATGATGGCAAAGCGCAGATAGCCATCACGCTTTCTCTGCCATACCCCACCTACCTGCTGGGCGAAAGTTTCGGTGTTTCGGGGGTTGTCGCCGTCGTAGCCGCAGGCCTGGTGCTCAACGGTTTAGGCAGAACGCGGACGTCGCCCGCCAATTGGGAATACCTGCAACTTCTCTGGGTGCAAATTGCCTCCGTCGCGGGTGCCATGGTGTTTTTGCTCGCCATGCTGCAAGTGCCAAAAATGCTGGAAGGGATGACTCTTGCGTGGCTACCCTTACTCGTAACGATTATTCTGGCGACCTTACTGGCACGCCTCCTCGTTCTATTTGGCTTTCTGCCGCTGTTGAATCGACTCAAGCTTTCAACGCCGATCAGCGCAAGCTATAAGCTGGCCATCACCTGGGGAGGACTACGTGGCGCGGTCACACTCGTACTTGCGCTTGGCGTTGCAGAGCAAACAGCGCTTTCAGCAGACGTTCGCCACTTTGTCGCTATCCTGGCCACCGGCTTTGTACTATTCAGCCTACTGGTTAATGGAACCAGTCTTCAGGCGGTCATTCGCAAGTTAAAGCTTGATCAGCTAAACCCTTACGATAAAGCGCTTCAGCAACAGGCCATTCATCTTTCGACCATTGAAGTTGAAAGCGCGGTACAACGCACAGCGCAGAACTTCAACATTGCCCCCTCCATCACCGATGATGTCATTGCTAAATTTCGTCGTGATATGGCCATCGAGACGGCCCCTTTCGCGCTTGACCAAGCGCTACCTGAGCGAGACCGTATGGCAATTGCGCTGGTGACGCTGGCTGTTCGAGAGCGCGATCTTATTCCGCGCTACGGAAACGGCGTCACCAGTATCCATAACCTGGATACGATGATGCGCGCCAGCGGCAGAACCATTGATGCGGCTCGCTCAGAGGGCCGCTTGGGTTATAACAGAGAAACACGGAAAATAACCTCACACACTCGCTGGATTAAGTTGTGTACCTTTCTTCACCAGCATATGAGGATTCGCTGGCCGCTGACACGTCTGCTATCTAACCGTTTTGAGCTATTAATTTGCCACAGGGCGGTGCTAGAAGAGTTGCGCCATTACACGACACAGCGGCTAACCCCGCTATTCGGTCAGCGCATGGCTGAATTACTTGATGAGGTGCTCAATATAAGGATCAGCGCTGTCGACCAAGCAATACGCGAGACGGAAGCAAAGTTTGGTCGTCACGCCTACCAACTTGAACAGCGCATGTTACGCCTTTATGCGTTGCGCCGAAGTGCTGAAAGCATGGAAGAAATGGTAAAAGACCGCTTAATCTCTCAACAGGTTTTCGACGATATACAGCGTGGCTTACATCGTATTTGGCACAAGGCAACTGACCGCCCCAGCCTTTCCGGGCACGATTACGAGCACTTTCCTAAACACTCTCCCAAGCCCCCTCACAAGTTCACTGACAAGCCATCAGGGAAGAGCCACTCCCTACCCAATGTAACGCCATCAGACAAACAACCTCAAAAAGACAACGAGTAACTACCTGGGCATCGCGCTTATTACGTTAAAATATTGACGAGCGGAAAAAAGCTGTTAATATACGCCCCCGTTGAAAGGCTACGTAGCTCAGCTGGTTAGAGCACATCACTCATAATGATGGGGTCCCCTGTTCAAATCAGGGCGTAGCCACCAACACCGAATAGCGAAAGGCCCGCTGACTTAGTCAGCGGGCCTTTTTCGTTGTTGGGCGTTATCTTATGCGCATTAACCAAGCGTCGGCCGATTCAGAAACACTTTCAATGCTCGGGTTAGGTATTCCACGTCACGCGTACCCGCCGTTTCACGGATAGAGTGCATGGCCCACTGTGGCACGCCGATATCCAGCGTAGGCACGCCCAGCTCCGTCGCCGTAATCGGCCCAATGGTGCTACCGCAGCCCATATCCGCCCGCGTCACAAACGACTGTACCGGCACGTCGGCTTCGCGACACACATCACGAAATAGCGCACCGGTTACACTATTGGTGGCGTAGCGCTGGCTGGCATTCACCTTGATAACCGGGCCCCCGTTAATGGCGGGGCCATGCTGCTCATCATGCTTATCGCGAAAGTTAGGATGCAACGCATGCGCATTGTCACAGGAAATCATCAGCGATGACTGAATCAACTGAATCAGCGACTCCTCGCTGCCCTCTCCTACCTGCGCATTGATGCGCTTAAGCACATCGCCCAGGAACGGCCCCTGCGCACCACAAGCGCTCGCACTACCCACCTCTTCGTGATCGTTCGCCACTAACAACGCCCCCTGGCTACCATCACTTTCGAGCAAGGCCTCCATGCCAATAAAACAGGAGAGCAGATTGTCCAGCCGAGCACTGGCGATGAGCTCTTGCTTAACCCCTACGAGCGAAGGCGGCTGCACATCGTAAAAACCCAGTTCAAAATCCACCACCTCAGCGGAGCGCACACCGTGCTGCTCCTCAAGCCAAGCGGCTAGCAATTCAGAAAGCTTGGCGCTATCGCTTTGCAGCAGTACCGGCGCCATTTGCGTCTGCGGATTAATAGCGCGGCCCGAATTCACGTCGCGATCCAGATGGATGGCCAGGTTCGGCACCATCGCAATAGGCCGGTCAACATTCAGCAGCAGGCTTTCCAGCCGCCCGTCTGCATGGCGCACATGTACGCGCCCGGCTAATCCTAAATCACGGTCAAACCAGGGCGCCAACAGTACGCCCCCATACACCTGCACGCCAAGCTGTAACCAACCTGCAGCGTGCTGAGTGGCGTTGGGCTTTAAGCGCAATCCGGGGCTATCCGTATGCGCGCCCAGCATACGCAAGCTTTTAAGCGTATCGCTTGGCAACTGAAAGGCGATAATGGAAGAATCATTGCGCGTAACGTAATAGCGCTGCCCAGGCGCCAGCTGCCAATTAGCCGTCTCGTGGAGACGCTGAAAACCTGCTTTCTCCAAGCGTTCGGCCATTGCCTTCGTTGCATGCCAAGGTGTGGGCGACTGGCGCAGAAAATCACATAACCGCGTTAGCCGATCGGCGTTGAAAGCTTCGGACATGGAAATCCTCATAACAGTAATGATTGAGTCTCATAGAGCAAACGACCTGCTACAATGCCCCCTGGCCTACGCAACACATAGGTCACAAGCAGGTCTAGGGAAGAATGAGTGTACACAAATCCGGGAGAGCTTGACTGATGAGCTTGTTTGCAACGCTTTCGCGCTCGGTCGCCCTTGCCGTGATGCTGGTCGTTACCAGCCCGGCAGTTATGGCACAAATTGCGCCGACCGACGAACAACGCCAAGCGGCAGTAGAAATTGCGGATGCGCTCCGCTACGGCCACTACGCCAACATAACGTTTGATGAGCAGTGGTCACAGGAGGCCTTCCAACGCTACCTGGATATCCTCGATGGTCAACGCGCTTATTTACTAAATCGCGATATAGTGCCCTACCGCCATTATGAAAATGATATGGCTGAAGCACTCTTTAACGGCGATTTGGATGATGCTTACGCGCTTTATAACCAGCTAAGCGAGCGTAATATTGCGCGGGTTGAATGGCTGCTTGCACGTCTTGATGAAGGCCTATCGTTTAGCTTTGATAGCGATGAGCGCTTGGAAGTTGATCGCGAAAATGCTCCCTGGGCCACCCGCGAGAGCGAACTTGATGAGCTATGGCGCAAGCGGTTAAAAAATGACGCGCTAACGCTCGCGCTTACCGACCAGGATGACGAGCAGATAGTCGACAACCTGCGCCAGCGCTATGAAGGCCAGCTTAGTCGTCTACGCCAAACTGAATCAGAAGATGTCTTCGGCTTGATAATGGCAGCGGTCACCAGCACGATTGATCCACATACCGGCTACCTCTCACCACGCCAAAGCGAATCTTTTGACATCCAGATGAGCCTCTCGCTGGAAGGCATTGGCGCGCTACTGCAGGCCGATGGCGAATACGTGAAAGTAGCAAGCCTGGTGCCCGGCGGCCCCGCTGACCGTGCAGATGTCCTGGAACCTGCCGACCGCATTATTGCGGTTGGCCAGGAAGAGGGCGAAATGGTCAACGTTGTGGGCATGCGCCTGGACAACGTCGTTGACTTGATTCGTGGCCCCAAAGGCTCCGTCGTCCGCCTGGATATCGTGCCCGCCCAAGCGGTGGACATGACCCGCTCGCATATTGTCGAGATCACCCGCGATACCGTAAGCCTTGAAGACCAGGCGGCCCATGGCGAAGTGATCAACGTTGAGCGAGACGGCGAACCCCATCCCATTGGGGTCATTAACATTCCTACTTTCTATGTTGATTTTGACGCCTGGCAGGCGGGCGAAGAGGAGTATCGCAGCACCACACGCGATGTCGCCCGTGAAGTTGAGCGTTTAAAAGAGCAAGGCGTAGAAGGCATTGTGCTGGATCTGCGTAATAACGGCGGCGGCGCGCTTCAAGAGGCTAACTCGCTGATTGGCTTGTTTATTGACCGAGGCCCCACCGTACAGGTACGTGACGCTCAAGGGCGCATTCAGCTATACGGCGATACCGACGCAGGCACACTCTACGATGGTCCGCTGACCGTGCTGGTTAACCGCCTTTCCGCCTCTGCCTCAGAAATCTTTGCAGGCGCTATTCAGGATTATGGTCGCGGCCTGGTAGTAGGCTCATCAACCTTTGGCAAAGGTACCGTACAAACGCTGAACGACCTAAGCCATGGGCAGATCAAGCTGACCCGCGCCAAGTTTTACCGCATCACCGGTAAAAGCACGCAAAATCGTGGGGTTGAGCCTGACATTAGCTTCCCGAGCTTAATCGACCCAGAACGGATCGGTGAAAGCAGCCTGGATAACGCCCTTGGCTGGGATACTGTTCAAGATGTTCAGTATCGTCGCTACGGAACGCCGGAAACCTTTATAGACACACTGAACACCCAACACGCAGCGCGCGCCAAAGAGAACCCCAACTTCCGCTATGTTGAGCGCCAATCCACGCTGGCCCGCCAGCTACGTGAGCAGCACACCAGCGTGAGCCTGAACCGCGAGCAGCGCCAGCGTGAGCTTGAAGCCCAAGAGGCCGAGCAGCTTTCGCTAGAGAACCAGCGTCGCCGGGCACTCAAACTGCCAGAACTAGACGAGTGGATGGATGCACGCCTGGAAAGCAGCGAACCCAGTGACGATGCTGACGAAAACGGAGAGGATGAAGGCATGCCCGCTGATCGCGCTCCCGTACTAGAAGCCGCAGAAATCCTGCTGGATTACGCGCAATTTCAACAGGCCCAGCGAATGGCGACACGCTAAATAACCATTGATCGCTGTATGACGCCGACCTTTTAGGTCGGCGTTTTTTTACGCGTGACTTTTGACCCGCCAGATACACGAAATCAACCCAATACCGTTAGGCAGCGGGGCCAATAATTTTACAGGGGTTAATAACGTCCTGGAGACGATAAAGGTTTGAAGAGGTAATAAAGGTTTGAAGAGGTAATAAAAATCAGGGGAGCTAGAAAGCAGCACGCTTTTCAGAACCAGGCACAGAAGCACACTGTGAATCTAAAAAGGCAAGTAGATGGCTCCTCGAACAGGACTCGAACCTGTGACCCAATGATTAACAGTCATTTGCTCTACCAACTGAGCTATCGAGGAATAACGCGCTACCTATAGCAGGCTATGCCGAAACAGGTAGTAAAATAGTCAGCTTGGCTCCTCGAACAGGACTCGAACCTGTGACCCAATGATTAACAGTCATTTGCTCTACCAACTGAGCTATCGAGGAACATCTTAAGCTATTGTGTTTTAAGCAGAACCAACCTGTAAAGTGTTGGCTCCTCGAACAGGACTCGAACCTGTGACCCAATGATTAACAGTCATTTGCTCTACCAACTGAGCTATCGAGGAACTTCTCAAACACGGTGCGTAGTATACTGATTTAGGGATTAAGGTCAAGTATCGATTATCGGGGAATGCTAGCCCCCGGTTTCTTGTGCCCGTATAATAGGATTATTCAACAGTAGCCTACGCTGCTAAAACGATACCCCATTCATTCCTCGTCCCCCGACGACCCATAGACGACAGGTACCGATGGCGAAGAAGCTCTTCATCAAAACGCACGGCTGCCAAATGAACGAGTACGACTCCTCCCGTATGGCGGATCTACTCGGTGAATCTCACCAGCTTGAACTCACCGACAATGAGAAGGAAGCCGATGTCATCCTTCTTAACACCTGTTCAATTCGTGAGAAGGCTCAGGAGAAAGTGTTTCATCAGCTGGGGCGCTGGAAAAAGCTAAAAGACGCCAACCCGGACCTGGTAATTGGCGTAGGCGGCTGCGTGGCAAGCCAGGAAGGCGATGCGCTGCGTAAGCGTGCGCCCTTCGTGGATATGATTTTCGGCCCGCAGACGCTGCACCGTGTGCCCTCCATGCTGGATGCGCGCAGCAACAATCAAATTGCCGCCGTAGACGTAACGTTCCCGGAAATCGAGAAGTTTGATCACCTGCCCCAGCCCAAGTCAGATGGCGCCACGGCCTTTGTCTCGATCATGGAAGGCTGCTCCAAATACTGCACCTTCTGCGTGGTGCCCTATACCCGCGGAGAAGAGGTCTCGCGTCCGTTTGAGAAGGTGATGGATGAAGTTATCCACTTGGCCGATCAAGGGGTACGCGAAGTCAACCTGCTGGGCCAAAACGTTAACGCCTACCGAGGCGACAACGACGACGGTGATGAAATTGATCTTGCCGAGCTGATTGCCTGCATCGCTGCAGTAGATGGCATTGACCGCATACGCTTTACCACCTCGCATCCGGTTGAGTTCACCGACAGCCTGGTGGATGCATTTGCAGACATCCCGGAACTGGTCAGCCACCTGCACCTGCCGGTGCAATCGGGTTCCGACCGGATTCTCAGCGCCATGAAGCGTGGCCATACTGCCGAAGAGTACATTGAGAAGATGGAGCGCGTGCGCGCTAACCGTCCGGATATCAGCTTCTCATCGGACTTCATTATCGGCTTCCCAGGTGAAACCGAGGAAGACTTTGAAGCCACGATGAATCTGATCCACCGGATTGGCTTCGATCACTCGTTTAGTTTTGTGTACTCGGCGCGCCCAGGCACCCCCGCCTCAGGCCTGCCGGATGACACCCCGGAAAGCGTCAAGAAGCAGCGTCTGGCGATTCTGCAAGAGCACATTCTGCAGAATGTGGCCCAGATCAGCCGCCGCATGGTGGGGTCTACCCAGCGCATTCTGGTCACCGGCTTTTCACCTAAAGACCCCGGCCAACTCTCTGGGCGTACGGAGAATAACCGCGTGGTTAACTTCCGTGCGGCTAACCCTACCGAGCTAATCGGCTACTTTGTGGATGTTGAGATCTCTGAGGCATTCCCCAACTCGCTGCGCGGCGAGCTCGTCTCCCCCGAGCGTTACTGATCGCTATCTTATCTTAGGTAATTGCCCCAACCCCGGTTGGGGCAGTAAGCTGGGTGTCTACACACATTAACTGACGGATTTCCTACTCTTGAGCCAGCCATCACCTCAGGCCAACCGCATTATCACCCTAAGCCTTGAACCCAATGACCCACAGCGGCTTGCCAGCTTAAGTGGCCAGCAGGACGAGCATCTAAAGCTGATTGAGAGCCGCTTGGACGTGACTTTGCGCAACCGGGGCAATATGTTTCAGCTGGCCGGTGCTGCCAACCGCATCAAAGCGGCGGCTAACGTGCTTGAGCACCTCTACCGCGAAACGGCGGTGGATGATCTTTCGGCAGATACCGTGCACCTGTTCCTGCAAGAGTCTGGCCTGGAAGCACTAGAAGACGAGCAGGACGGAGAAGGCAGCCCCGATGACGTGGTAATGCGCACGCCGCGCACCATGATCAAGCCGCGCGGCTTGAACCAGCAGCGCTACGTCACCAGCATCCGCGAGCACGATATTAACTTCGGCATCGGGCCAGCCGGCACCGGCAAAACGTATCTGGCGGTAGCAGCAGCGGTTGAAGCGCTTAACCAACAGGAAGTGCGCCGCATCTTACTGGTACGCCCAGCGGTTGAAGCGGGTGAAAAACTCGGCTTTTTGCCTGGTGATCTAGCCCAAAAGATCGACCCGTACCTGCGCCCGCTGTACGACGCGCTGTACGAGATGATCGGTTTTGAACAAGTGGCCAAGCTCATCGAGCGCCAAGTGATTGAAATAGCGCCGCTGGCCTATATGCGCGGTCGCACGCTGAATAATTCGTACATCATTTTGGACGAAAGCCAGAACACCACGCCGGAGCAGATGAAAATGTTCTTGACCCGGATCGGTTTTGGCTCAACGGCCGTGATCACCGGGGATATCACCCAGGTCGACCTTCCTCGTGGGCAGCGCTCTGGCTTGTCCCAGGTACTTGACGTACTGAAAGATACGCCAGGCATCGGCGTTACCCACTTTGCCGCCAAGGATGTCGTACGTCACCCCTTGGTGCAGCGCATTATCGAAGCCTACGACGAATTCGAGTCGCAGCAGGAAGTGGAAGAGCGTGCCCGCCGTGAAGTACGCCAGCAAGAGCGCGAGGCACGCCTTCAAGGGCGCGAACAGTCTCAGGAACGATGGGGAGATACATCACGTTGAACAATATCGTGATTGATCGACAGGCCGTTATTGATGAACCGCTGCTGCCCACGCTTGAACAGCTCACCCACTGGGTGGGCTGTGTGTTTTCTCATCACCCGGATGATGAGCGCCAAGAGCTTACGATCCGCTTTGTGGACGAGCAAGAAAGCCAAGCCTTAAACCGCGATTATCGCGGCAAAGACAAGCCCACCAATGTGCTATCGTTCCCATTTGAAAACCCGCCGGGGCTCACGCTACCGCTGCTCGGCGATTTGATTATTTGTCATGCCGTTGTGGTAAAAGAGGCGGACGAGCAACAGAAGCCGTTAACGCACCACTATGCGCACATGGTCGTTCATGGCACGCTCCATTTAATGGGCTATGACCATATTGAAGATAATGAGGCAGAAGAGATGGAGCAGCTAGAGCGTACGCTGCTTGCTGAGCTGGGCATCTCTGACCCTTACCATGTGCCATGACACTGACAACGTGCAGGGAAGAAACCGTTCATTGATGCAAGGCAAGAGGCATAGTGCAACATAGCGCCCTGTACCAGGGGGACACCGCCTTGTTGGCACCCTGTTTTTTGTTGATACTAGATTTAGGCACGTTACGACACCTGTCTGCCCCGTAAACAAGAGATTTGACGCATGAGCGAAGACCGATCGAGCAATCCTAATCAAAAATCCTGGCTCGAGAAACTCTTTGGCGCCCTTACCGGAGATACCGACGAACCCAGTTCACGCGCTGAACTGATGACGTTTTTACGCCATACCGCTGGGAAACTGAAGCTGGATCAGGACGCCATCATGATTATTGAAGGTGCGCTTGAAATTAGCGATCGACAGGTTCGAGAAGTATTAATACCCCGCTCTCAGGTATCAGCCATAACGCTGGACCAAACGCGTGATGGCTATTTACCGCTTATCCAGGAAACCGGTCACTCCCGCTATCCTGTGATTGGCGAGAATCTGGATGATGTTAAAGGGATATTGCTGGTAAAAGACTTGCTTCCTTTACTGTCGCAAACCCAGGAAAGCCGGGACGCCTTCAAACTGGAAGATGTTCTCCGTCCGGCCATGTTTATTCCAGAGTCGAAACGGCTTAACAGCCTGCTCAAAGAGTTTCGTGATACGCACAACCACATGGCCATTGTGGTAGATGAGTATGGCGGTACTGCCGGCATTATTACGATTGAAGACATTCTGGAACAAATCGTGGGTGATATTGAAGACGAGCACGATACCGACGAAGAGGACGATATCCGCACGCTGGAAAACGGCCACTTTGCTATTCGCGCCCTCACCCCCATCGAAGACTTTAACGAACGCTTTGGCACCGAATTCTCTGATGATGAATTCGATACCGTGGGCGGCCTGGTGATGCAGCAATTTGGTCATTTGCCCGGGCGCAGCGAGCATACTCGCTTCGGCGGCTGGCACTTTGTCATCTTGAATGCTGATAACCGGCGCATCCGCTTATTAGAGGCCTATCGTGAAAGCGATGGCGAGAGCCTCGAATCTCAAAAAAACGACTAGCAGCTTACCGATTAACCACGTATTGACAGGATATTTCATGGGGCCAACACCCGCCTTTATGCTTCAACTGTTACTGGCCCTGGTTGCGGGCGGCTTTACCACGCTAACCGCTTCACCATTTGAACTATGGTGGCTTGGCCCGGTAGCGATTGCCCTGCTTTACGTAGGGATTCATACCTTAACGCCCGCCCAGGCAGCGCTTAAAGGCTGGCTCTATGGCATTGCACTCTTTGGCAGCGGCGCCTCATGGGTCTATATCTCCATTCATGATTACGGCTATACCGGCGTGCCGCTGGCAGCGTTGCTGACCGCACTTTTTGTCGCCGTACTGGCCCTTTTTTATGCGGGCACTTTCTGGCTTTACCGGCGCTTTACCACGCCCCGATTGGCATGGCTAACGTTTGCCGGTGCCTGGGTGCTGGGTGAAGTGCTGC
This sequence comes from Halomonas hibernica, assembly GCF_013183775.1. NCBI lineage: Bacteria > Pseudomonadati > Pseudomonadota > Gammaproteobacteria > Oceanospirillales > Halomonadaceae > Halomonas > Halomonas hibernica. The sequence goes on from NZ_VIFN01000003.1 coordinate 126,101, forward strand.
GCACCTACCTGTTCACAGGCTTCCCTTGGCTACTAATGGGCTCAGGCTATGTCGATTCACCCTTGGCAAGCTGGGCACCAATTGGCGGTGTCTACCTACTTTCCCTGCTGGTGGTGCTTAGCGGCACACTGGCAGCTAACGTGCTTCTGCGCCGCCAGTGGTGGGCACTGGCCCCGTTACTGGCGATCTGGCTGATACCGCTGGCCTTGCCTGCACAGTGGACCACCCCTTCCAGCACACCGACTCGGGTTGCTTTACTTCAGGGCAACCTCCCGCAGTTGCTAAAGTGGACGCCAGACGGCCAGCGCATCGCAGCGAATACCTACAGCCGACTGACCGCTGAAGTCGCCGATGAGGCTGACATAATTATCTGGCCAGAAACCGCACTTCCCATGACGGAAACTCAGGCACGTCCGGTCCTGGAGCGCGTTCAGGCTAACCTTCCGCCAGGCGTTGCCTTGGTGACAGGCATCGTTCAATTGGATGAGGCTAACCGCTACTACAACAGCGTGGTGGGCATTGGCAACGTTGAAGGCAGTTATCAAAAAGAGCACCTGGTGCCCTTTGGCGAATACCTACCGCTTGAAAGCGTGCTGCGCGGTGCTATCGACTTTTTTGACCTGCCGATGTCGAGCTTTACCAAAGGCGCATCGCATCAGACGCCCATGCAGGCCTCCGGCATTCGCCTGGGCAACGCGATCTGTTATGAAATCATCTATCCGCAGCTTGTGGCGCGTCGCGCTCAGGACAGCGATGTGCTGCTGACGGTTTCCAACGACACCTGGTTTGGCGCCTCCATTGGCCCTTTCCAGCATTTGCAAATGGCACGACTTAGAGCACTTGAAAATGGTCGCTATGTAATACGCGCCACCAGTAACGGCGTTACAGCGATTATTGATGCCCACGGAAGCATCGTTGCTCAAGCGCCCCAGTTTGAAACGACAGCGTTAGTGGGTGAGTTCTATGCGATGGAGGGGTTAACACCTTTTACCCGCACCGGGAGCTGGCCTGCATGGCTACTAGCGGGGCTAATGCTGCTACCTGGCCTTCGCTTGACACGTTGTCGCGGTCGATAGGAACCTTCAACATGACACGCTACAATAGAGCACTTTTTTGATTCTGGCTGGCATAGGAATACCACTATGTTAAAATCTCGTCCTTTTTTACTACTTGTCGTGATGCCGCTGGCGCTTACTGTCGTGTTGGCGGGCGCTATCTTCGGTGGCCAGGTTATGTCTGACAGCCATGTTGGCGATGACATTCAACACGCTCTGGCAAATAAGCTGGGGACATCCCATGATATTGAGCTCTCGCAGCTGCAGGAAGTGCAGTATGGTTATGGCATCTGCGGCCTCTATCGCACAGCCTCTTCTGACAATGGCTATGCCTCCTTTTTCTACGATAAAGACAGTGAGAATATCGAACTGGATATTAACTCTCGTCTGTACAAGTCGCGCTGCGGCCTCTCTGCCGTCTGCTAAATCGCTTTCGTTGCCAGGTATTAGCCAAGTAAACGGCATATAAAAAGGGGCGACTGATCATCAGTCGCCCCTTTTTTGCTACAGACTTTTTCTACCTACGTCTACTACCTGTTTAGCTCCCTGGGGCTACTCCAAGCGGCGTTAGCTTTTTTCTATCAGCCGTTTGATATCCGCCTGAACATCCGTTATCGGGTGGCTATCCCGCACCAGGAACTGTGCATTCCCCTCTCGATCAAAGGCAAAAACAGCGCTGGAGTGTGTTACCAGGTAGTCACCATTCTCATTCTCTTCACCGTATTCGTAAGCAACGCGGTAACGGTTGGTGATCGCATCAATGTCGGCTTTATCGCCGGTCAAGCCAGTAAACTCAGGGCCAAAGGCATTGGTATAGCGTTTTAGCACCTCGGGCGTGTCACGCGCCGGGTCGACCGAAATAAACAGCACCTGAACCTCGTCGCGCGTCTCATCATCCAGCTGTCTGATCGCATCGCCTAATCTTGCCAGGGTAATGGGGCAAACATCGGGGCAAAACGTGTAGCCAAAATAGACAAGCGCTGGCTTACCCAGATATTCATCCGCTTGGACGCTGTCGCCGTTATCATCCACCAGTGAAAAATCAAGCGACGGCATAATGTCGGCAACGTCGGTGGTACGCCAGCTCTGATCACTACAACCAGCCAGTAAAAGAGACGCCAACGTGGCGAACAACAACTTGTACATATAGGGTTCCTATTCCTGGCCTTTACATCGATGCTGGAGAGACAACATTAAAGGTAACGGGCAGTTGCTGTTCATCGCTAAACTCAAGCACCACGTCAACGTCATCACCTACGTTTAAGGGCTCAACGCGGCGCATAAACATCAGATGATGACCTTTAGGCGCAAACTCAAAACGCTCGCCTGAGGCAATTTCAAGCGATGTAAGTTCGTGCATATGGGCCATACCGTCGTGCTCGGAGCTAACATGTATTTCAACACTATCAAAGGCAGGGCTTTGAGCGCCCACCAGCGTGACAGCTTCATCGCCCGCATTATAAAGCTCAAAGTAACCCGCACCGGGCGTGTTACCAGGCAGCAGGCTTAACCGAGCATTGCTTACTTCTAGCGTCTGCGCCTGCGCAACACCTGCCGTTAATAGCAGTGCTAACGCGCTTAACGCCAGCCGCTGAGTCACTCGTTGGGCCATGACATTCAGTGCCTTGTTCGCCATTACTTCGATGCTCCCTTTAAATAAACACGGTTAAACGGCACACGCGCCAAGCTCGCACGTACTGGCCTATCGCATGTCGTTATGAATCTTTGGCTACCATAGCGCCATCCAGGTGTTCTACAACCCTCCTGCGACATTATGACAGCACCCTCGGCCTGCCGATATTAGGCGAGAACGCGGCGCGGTTTGTGTTTGCCACAAAGGGGGCGCCCAGAAGCATAGGAACGGCGGTTACGAATAGCCCCCTAAAAAGAGTTCAACGCCTATCTCCTTAAGCCCGGAAATAGACGTGGGGCCTGCTGAAATCCCAACTACCGCGTTAGAAACATTTAAACCAACAAGGTTCTAAAACCAACTCTTTTATTAATGGCTGGAAAAGCGGTCAGTGCATGATTGATTCAACATAAACAACCAACCGTTCAAGCACTTAAAATCGATATTTATAAACGATCTTTTCAAGCTATTGCTGCAAACAATCTTTATAAACACGCCCAGCTTTCATAATCATGCGCAAGTTACGCTCTGGATCTTTAAGAAAATCAAGATCTTTGCTTGGGTCACCATCAACGACCAGCAGGTCGGCTAGCGCGCCAGGCTCAATACGCCCAAGCACTCCCGGATACGGGTTACGCGGCCCCGAGAGAGAAAGTAGCTCCCCGTTACGCCCCGTCGCCATTGCCAATGCGGTCAACGGGTCGTAGAAACGCGTTAGCTTAGCCAAGTGATGCAGCTGGTTGGGGGTATTTTGGGGATTAAAGAGAATATCCGTTCCCCAGCCAGTTTTAACGTTAAATCGCTGGGCCATTTCATACGCGCGAACCGTTCCTTCGGCAACTTGCCGCTGAGACTCTCGGCGTGCTGCATCCGGGTAAACGTTGGAATCTTCATCCTGCAGAAAAGGCTGAAGGCTCCACCACACATCTTCACCGGCCATCATTCGAACGGTCTCTTCATCTGCCAACTGACCATGTTCAATTGAGCGTACGCCTGCCCGTAGGGCACGCTGAATACCCCGGGAGGTGTAGACATGAACCATGACATACGTGCCCCAGTCACCGGCTGCCTCAACCGCTGCGCGAAGCTCGCGCTCGCTAAACTGCGTACTATCGAGCGGATCATAAAATGACGCGACGCCACCACCCGCAATCAGCTTTATTTGAGAAGCCCCCAGCATCAACTGCTCACGCGTGCGCCTAAGCACTTCCGCTTCACCGTCAGCAATCATGGCGACCCCTTGCTGCTCCGTGTAACTTAGCGGGGTTGTACTACCACGAGGCAATTCGTGCCTCATTCTGAAATCACCGTGCCCGGATGTCTGGGAAATCATGGCGCCTGAGGGAAATATCCGCGGTCCGTTCACGATGCCTTCGTCAATGGCTCTCTTCAGTGCAAATGACGGCCCTCCCACATCTCTGACCGACGTAACCCCTCGCATCAGCGCTCGCTCGGCCTCTTTTGCGGCGACCAAATGGATATAACCAATATCCGCGCTCATGGCTTCCATCTGTGTAATAGCGGCTAGCGTGGAGTGCCAATGCGCATCGATTAAGCCAGGCATCAACACGCGCCCATCACAGTCGATAACGTCCCCGGACTCGGCGCCAGCATTACCTTCAAGAATAGCGCTGACCCGCCCATCCTCTACCTTAACGGATACCCCATCGCGCAACGGGCCACCACTTCCATCAAAAAGCTTTAAGTTGGTGAGTAGCACAGGGCCGTCATGCGCTTTTGAGGGCTGGTCAACCACGTGTGGCGTATGTACACCTGCAAACAGCGCCATGACCGCTGCCGGCCCACCCAGCATTTCGCGGCGAGCAATCTCTGCCATAACGCGCTCATGAAAGTGCTGTAAAACGGGTGAACCACAGCAGCAAGCGCCATGGTTATTGCCAGGACTGTTTCCAGGACGGTGTTGTGCGCTAAACGCGGGGGCTAATGAGTAACGGGTAGTGGGCGGCATTGTTAGCACCTCGCTTAAACATGAGAAGGATAGTTTTTTTGTAGAATACCCGGATGATCGGAGCAGCCTTTACAGGCTGCCCTGTTCGCTTAGCACGTCAGGAATGGTCATTTTTACATAGCGCCCTGGTGCTGACTCAATCACCTCAAGCTTACCGTCGCCGGGTGTGCGCGAGGGCACCATTTTCTGGGTATCCGCATAACCATTCTGTGTCATCCATGCCTGCCAGTGCGGCCACCAGGAACCCTCATTAAACGCCGCTGTTTCAAGCCACGCTTCATGGCTTTCTGGCAGTGCGTCGTTACTCCAATAACCGTACTTGTTCTTTTGCGGTGGATTAACGATACCGGCGATATGCCCCGAGCCACCTAATACAAACGTGACGGGGCCTTTAGGCAGCAACGCCCCATAATAGGTGCTGTTCCACTTGGCAATATGGTCCTCTTTGGTCGACACGAAATAACTGGGGGTGGAGATTTTGCGTAAATCAATTTTTACGCCATCAAGCTCAATCCCCCCCGGCGCGACCAAACGGTTTTCAAGATACATATGGCGTAAATACCAGGCATGCGTGCCCGCCGGTAGGTTCGTGCCATCCGTATTCCAGTGGAGAAGGTCAAAGGCGGCGGGCATCTCTCCTTTCAGGTAGTTATTGATATAAAACGACCAGAAAAGATCATTTTCACGCAGCAGGTTAAAGGTGTAAGCCATCGAACGACCATCCAGATAGCCCTTTAGCTGCATGGTTTGCTCAAGCCCTTGCACCACGGCTTCGTTCAGGAATACGCCGATATCGCCGGGGTCACGAAAATCCTGCAGCGTGGCCATGTAGGTGACCGACTTCACCTTTCGCCCCTTGCGGGTACTTGTTAGATAAGCAACGGTCGAAGCCGTCAGGGTGCCGCCCACGCAGTAGCTCACCAGGTTGACCGACTTCTCACCGCAGGCATCCTCAATGGCGCTAATCGCGCTGATCGGCCCCATTTGCATGTAATCGGCCCAAGTAATGTCACGCTGTTCAGGGCCAGGATTGCGCCATGAAATTAAAAATACGGTGTGGCCCTGGTCCACCATCCACTTGACCATGGAATTGTCCTGGCGCAGGTCAAGGATGTAATACTTGTTGATCCAGGGCGGCACGATTAACAGCGGAGTTTTAAAGGTCTTCTCAGTGGTGGGCGTGTACTGAATCAGTTGAATTAACTCGTTTTCATACACGACTGCCCCAGGGGTAACCGCGATGTTTTCCCCGATGCCAAACGCATTGCGCTCGGTCATACACACATTGATGCCTTCCGCTGAGTTGGCAAGGTCTTCACGCAGCCGAGATAGCCCTTCTACCAGATTTTGCCCACGGGTTTGCAGCGTTCGCCGCATCACCTCAGGGTTAGTAGAAACGAAATTGGTGGGCGACATGGCATTGACGAGCTGACGGGCATAAAACCCCAGATTTCGTTTCTGGAGGTCATCCATGCCTTCAAGGCTTTCGATCAGTTCTTCTACTACCTGTGAAAACAGCAGGTACTGCTGCATGATCGCCGCATAGTGAGGGTCTTGCGTCCAGGCATCGTCTTTAAAGCGCCGGTCGCTTTTGGAGGGGGTAATCAGCGGTGTGACCTGCTCACCAGACAAAGCACGCATGCTTTGCTGCCATAGCAGCCACTGATCTTGCAGCAGGCGCGCTTGGGTTTGCCACAGCAAGGTTGGGTTATTCATTAATGCCTGCGCACCCGCCTCGAAGCTTTTACGCATATCGCTATAGACCGAGTCGGCCGCCTCACTTGGGGCCATGCGTGCCAGCAGATCCTGCATAAGCCCCTGATACTGCTCAGCGGCCTCTTTCAGCTGCGTATTCCATGCCTCAATGTCTTCTTGAGACACTCCCTGCTGAAACATGTCGTGCAATGGTCGTTTCCACCCCTGCATACTGAATCCCCTTATAACAATACGGCGCCTAGAGGCGCCGTGAGTTAGCCGACTTCTTATTTTTTCCGTGAAGACTGGCTCGAGGCGGATCCAGAAGCACCAGGCTGTTGGCCTTTTGCGGCGGCAGTCGCCTGCTCGGTCATTTGCTGCCCGGCATCACTGAAGAGTTTTTCCATTTCCGTTTTGAACTGCAGGCTCATCTCGCCCATGGCACGGGCGTCTTCCTGCATTTGCTGGGAAAGCTCGTTCATGATTTCAGCCTGCTGGGTGCCGAAATCACGCAGGCTTTCTGCATCTTGAATGCTGGTGGCACTGCGGATGCGCTCGGTGCCCATTTGGCTATAGCGCTTCATGGCTTCCAGTTGATACTGGGTCATTTTTTCCATGTTGTTGAGCATCAGCGAGTTAATTTTGCGCATGGGCTCAAACATTTGGCGGGTCTGGGCGTTAAAAGCGTCCATCATATCGTCTTGCATAGTGTCTAATCCTCTTCCGTTTCAGAGTGTGGGCGCTTTCGCGCCCCCCTACGAAGTGATTTGCTGCACTGCAAAAAGAGTAATCCTTGACCGGGTGCTTTGCAATAACACTGTTTTCAATAACACTGTTTTCAAGAGCCCTGGATGACGGCGCTCATTAACTGGCCGTTATGCACCTCGCCACATTACTCGGTTTTTCCCTTGCCACGCGAACGCGAGGACGCCGTTGCTTTGGCATTAGGCGCTCTCTCGCTGCTCGACGCATCATTGTCCGCCGCTTGATCATCAGGGGCGGTACTGCTGGCATTGCCTGCCTGGCGCAACATATCCAACATCATCTGTTGGTAAGTTCCAAAGTTGGCCAACCCTTGAGAAAGCCCCTGCTGCATCATGGGCTGCTGCAAAAAGGGGCGCATCAAACTCATGGGGTCATACCCTTCTGCACCCGACTCCATTTGCCGCTGAATATTTTCCAGCAGGCTTTGCTGGAATGCCTCTACATCAGGAAGCCCCAATGCTTGACGAAATTCATCCGGGGTCAGATCAAACTCAACGTTAATCTTCATGGGTTACTCCTCAGCCATCTTCCTTGAGTGTAGCAGCGTTACGCCAAGCCGTACGCCGCTTTAACGCTGCGCTAAACGGGGTGTATCAACGCTAACCTCACCGTTTTGCCCACGCTGGCGCAGCCAGTGGTCAAGCAATGTAATCGCCATCATGGCTTCGGCAATCGGCGTGGCGCGAATCCCCACGCAAGGGTCGTGGCGACCTTTGGTAATCACCTCGACCGGCTGGCCGTTAACATCAATGGAACGCCCAGGCGTCGTAATGCTGGAGGTCGGCTTAAGCGCCAGCCTGGCCACAATCGGTTGCCCACTGGAAATACCGCCCAATATGCCACCGGCATGATTGGACAAGAAGCCTTCCGGCGTCATCTCGTCGCGGTGTTCACTACCGCGCTGGGCAACGGATTCAAAACCCGCACCAATCTCAATACCTTTTACCGCATTAATACTCATCAAACCGTGCGCCAGCTCAGCATCCAGGCGATCAAACACCGGCTCACCCAGCCCGACCGGAACGCCCTCAGCGACCACGGTAATCTCGGCACCGACGGAATCCTGGTCACGGCGCAGCTGATCCATATACGCTTCAAGCTCGGCTACTTTGGCGGGATCGGGGCAGAAAAACGCATTCTGCTCGACGGCCTCCCACTGCTTAAACTCAATCTTGATGGGGCCCAGCTGGCTCATATAGCCACGAATTTGTACGCCCTGGGCGGCCAGGTACTTCTTGGCGATAGCACCCGCGGCTACCCGCATGGCCGTTTCGCGGGCGCTTGAGCGGCCGCCGCCCCGATAGTCACGGTGGCCATATTTATGGTGGTACGTGTAGTCCGCATGGGCGGGCCGGAACTGCTCCTTGATTTTCGAGTAGTCCTTGGAGCGCTGGTCGGTATTCTCGATCAGTAGGCCAATCGAGGTGCCGGTGGTTTTGCCCTCAAACACGCCCGATAAAATCCTCACCTGATCAGGCTCTTTGCGCTGCGTGGTGTGGCGAGAGCTACCTGGGCGACGACGGTCCAAGTCGCGCTGTAAATCCTCTTCACACAGCGCAAGCCCCGGCGGGCAACCATCTACAATGGCGCCCAGCGCAATGCCATGGCTCTCTCCAAAGGTGGTAACGGTAAACAGCTTGCCAAAACTATTGCCAGACATGGGCGTTCATTCCTTACGCAAAAGACGCCGCATGGGCGTCGAGTTCATCGGCGCTCAAAGCAAATACGCCTTGGCCGCCGCGCTCGAAGTCAAGCCACAGGAAAGGCACGTCGGGAAACGCAGCCTCCACATGGCGGTCAGAATTGCCCACTTCGACAATCAGCCAACCTGTATCGCTCAAATGGCTGCGCGCCTCGCGCAAAATACGCCGCACAATATCCAGGCCATCTTTACCGGCACCCAGTGCCAGTGCGGGCTCATGGCGGAACTCGGCGGGCATGGTAGCCAAATCACGCGCATCGACGTAGGGCGGGTTGGAAACAATCAGGTCAAAGCGCTGGCCTTCCAGCCCGTCAAATACATCCGAGGCGACCGCCCGTATCCGGTCACCCACGTCATGGCGGGTAATGTTTTCTCGGGCGACGGCCAGCGCATCTTGGCTAATATCGGCAAGCGTCACTTCGCAGGTAGGCAAATAAAGGCCGGTTGCAATGCCGATACAACCAGAGCCGGTGCATAAATCCAGCACGCTCTCCGGCGGCTCTTCCGGGAACCAGGCCGAAAAACCGTCTTCGATCAGCTCGGCAATCGGCGAACGCGGAATCAGCACTCGCTCATCAACATTGAAGGGGTGGCCTGCAAAAAAGGCCTCGCCCAGCAGGTACGGCAATGGCTGGCGGCTGGCTACCCGCTTCCGGGTCAGGGCGATAATACGCTGGCGCTCAACAGGCAAAAGCCGTGCTTCCAAAACGGCGGGGTCGACGTTCCAGGGCAGATGAAGTGCCCCCAGGCAGAGCGCAACGGCTTCATCCCAGGCAGACTCGGTGCCGTGGCCATAGTGCAGTCCAGCCAGATAGAACTCGCTGGATACCCAGCGCAGATAGTCGCGTAGTGTAAAAAGATCGCTCACCAACGCCGTATCCGGCAACGAAAGGGTTGAGTGAGAGGTCTCAGCATTGAGGTGCGTGGTCACAGCGACTCCTGATAAACGAAAACCATCCATGCAGCCACATGCGGCTACACTCATTGATAAAGAAAAGATTGTACCTGTAAAGATTGTACCTTTGACGCCGCCCGGTTCACAGCGCCGCTCAGCTCGCTATACTGTCGGCACTTTATATGCTTTCTTGTTTTACTCTTTCTTCCTTTTCACACTTTGAGCTTGATATGACGCGACGCCACCTGCCCAACGATGACGATATCAGCGCTTTTCGCCAGGCGCTGCAAGCAGCGGGCGTACGCCGTATTGCACATAATCAAGCCGACCCCGGCAAGCCCAAGCGCAATGATGAAGCCCAACAGGCACGGCGTAATGCGGCGGTTCAAAACAGCACAGTACAAGCCAGCGGCCGCACATCGGATGGCCGGGTCGAGGCCGTGCGCCCGTCTGAGTACCTTGAGTTTAGCGTGCCCGATTTACCCTGGCGTACCTTCAGCCAGTTAAAGCGTGGCCAAACCGAGTGGCAGGCGGGGCTTGACCTGCACGGCTACACGCTTGAAGAAGCCCGCGCGGAGCTTGAAAGCTTCTTGCGCGATGCATCAAGCCAAGGGCTGCGCTGCGTGCTGGTGGTTCACGGCAAGGCGTGGGGCACCACTTCAGATTTTCCGGTGCTTAAGAGCCACACCAATACCTGGTTACGCGAATGGCCGGGGGTGCTGGCCTTTTGCTCAGCCATTGATATTGATGGCGGCACCGGAGCAGTCTATATATTGCTGCGTAAGCGCGGGGCGTAACGCCGCTCAACCACTCTCTTCACTGCTCTACTGGCACTTTTCCAGTGGCTCGCTGCCTCACTCTGCCGCATCCGAGGCAATGCTGGGCATGCGCCGCTCCAGCGCCTCATCGGCCAAGTGCCGCCCCAGGCGGATCAAGTCTTTGGCGCGATGAAACTCATACGTGCTACATACTGTCTTGGGAATCTCGATCAATATATCGGGCGGATAACCGGCAATTTTGTATTTTGCCAGGGCCGCTTGGGTAATATCAAACGACTCTAAAATCATATCGAGCTTGCTCCACTCGCGCTTGCCTCGCGTCTCAACGCTCTCTTCAGCGCCAGCTTCCACGCTGCTGTCCTCTTCGCTACTGCCAAGCCCCTCCCATAAACGCAGGGTGGCTTGGCGCACATCACTCATCCAGCCGCCAATTTTTTCATCACGGTCGCGCTCTTGCGCCGTTCGGCTATCATTTTCCTCGTGCTCACGGGGCAGGAGTTCTTCCAACGATACCGGCTGCGGGCTATGTGCTGTTACGTTAATCGCAATCACCAGGTCTGCTTCGTGGGCAGAAATAACCGGCATGATAGGCAGCGGATTAAGCAGCCCGCCATCAACCAGCACCTGGTCACCAACATTGACCGGCGTAATGACGCCTGGAATGGCGATAGAGGCACGAATGGCGCGCAGTAACGGGCCATTTTGAAACCACACTTCGCGCTGGCGAACCAGGTCAGTCGCCACCGTTGTCACCGGAATAGGCAAATCCTCAATGAGCACATCGCCTACCAACGCATCCAACTTACTCATCACCTTATTGGCGCGCATGGCACCCATCGGGCTCCAAGTCACATCCACCAGCTTTAGCACATCCAGATAATCGAGATTACAGACCCACTCGCGATACTCGGGCAGTTTGCCAGAAGCGTAGATGCCACCAATCAGGGCGCCCATGGAGCATCCCGCCACTGAAATAATCTCAAAGCCTCGTGCCTCCAGGGCTTCAATGACACCGATATGGGCATAACCGCGCGCCCCGCCACTGCCCAACACCAAAGCCACTTTTTTCCCGCTACCCGCGTGCGTCAGTTGATTCATTGGCTATTCCTATTGCTCTTGAGCCGACCGTATAACCGCTTTACACGGCTGCCTCCCAGTGGGCGGTGGCGAGTTCCGCCACAGCGGCAACCGCTTTAGATTCCAAATGCAGATGATGCCCGCCAGGCAACACATGGCGGGTCAGATCATTAACCGCCAAGCGCGCCTGCTCGGCCCAGGCACGCTTTCCTAAAATACCCTGCTCGCCTTCAATCAGTAGTACCGGCGCCTGAATACACGCTAACAGAGCCAGTACCTGCTCAGGGGTAAAGCGCACCAGAGAGGGTTTTAGCAGTCGACTATCCGTACGCATTTGTAGATAGCCATCGGCAGTTGCTTGCGTATTACGCTCAACCAACGGCATCGCCGTTACGCTATCCAGCGTGGTGACGCCACCGGCTACCCGCGCGGCAACTGCACTTTCGATATCAGCATAGCGTGGTGGGCGGGAAAGCGGGCGACGATGGGCAATAAGCCCTTTGCGCAACTGGCTGGCAGTTTCTTCCGCAGGCGTATTCAGCGCCCCCAGCCCGTCAATCAAGGTTAACCGGGCAATACGCTCTGGCATGGCGGCGGCCAGTAGGCAGGCAACCGCCGCGCCCATGGAGTGGGCCAGTAAAGATGCCTGTTCAATACCCAGCGCGTCCAGCGCATCAAGCACATCGTGGCAGTAATCCCACAACGCATAGTCGCTTCCGAAAGCGGCGTGCTGGGAGTGCCCATGGCCACGAAAATCAATGGCTACCACGCGGATATCCAGCGCATCTGCCAAAAGCGGTGCCAAGCGGCTAAAGCTTGCCGCGTTATCCAGCCAGCCGTGTAGCGCCAGCCAGACAGGTGCATCCACGCGGCCCCAGCCCAGTGCGGCCAAGCGCCCTTGCGCAAGCACCAGCGGCTGCGCGGAGTGTCGAGACGCGGGTTGGAGGGTCGGTTCACACATAGGTTGTTTTCCTGATGAAGCGGCCATCTCGTTGGCAAATAACGCGACGCCTTTAATGTTCCTGAATTCAGCGTTCAGGCAATGTCTGGATGACGGTATCAGTAACAAACGTTACCATGCCAGGCGCAATTCTTCTGTCGCTTTTACCCAACCCTTGCTAATGGTGCTGCCATGAAACCACGCCGCGATACACGCGCCCGTAACCTTGTTTTTTTTATTGCTGTTGTTAGTGCCATCGTCGTGGGGTTGTGGCTAGCGCGCTAGGCTTGCCTAATCGCCGTTCAACGCTTGCAATTTAAACCTCACGAATAAATACTGTATATACATACACATTATATTCAGTGAGGATGCCGACGATGTCGTTGCCTCCATCGACGCTCGTGCCCACCTTGCCGTTAACGTCTCAGCCGCTGCCTTTTTCATCGTTACAAGGCCGTGCGGGCTTTAGCGGCTTTCCATCACCAGCGCAGGATTATGAACCGCGTACGCTTGATCTCAACACGCGGTTAATTAAAAACCCTACCCAGACGTTCTACCTTTCCGCCGCTGGTGACAGCATGGAAGGCTGGGGGATTTTTGATGGCGACCTGCTGGTCGTTGATCGCAGCATTAAGCCTCGGCTAGGGCACATTCTGGTTGCCATGTTTGAAGAGGAAGTGCTGATTAAGCGCTACGCCCTCTACCAAAATACGCCGCATCTCTGCTCCGCGCATCCTCACTACCCGCCGCTTCCTTTGGAAGGCACCGAGTGCCAGCTATGGGGAGTAGTGCGTGCCGTCATTCATGAGTATGTCCGATGATCGGCCTGGTCGATGCCAACAACTTTTACGTCAGTTGTGAGCGTGTGTTTGATCCTGCGCTGGAAGGCAAACCGGTTGGCGTTATGTCGAACAACGACGGCTGTATCATCGCCCGCTCTGCCGAGATGAAAGCCATGGACATCCCCATGGGCATGCCATCGTTTAAGCTCGAAAGCCTGCGTAAGCGTGGTGACATTTACCTCAAGTCATCCAACTATGAGCTGTATGGCGATATGTCGGCCAGGCTGTGCCAGCTACTGCGTGATACCTGCCCAGCCGTGTCGCCGTACTCCATTGATGAAATGTTTATTTACCTGGAGGCGTTCAGCAACCAGCAGTGCCAAACCCTGGGCGAATGGCTGCGTCGGCGGATTCGGCGTCATTTAGGCCTGCCGGTATGCGTCGGGCTGGCCCCTACGCATACGCTGGCGAAGCTTGCCAACCACTTGGCCAAGCAGGCGACTCACTATCAAGGTGTGTGCCTGCTAACGGGAAAAGATGCGGCAACGACCGCCCTGCTTAAACAGACACCGGTGGGCAGCGTATGGGGCGTTGGGCGCCGGATTGCTGAGCGGTTAGCGATCAGTAATATTAATACCGCTTGGGACTTACGTGAGGCTGACCTTCGGCTACTGCGCAAACATTTTTCGGTAGTGCTGGCCCGCACGGCGCTGGAGCTGCGCGGTACGCCCTGCCTGCAGATGAATGCGCTGGATCAACCGCGCCACCGCATTATGACGTCGCGCTCATTCGGCCAATCAACCGGCAGTAAAACAGAAGTACATAACGCGTTACGCCAACATGCCCAGCGCAGCGCCGAAAAACTCCGTCAGCAGCGCAGCCTAACGCGAGCCGTGATGATTTTTTTAAACACCAACCGCCACCGCCGAGACCAACCCCAGTATTTTCCTCACACCATGGTGCCCCTGCCCTCACCCAGCGACGATACGCGCACAATTCTTGAGGCCGTTCACCAAGGGGTTGAACAGGTTTACCGACCAGGCTACCGGTTTATGAAGGCAGGTGTGATGCTATTGGACCTGGTTGATGCCGAGCAGCACCAGCTCTCGTTGCTACATCAACCGCCGCGGAACCGATACCCTTACTTAATGGCCACCCTGGATAATATCAATCAGCGCATGGGGCAAGGCACCATCAGCTTTGGCATGACGGATGCCGATGCCGCCTGGCAGCTACGCTGCGGGCACCGCTCAGGCCGCTACACCACACGCTGGGATGAGCTGATGAAGGCAGGCACTCACCCTGGTGCTATCAAGCAATCTGCTTTACGCAAGTAACCACTGCTATCTCAATTACGATCTCAACTCCTATCTCAACTACGATCTCAGGAAGAGACTCAAATCACCTGCCAAACGCCGCTGGATGAGCCGTCACTCATTGCTCAGCAACAGCGTTGGCTGGGGAGAATCCGTTAGCGTGTCGTTAACGCCTGACGCAGGCGAGGACTCAACCACTCACCCAACGCCATCATGATCAGCAGGATAGCCAACAACCACGGCCAATGAACTGAAAAGGTAACGGTAAACAGCCCTAATGCATCAGCGAAAATAACCAAAATACCCAGCGGGCTAACATAACGCACCATGGCAAGCCATAGCGTATAGGGCAGGGGCGAGAGTCCTAGCTCGTCGCGGAACGTTTCACTCTTCAGGACAAAGCCTGCCAGTATGACGGTGCCTAACCCACCCAGCGGCATCATCCAGCGTGAAGTGATGTAGTCCAGCCAGTCAAAGAAGGTCTTGCCTGCCAACGTCCAATCAGCGCCCAGGTTAAAGGAGAGCATGGCAGCGGTACTAATCAGCCAAAGAACAATCCCCGTGCTCCACGCAGCACTGCGGCGTGAGAATCCCTTGTTGTCGCAGAGCCAGGAAACGGTCGCCTCGACCATCGAAATGGACGATGTCAGCGCGGCCATGGAGAGCATGGCGAAAAACAGAATCCCAAACAGCGTACCCAGCGGCATGGCCTGGAACGCCAGCGGCAAGCTCATAAAGATAAGCCCGGGGCCTTCACCTGGGTCCATGCCATTGGCAAAAATTACCGGGAAGATCGCCAGCCCCGCCATCAAGGCAACGGCCGTATCGGCAATGGCGACGCTAATGGTGGTACGCCCAATGGAGGCGCCTTTGGGCAGATAGCTTCCGTAAGTAAGAATGGCACCCGAGGCAAGCGATAAGGTAAAGAACGCATGGCCAAGCGCGGCCAACATCCCTTCACTCGAGAGGCTCCCCGCCTTGAAGGAGAACAAAAAGCGTACCGCATCACCAAAGCCACCGGAAAACACGCCGTACACAATCAGCAGTATCAGCATGATGACCAGGCCTGGCATCATCCAACTGACATTTTTCTCGATCCCCTCCTGAACGCCTTTGCCCACAATAATCATGGTCACCAGCGTAACAAGCGTGCTCCAGAAGCCCAGGCTGAGCGGGTTGGCGTTGTTTTCCCCAAACACGGCGGCCATGTCGTCAACGCTGGTGCCCACCAGGCCACCGGTTAACATCTTCCACAGATAAGAAAACGACCAGCCTGCCACGACCACGTAGAACGACAGAATCAAAAAGCCGCACAGCATGGCCATCCAGCCAAGCAGCGACCACGCCGATGAGCGACCGGACTCGTTAACCACTCGACGAATCGCATCAATGGGGCTGCCGCGCCCGCGCCGCCCGAAAGCGATTTCGCTCATCATTACCGGCACGCCCACCGCAAAAATGCACGCCAGATAGACAAGCACAAACGCGCCACCGCCATACTCGCCGGTGATATACGGGAATTTCCAGATGTTGCCCAGCCCTACCGCCGAACCGGTAGCGGCGAGCACGAACCCCCAGCGGCCCAGCCACTGGATGCGAGGTTGCTCGGAAGACGCCATGACTATCCTTCTGGTGTAAAAAAAGCGTTTATCCTAGAGGATTTCGGCTCAAAAGCACAAAACTCGTTAACTCTTTTCTGAAAACGACCGCCTGACGCCCCTGGCTTCTTCCTGGCCTGCCCCATTCGCTCATCACTTAGCGCTTCAATTAGCGCATTACAGACAGCGCTTGCGCCTCGGCATCCAGTCGCTGAGCAGTTTGGTCCACGCATCGCAGCCACACCAATAGCACCGCCCCCAACATGACAAAGCCACCGGCCAGCCAAAGGCCCACGGTATAGTGGCCCGAAGCCTCAGCCAGCACGCCGGTTAAGGCGGGTGCAAAGATCTGCGCGGCGCCATACGCCAGCGTCATTTGGCCCATTAAACGCGCAGGGCTTGCCGGGTAAAGCCTGCCAGCCATGGTCAGCACCAAACTCACGCAGCCTAGAAAAGTGCCGCCGTATAGCACCGCGCTGAGCAACACCACCACCAGGTTTGAGGAGATAGCAGGCAATACAATCCCCACGGCCTGGATCGACATGGCCACCACCAGCGCCCCTAAATAGCCCATCCTCCGCGCCACCAAATCCCACAGCATAACGGCAGGTGCGGCCGCTAAACCGACCACAGCAAAGGTCCAGTTACCCGCGCCCGCAAGCAGCGGCTCGCGCTCCACGATGGTGACAATAAACGTGGCGTTAATCACATAGCCATACCCGGCACAAAAATAGGCGGGCAACATTAAGCGCATAAAGGTACGCGAAGGCGGCTTGGCGGCAGGCAATGCTTTGTGATGCGCACCTGCAACCGGCTTTACCGGGCGTGGCAGACATCGCCAGGCAGGCACCAACAGTACCGCGCCCAATACGCCAAAAAGCCACCACTGGTTTTGCCAGTCAAGCGAGAACGCCAGCATTAACTCTACCGCCACAGCAGCCAGCACAATGCCTAACCCCAGCCCCGCAAAATGAATCCCCAGCTCTCCCCGCTGATGATGGTTCATCAACCAGTGAAGGATCAGCCCAGACGCCAAAAGCATGGCCGCACTGCTGGAAAGCCCCGCAAAAAAACGCAGCGCCGCCCATAGCCAAAAGTTCTCCGTAAGTGCCATGCCCACGGTTGTCAGCACCGCCAGTACCAGGCCAATACGGTAAAGCGTGTCTTTGATGTAAATACTGCGAATCGAGGCGGCCAGCACCGCGCCCAGCATATAGCCCGCGTAATTAAGCGCCGCTAGCCAGCCACCATCCGCGTCGCCCATCCAGGTGTGCTGCTGCATGATCGGCAGTAATGGCGTATAGGCAAAGCGGGCAATGCCAACACACAAAAGCTGACTGCAAACGCCCGCCAACAATACTCTATAGCGCTGAACGCGTAGCGATGCCGCACTCATGCTCTCTCCTGTCGCTGTTTTGGCTTAACCGTTGTTTCTAGTTAATTAGCCTGCATATTACGTGTACACGGCGCGGCCCACATCGTCTAATGGTGGAAGAGCCTGATGAATCTGGCAGACTAGTCACACAGATAACCCCATGGAGAGTTTTAATGAGCGATAACGCCAAGCCCTGGACACAGCCGATGCCCGAAGCGCAGTTCAAGTTGATGCGCGACATCCTGGCCGCGCCTAGCCCGGTTGGCCTTGAAGGGGCCATGACCTATGGCGTCTTAAAGCCCTACTTCGAGACATTTGCCCCCAAAAGCTGGCACCTTCACCAGTTCAAGGGCAACGCAGGCGTGGTGCTGGATACCCACCCTAACCGCGATGATATGTTCAAGGTCATGATTATCGGCCATGCGGACAAGATCCGTATGCAGGTACGCTCTATCGGCGAAGACGGTAAAATCTGGATCAACACCGACTCCTTTTTACCTTCCGTGCTGATCGGCCATGAAGTGAAGCTGTTCAGTGAAGACCCCGAAAAACCGGGCAGCTATCGCTCGATTGAGGGCGGCACCGTTGAAGCACTCGGCGCCATTCACTTTTCCGACCCAGCAGCGCGCACCGGTGACAAAGGCATTAAGAAAGAGCAGATCTACCTGGACCTGCAAATTCACGGCGAGAATAAAAAGCAGCAAGTGCTTAATTTAGGCGTGCGCCCGGGTGACTCGATTATTTTTGACCGCCCTATCCGCCCCGGCTTCAGCCCCGACACCTTCTACGGCGCCTACCTGGACAACGGCTTGGGCTGTTTTGTAACGGCTGAAGTAGCGCGGTTAATCGCCGAAGCAGGCGGCACTGACAACGTGCGCATTATGTTTGCGATTGCAAGCTACGAAGAGATTGGCCGTTTTGGTAGCCGGGTAATGGCCGGTGAACTAAAACCCGATGCGCTGATTGGCGTGGACGTTAACCACGACTACGTAGCCGCGCCGGGTATCGGCGATAAACGCATGCAGCCGCTGGAAATGGGCAAAGGCTTTACCATGTCGGTAGGTTCGATTGCCAGTGAGCAGTTAAACCGCATCATCGCCAGCGCCGCCAAAGAGCAGGATATTCCGATGCAGCGCGATATGGTGGGCGTCGATACAGGCACCGACGGCATGGCAGGCGTGCTGGCCTCTATCGACAGCGCCGCGACCTCCATCGGTTTTCCGATCCGCAATATGCACACCATTTCGGAAACCGGAAACACCCAGGACGTACTGGCCGCTATCCATGCGCTCACGCATACCTTACAAACACTGGACAAACTGCCCAACCTTGAGCGTGAATTTTTGGATAACCATCCGCGCCTTGACCAAGCAAGCGCACTTAGCCACCAGGGGCATGCAAAACCTGAGAACAACGAGGACAAATAACCGCACTGTTCATTTTCATTAGTACGTTTTTATTAGCACGTTGCAATAAGAAAGCCCCAGGCATCACTGCCTGGGGCTTTATCGGTTCCTCCGTAATCTTTCCTCGCGAACGTCCTGTTCGTGCATCCCTGGCGACCACAAGCACTCCTTGCTTGCTCTTCCTAACCACGTTTCCGTTTGTGGTACTGCCTACCTTGAACCTTAAATGTGTCAAACACATTAACCTGAGATAGGAAAACTTTAAAAGCCCTTAATCTCTAAAAGATGGTTGCCAATAGCCAACGTAGGCACCGGCATTATGCGCTGCTTATACTTAAAAATAGTTAATCTTCATGCACAATAAGAGCCAAATAAAAAGTTAAACGCCAATAACTCTGACAATACGACATGTTACTTTTTATGCTTCCCGCCAAATAACGCCCCAACCCTTGCACCCTCTCAATTTGCTATTGATTACCACGCTGAGTGAAAGCAGCGCTGGCAGACACTCCACATTCTTATACCAAAGTCTAAAAATCTACAACCAACGGCGTATAAACGAAAGTGGTAGCATGCCCGCTTCTTATTGTTAGCAAACTATCAATAAATTCATGCAATAGCGTCAGGAGACGAGTATGCGAATGTCATTGTCAAATTGGCGCCACTGGGTACCACTGTTAGCGGGACCACTTCTTTTTGTACTGATACAGGTACTGATGCCAGACACGCTGATTGATCCAGCCCCCCGCACGGTGCTGGCATTAACCGTATGGATGGGCGCCTGGTGGGTGACAGAGCCGGTTCCTATCCCTGTTACTTCTTTTCTACCCATGTTGGTACTGCCGCTTAGCGGTGTGATGGTGTTGGACGAAGCCGTTGTGGGCTACGCCAACCCGGTTATTTACATGTACATGGGTGGGTTTATTCTGGCCATTGCCATTGAGCGCTGGAATCTGCACCGACGCATCGCCCTGTCTATCGTCAACCGCATTGGCAACAGCCTGCGCAGCATCGTATTAGGCGTTTTGATTGCCTCGGCGTTTTTATCCATGTGGATATCCAACGCCGCCACAGCGCTTATGATGCTGCCTATTGCCGTCGCGCTAACCAATGAATTAGACGAACGCGACCAGTTTGAACGTCATCATCGCGATAGCTTTGCACGTATTTTACTGCTAACCGTTGCTTATTCAGCCTCGATTGGCGGGCTGGCAACTATTATCGGTTCGGTGCCCAATGCCATCGTAGTGGCCATGATCCCGCAGTTTTTTGAAGGGGTAGAAATCAGCTTCTTGCAGTGGATGATTTTCGCGCTGCCACTCACGCTGATCTTACTGGCGATTTTGTACGTCTATCTCACGCGGATATACACCAAAATACCCAATACGCCGCTTGAAATTGATTTTGTAGCCCAGGAACTTGCGGCTCTTGGCCCTATGAGCCAGGAAGAGAAGCGTGTCCTGGGCGTATTTGTGGCAACGGCACTGGCCTGGGCGTTACGCGGCTGGCTGGCACCGTTTTTTGATCTGCCCATTAACGATACGATTATTGCGGTAACCGCCGCCATTGCGTTGTTTGTCATTCCTGCCCACAACGAAAAACGCGCCCTGCTGGTTTGGGACGATATGAAGGGCTTGCCGTGGGGCTTGTTTATACTTTGGGGCGGGGGTATGACGCTCGCTGCTGCGTTCATCGCCAGCGATTTGACCGGTTGGATCAGCGAGCAACTGCAGTTACTGGATGGCGTCAATTACTTCTGGCTACTGCTAATTATGGTGCTGTTAATGCTGTTTTTGACAGAAATTATTTCCAATACCGCAACGGCAAATATGGCACTGCCTATTACTGCGGGCATGGCTGCAGCCATCACGACCGGCAATCCGCTCGGATTAATGGTGGCGGTTGCTCTCGCCACTACGTGCGCCTTTATGTTGCCGATATCCACCCCGCCTAACGCCGCTGTATTTTCCACAGGGCGTATTTCTATTAAACAAATGGCCAAAGCGGGATTTGCCATGAACCTCGTAAGCGCTATTGCGATTACGCTGTTTGTTTATTTTATTATGCCGCTGCTGTTACCCACGCCTTAATTAGCGAACTATCTTTTCGAAAGAGTATTAAAAAAACCCCGGCCATTGCTGGCCGGGGATGATTAGCTCCTCCATAATCCTACACCACGAACATCCTGTTCATGCTTCCTTGTGTACCACAAATATCCTTATTTTCTCTTCCTTAATACGCTGTCCTTGCGCTATATGGCTACAATGGACCCTAAAGCGTCTGAGTTATCTAACCCAGGTTATGAAAAGATAAAACAAGCGCTTTTTTTACAAACATTTAATACACCCTGCAAATGTTTTATTTCAAAGCAAAAGCACCTGCCAAACAAGGTTAATAATTACCGAATAAAACAAAAGCTAAACTTTAGACCTTTTCGATCTTAGCAAATTATCAAATAAACTTTATTAAACATTAAACAACTTGACTATAAAAACGGCGCCAAATTACCAACAAAAGCTTTGGGGACCACTGATCAAGACAATTACGTTAAGTATAACTCAAAAATATATACTAATTTCTTCGTACTATTACTGATAAATGGGTAATACGGACAACTCGCCTTTCAACCTCAAGCCTGGTATCGCCCTACGCCACAACGAGCCAACCCTGACTTCAGCCATTAAGCACAGCAGAAGGCCAACCCGCAGGCAAGCATTGGCCATTTTTTAAACAGAAGTTTGCCTCCATTGCGCATCGGATCAGTTCTGAAACGTTTTCGTACAATATCTTTACAATAATTACTTGTACACCAATTAACTTTTAGCTATGGTCTGTAGTGTTCGCGGCAAGGAAACCGCTAGCAAGGAAGCGATCGCTCAGGATGAGCTGCAAGATGTCATGGATGGTCAAGGAGACGCAAAGAAGCCCTCGCATCGAGGGCTTCTTTTCGTCTGGTTCCATACCCAGCATTTATTCCTCCCCCTCCCATGACGCTTCACTCCTATGCGCATATCCACCTGTTCGAAAGTCCATCTATTCGCAAGTTCATTGCGCCTGAAATAGAATAAAGTTAGCAGAAAGCCACTCGCTTAGCGCCAACGCCTTAGCGATTTTCGTTCAAAGCCTACAGCGACCATGGATAACCAATGGAACTGAGCAGACAACAACAGTGGATCTTCTCACGCCTTGCGCGTTTTTCAGGCGTGGGCCTGGTACTGGGCACGCTCTTCTTTGCGTTTTCGCTAACGCCAAGCCTTATACCTCGCCCACTCATCGCGCAAGGTATCGTGTCGGGGCTAAGTTTTACCGCAGGCTATGCGTTGGGAGTGATGGGGCATGGGCTTTGGCGTTACCTCCATTTACCTGCCCCCAATGCGCGGCTGGAAACGTATTTTCACTGGTTAGCCGCCGCTGTATCCCTGAGCATCGCCGCTCTTTTTTTATGGCGAGCCGCCGAATGGCAAAATAGTATTCGCCAACTCATGGAGATGGAACCCGTTAGCGGCACACACCCCTTCTCCATTGCCTTAATTGCCTTGGGTGTGTTTGCGTTTTTAATGCTTATGGCGCTGCTTTTTAGGCGTACCTTCCGGCTACTTTCACGTAAGTTGGCTTATATTCTGCCCCGCCGAGTGGCCTATGTGCTGGGCACGATCGCCGCTATTGCGCTGTTTTGGCTCGTTATCGAAGGCATTATTTTTTCGTATGCGCTAAAGGTGGCCGACCGCTCGTTTCAGCAGGTAGATGAGCTTATGCAAAGCGACCTTTCTCCGCCTGAAGACCCTCTAAAGCCCGGCAGCGCAGAGTCATTAATTAGCTGGGAAGCGTTAGGCAGCCGTGGCCGGCGCTTTGTGACCGAAGGCCCGAGCGGCGCGCAAATCGGTGACTTTCTGGGCGAAGAAGCTCCTGACCCTGTCCGCGTTTATGTGGGTCTTAATGCTGCTGAAACGCCTACCGAGCGAGCCAAACTCGCGCTGGAAGAACTAATCCGAGTAGGCGGTTTCGAGCGTTCGGTCTTGGTATTAGCAACACCAACAGGGCGTGGGTGGATAGACCCAGGGTCGCAGGATACAGTGGAATACCTACACCGCGGCGACATTGCCACGATAGCGGCCCAATACTCCTATCTGCCCAGCCATCTATCGCTAATTTCTGAAGCCGATTATGGCGTCGAAAATGCCCGGGCGTTATTTGCAGTGGTCTATGATTACTGGTCCAGCCTTCCCAGTGACGAACGTCCTCGGCTGTACCTGTTTGGGCTCAGTCTGGGCGCACTTAACTCGGATCTTTCGTTTGATCTCTACGATATTATTGATGATCCCTTTAATGGAGCGCTATGGGCCGGCCCGCCTTTCCGAAGCGACACATGGAAACGCATTACGGCTGACCGTGACCCTGGCTCGCCAGCTTGGCTACCCAGGTTTCGCGATGGCTCGGTAGTGCGCTTTATGAACCAAACGCAGGGGCTTCAAGAAGTACCGGGAGAATGGGGAAATTTTCGTATTGCCTACCTGCAATATGCCAGCGACCCCATTACGTTTTTTGAACCCGCTTCTTTCTGGCGTGAACCAGACTGGATGCACACACCACGTGGTCCCGATGTTTCACCCGATCTGCGCTGGTATCCTGTGGTAACAATGCTGCAATTATTGGTAGACCTTACTACCGAAAGCGCCCCGCCAGGCTTTGGCCATGAAATTGCGGCGGAAGACTATATTGATGCCTGGGCCGCGCTTTCCGAACCGCCCGGCTGGGATGAAGAGTCCCTGAAACGTTTACGTGACTTCTTTATTCACGCCAGGGAGGCAAGGTTTCAGCACTAATCCTCAGGCTGTCTAGCCTGAATACTTTTACCGATAGCCAACAGGTAAGCGCGCCGTGAGTATCGACGCTCGAACGTTTTATCGCAACGGGCCGTCTCATCGCCAGCAGGAGCCCAGCAGCTTTGCGCTTATTCGGCGCCAGTTCGATTTTCGCTCCATCGAAATTGGCCGCTGGGTAACTCCTACTGAGCGCGACCGTGCAGCGGAGCTGTTTCATGATGCGCTGTGCGATTTGATGTTGATTCTACAAGGCCCCGAAACGCTGGTGTCATTACGCGGTTCACTGGCATTGCAGTATGGCAGCGGCGGGCGGCCCGGCGTTGCCGCCCATTACGACCCTGCCCAGCGCAGCTTTGCGCTGGCTAAGAACGCAGGCCCTGGCAGTATTGCCCACGAGTGGTTTCATGCCTTTGATCACTACATTGCGCAAAAGTGTTTCACGGGGCTATCTCGCGATATATTTTCATCAGCCGCTTGGCTAGCTGATGCGCCGCCTATTGTGCACCCACTTAACCTGCGCCTAATGGAGTGCTTTACGGCCATTCTGCTACAACCCGACGGCAAGCGGCCCAGTGAGCTTTTTCAGCACTCGGTAGCCATGGACCGCAAGCTAGGACAAGTGTATTACAGCAAACCGGAAGAGCTATGCGCCCGCGCGTTTGAAGCCTTTGTGCAGGACGCGCCGATCAAGAATCACTTTTTGGTTAAAGGCACCAAAGCCACCCCAGAAGCCGAACTTGGCCTTTACCCCCAAGGCAGCGCCCGCCTGCACATTAATACTGCTTTTCAACGCTACTTCAGCCAGTTAGGCCTCGCCTTAAGCCGCCCTCTATAAACCCTGGTTACCAGGTACCAGCCCGTTCATCGTCTCTCTGTTGGTGCAAAACCGCTCGTCTACATATCGGTGTTTACAAGACGACTAAGCATAAAGTCTAGGTTGTGCAGCCAAAACAGAGTCACCATAATCCGCGCGACTTTAGTTTATTAACCATTAGTTTAATTCAGGAAATAGTGAAATATCCTGGATTGAAAATTCACGCTCAAGGAGCTGAAAATGTCGCTAAGCCTAGCGGGCCTGACCGCTATCGCTGCTATTGTAGCCATGCTGTTAAGCGGACGCGTATCGCCCCTGGTGGCCTTCGTCCTTGTGCCTATTGTTGCCGCCATTGTTACCGGCTTTGGTATTGATGATATCGCGATGTTTTATGAGCAAGGCTTCGCACGCGTTATCCCTGTCGCTGTCATGTTTGTGTTTGCCATTCTGTTCTTCGGTATCCTTCAGGATGCGGGGCTATTTGAACCGGTTATTCGCAAGGTGCTCTCGGTATCCAAAGGCAATGTGGTTAGCATTACCGTAGCCACCGCGCTTGTTGCCAGTATTGCCCACCTGGATGGCTCCGGAGCCACCACTTTTCTACTGACCATTCCTGCACTTCTACCAACCTACCAGCGCCTACGTATGAGCCCTTACCTGCTGTTACTGCTGGTCGGCTTGGGCGCCAGTATTATGAATATGCTTCCCTGGGCTGGCCCGCTTGCCCGAATTGGTTCAGTACTCGGCATGAGCCCAAGCGAGCTATGGCGCCCGCTTATTCCCCTGCAGATATTTGCGCTGGTCCTTCTACTCGTACTGGCAGTGGTATTAGGCCTGCGTGAAAATCGTCGTATCAAGCACCTGCCTTCACTCGACGCTGACGCTGCCTTGAATGACACAGCCACCGCCAATATTCAGGAAACCTTCAAAACACAGCCAGCCGCCGACAAGGTGCCCGGCTGGAAAATGGCCTTTAATGCGCTGCTGTTATTCGCGGTTGTCGTTGCGCTTACCATGGATACTTTGCCGCCCGCGCTGATCTTTATGATCGGTGTTGCCTTGGCACTACCGGTTAACATTCCCCAGATGGATGGGCAGATGCAGAGCATCAAACGCCATGCGCCCAATGCCCTTGTTATGGCCACCATTATTATTGCCGCGGGCACCTTCCTCGGGATTCTTAATGGCTCCAATATGCTGAGCGAGTTATCGGCGGATATCGTGGCGATTCTACCGGCAGCCGTGGTGCCCTATATGCATATATTGATCGGCATTTTTGGCGTACCGTTTGATCTTATTCTGAGCACCGATGCGTACTTCTTCGCCTTTTTGCCTATCGTGATTGAAGTGGTCGGCAATGCAGGGGTTCCGGCGGTTTCAACCGCGTACGCGATGGTGATCGGTAATATTATCGGCACCTTTGTTAGCCCGCTTGCCCCGGCCGTTTGGTTAGCGTTACAGCTTGCCGGGCTGGAAATGGGCAAACATATCCGTTACTCCTTCGGCATTATGTGGGTCTTCAGCCTGGTATTACTGCTTTTTGGCTACCTTATCGGTATCATCACTCTGTAGCCCAAAGCTGCGCGATAGCCGCTTGTAAAACGCTGTGAAAAAAGCTCGCTGAGGTATTCCCTCATGCGAGCTTTTTTATGCTTATTTTCAAACGAGGTAGAAAGTAGCCAGGCCTTTAATTACCCGGCTGGCCTGGGAAAGGAACAAATTCGCTATTGTCGTCAGGTGGTAGCTGGAAACGGCCATGTTCAAAATCGCCTTCAATCCATGCTTCCTTGGCGGCTTCAAGCTTCTCTTTGGAAGAGGCGACAAAGTTCCAGGACACGTAGCGCGGGCCGTTAAGCGTCTCGCCGCCCAGTAGCATTAAACGCGCGCCGCGCTCGCCTGCCGTAACGGTAATCGGGTTTTAATTTGAGAACGATCATGACAACTCCTAATAATGACCTTTATTACTTTGTAAAAGTGGTGGGCCACGAAGGCTTTGCATCCGCAGGTCGTGCCATCGGCATTGCCAAATCAAACCTTAGCCGACGCGTTGGGGGAGCTCGAAAAACAGCCAAGAGTATTATTGCTGCACCAGCCACGCAAGGCCTATTGAGCAGCACACCTGGCGATTGCAGCGCGATGAGAAAATCGAGGTGATCAAGCATTCGCCGCGTTTAATCACCACCGATAGGACCGCCCTTTACCATGCCACCCTAGCAGGCGTGGGCATTGCCCAGCTGCCCAATTGGTACTCCCCGGAGCCATTGAGCCCGGCCAGCTGACGCTTGTTTTACCGGAATGGGAAATCCGCCAAAAAGTGATTCACGCGGTTTATCTGGCCCGCCGCGAGTTCCTTCCCTCCGTTCGCACGCTGCTGGATTTTATGGCCGAGCGCTACGCCGGACTGAAGCTATAAGTCATAAAGCAATTACATAACACTGGGGGGCAGGTCTATGCTGATGAATACCAACACAGGAGGTGCAATATGGCTCAACAACAGTGTGCTTGCCCGAAGTGCGATTGTTCCGTGGATAACCAATCCATCGAGAAGGACGGCCAGAAATTCTGTTCTGAATCCTGCGCCATTGCCCATACAGACGGCTCGACAGGCTGCGGCCACAACTGCAGTTGCGGTAAGTAGCCGCTTGGAAGCGCAATGGTAGTCGTTAAGATATCGTGTCCGGCAGCCTCTGTCGGGCGCTTTCTGTTTTAGTGTATTCCACTCCGGCATTACGTGGTGCTTGAACGGTAACGCCTTGCCATCGTGCTAAAACGGGCCCGGTGAACTAAGCCAAGAGTTCATCCAAGCCACTTACAAGGAATGTAAAATGCCTTCTACTACCGTTATTGTCGTTGTTGTTGTCATCATTGCCGTACTGGGTATTGGTTTCAGCGGCGGCCTGCCATTCTAAGCAATCGACAACTGAATCAGGTTTATCAGGCGGAGGGGGGACTCGAACCTCCCCCGCCCTACAAAAGAAAAGCTCGCTGAGAAATCAGCGAGCTTTTTGATTTTATAAAAAATCGGTGCTTCGAGTAAGTGCTAAAGCGCCGGGATCAGAAGCAGCAGCGACCCGACGGGTCACTTGTAGCGTTCTAGCCAATGAGCATAGGGAGCAGGCAAGGTCCAGGATGCTCGCTCTACCCCTAATTCCTGAGCGGCGAAGTAGGACCAGTTAGGGTTAACCAGGTGCGACCGGCCAATCATTGCCAGATCCAGCTGGCCACTCTTAACGGCTTCTTCAGCAACTCTCGGTGTACCAAAGCCCCATGCCGAAGCCACGGGGATTCCCGCTTCACGCCCTACTCGCTGGGCAACCTCGCCCATAAAGCCCGGCCCCCAAGGAACGTTAGCGCCTGGGATGGTGAAGCCGATACTGACGCTGAGCAGATCCAGCCCACCGTTCTTGAAGCGACGTGTCAGTTCGATAGCCTCGGTCAGGGTCTGTTCGTCGCGGCCATCGTATTCGATGACACCAAGACGCGCGGTCAGTGGCAGGTGCTCCGGCCATACTTCGCGAACCGCCGCCAGTGTTTCCAGCAGGAAGCGGCTACGGTTATCGAAGCTGCCTCCGTAGGCGTCATCACGATGGTTGGAGTGCTCGGAAAGGAATGACTGGGCCAGATAGCCATGGGCGAAATGCAGCTCCAACCACTCGAAACCAACGTCACGCGCACGGCGAGCAGCCGCCACGAAATCCTCGCGCACCTGAGCAATATCTTCCAAGGTCATGGCTTTCGGCTGTTTGTCGAGGTGGGCGCCAAAGGCAACCGCCGACGGGGCGATGGTCTGCCAACCACGCGAATCATCCTCATTAATATGGTCATCGCCTTCCCACGGACGGTTTGCGCTGGCCTTACGTCCGGCGTGGGCAATCTGGATACCCGGCACTGAACCGGCCGCCTTGATCGACTCCACCACCGGCACGAATGCCTGGGCAAGATCGTCATTCCAGATACCGGCGCAGCCGGGGGTGATACGGCCTTCGGACGACACAGCGGTTGCCTCGACAACCACCAGCCCCGCCCCACCACGTGCAAGAGAGGCGTAGTGCACACGGTGCCACGCGTTAATCAAGCCATCCTCCGCTGAATACATGCACATGGGAGGAATCGCGATCCGGTTGCGCAGCGTGACGTCTTTAAGCGTGAAGGGTTGGAACAGCGCGGACATTAAGGTTTCTCCAAAGAGGCATTATTACTTAAGTTCGATAATATTCGAACTATGGGCAAAGCGCAAATTCATGTATGATTTATCCATGCGCCCTTTCAAACATCCCCTTGTTAGCGAGTTCGTTCTTGAGCGTCTACTTTACGCCTTGAGCGATCCTGTACGTCTGGAGATTATCCGGCGCCTTGCCACATTAGGTGAGGCAAGCTGTGGCGAGCTGGACGGTGGCCGCCCGAAGTCCACTATGTCGCATCATTTCCGGATATTGCGCGATGTCGGGTTAGTAAACACCCAGACCGTCGGTACGACCCACATGAATTCGTTGCGTAAAGAGGATGTGGATAGCCGATTCCCCGGCCTGCTGGAAGCGATCCTTTCCCAGCCTGAATAGTGGCTATACGCCATGACCGCCACTTCTACTCGATGAATGGTACGCGGCAGATGGGGAAACTCGAACTCCCACGCCCTACAAGAAAGCCCGCTGATTTTGTTCTCAGCGGGCATTTCTCTGTGTGGCCATTTCGTAAGGTTATTCGTTCAGCTTCTCGGGCCTAGGCGGGCTGCCTACTTTCACTTTAGTAAGGTCCTCATGAGAAAGACCGCGCAG
Organism: Halomonas hibernica; assembly: GCF_013183775.1. NCBI lineage: Bacteria > Pseudomonadati > Pseudomonadota > Gammaproteobacteria > Oceanospirillales > Halomonadaceae > Halomonas > Halomonas hibernica. Next base: position 155,497 of record NZ_VIFN01000003.1, read on the forward strand.
CAGCGATAGCATCATGACAAACACCAGGATAAACATGGGCAAACCGACCACGGTAATTACCTCTTGTAGTGCGGTAAGCCCCGCATCACCCGCCAGCACAATCAGCATGGCGGCCAACATGCCTTCCGACACACCCCAGAATACGCGCTGATGCCAAGGGCCAGGGTCGGCGCTGCCGGTACACAACATATCGACCACCAACGACGCAGAATCTGACGAAGTAGCGAAGAAAATTGCCACGACCCAACGCTGCAGCCGACCTTACAGTAACTGTCGATCTTACGCGTAAATCGATTACTTGCAGCATGCGGCTTGAAGCGCCTAAAGATAGAAAAAGCACGTCAGCAAAAATTAACTGGCTCACCCGGCAATTACCCAGTAACGAAAAGAGCCCAGCCATTAGCATAAAAGCGATGCGCAAAGGTCAGGCTTTGGCAACGGACAAGCCTTTAGAAGAAGTGAGGAAAAACCCCAACATTTTGGATGTAGAAAATACCGACGCTCAACCTGTCGCATTCGAAGTATTTACCTCGATAGATCTAGGCGCAAAATTCTCGGGTAATCGCGTGTTCATCGAACACCTTGAAAAGGTAGTGCCCGATTTCTACCGCTATGCAGGCCAATACCTAAAAGCCTGGGTGGCTCCGGCACCTCGAGTTAAGCAAGTTGAAGAAGATCCCGAGGAAGAAACCGAGGCGCAAACTACATCGCCTGAAAATGATTGAACCGTTTTAATCCAGCCATAGTAAATTTACCGGTCACTGCGTATGGCCGGTTTTTTGTTATAGCGGCATTTCTGTAGGTTATGGGAAATCAGAAGAGACAGCCTACCGGCCAACAATTTTATTATTGCACTGAGTAGATACTTTAATTTGCAGGGGGTTTCGGGCATAAACGGACATTTAACGATGACTAATATAACGCAGAGCGCACCGGTGGCCTTTTTGGAGCAACGCGGAGAAAAGGCCATCCGAGTGGGCGTTTTGTTATAGGTGTCTCTGTCAATCTTCAATGAAGAAGTCCGTATCCACCTTTTTGACTTCATATATCGTTGCCGTACTGACTCCAACACCATGATCAATCATCAGCTGCACGAGATCTGCGCCATCTATCAGGACAACCTTCGGATCAATTTGACCGACGTAATCCAGTGCCTCTTTCGAGAAGCGGCTGGTTGTGATGAACACCCCTTTCTTGGCTCTTTGGCCATGAAGCGCTCCAACAAATTTCTGAATCTCTGGTCGGCCAACCGCTGCTTCCCAACGCTTTGCCTGAAGGTATATGGTTTCCAGACCGAGACGATCTTCTTTGATGACGCCATCAATACCTTCATCTGCTGTTTTTCGAGTAGCCTTGCCCGCTTCTTTGACAGAGCCCCCATACCCCATTGAAACGATAAGGTGAATAACCAGTTTTTCGAAAAATTCCGGCGTATTGTTCTTTACCAGATGAAGCAGCTCGTTTGCCGTTTCATCCCGTAACTGCTGGTAGGCTTGCTCCAATGTCTCTTCCGGAGTCGTAGTTGCTGCCTCGTCGTCGCCCGTGTGGGTTACTTTCTCGGTTCGGTTTTTGCTGCTTGCCTGCCGAAATGCCTGGAACTCCTCAAACCGCTGCAAAAATTTTATGTCTATCCGACATGGGTTTTCTGAAAGAATTTTTCGGCCGCGATCAGAAATATGAAATTTACCCCGCTTGGGCGATTTCAGGACTCCGGCTTGGGTCAAATAGACCTTCGCCCAAGCTACGCGGTTTGCAAATGTAGATTGCCGACCGCTTGGCAGCCTTTCCTCAAGATCTTCTTGAGACAGCTCCATTATTTTCGCCAACCCCTCACGGGCTTCCTGCATCGTATGCTCTTCGCCATCAGCGGAGAATTTGAGCAATGGCAACATCAATGATTGAAAATCAGGTACAGCCAAGGGGTACTCCCATACTCTTTACCTATAACGCCGCATTCAGCGGCTTGTCCGCTGCAATGCTTGGTTAGAAGCGCTCATCGCATCCAACTCGCCTGGGTCACGCAAATACATTTTCACTAACTGACGCTTATCGAGCCCTTTGTTGCTAAGCCCTATGTCTTCACGAATTGCTTTGTACAACTTATCTACAGCAAAAAGTACGTTGCCGCCAGATTCTGATACTTTCTGAAAGTTCAGCTGGGCGTTGATAACCTTCGGGGAGCCCCATAAAACGACATTCGTTTTGAATCCCACCATGAAATCAACGAGCTCTTGCTGTGATGGTGGCTCAAGGGAAACGTTTTCATTCTGCTCAGACATCATCCTAGCCACCATATCCAAGAAGCCTTTATACAGTTCTACCTTTCTTTCCCGATGAGCCTCTTCAATTTCCCTTTTTTTGATCTGTGCTTGAGTATAGAGAGCACCTCCAACACCCACTAAAACAGTGGCCATTGCTCCGACAACTGCCGCAGAAACGGAAGGATTCGCACTTTCTAGGAATATCAGCAACCTAGCCAGGATTATCCAGACAAGATAGCCCGCCCCAACGATTAGCCCAATGCCAAGTATCAGCCCAATGGCTTGAGCCAGTTTCGGAGATTTCCCCATTTATTTACCTTCTAACATGGCTGAACGAGCATGCCGCGTTTGCCGGGATGCCCGCTCTGGGTCGTTATCAAGCTCATATCGATAGCTCATGATTCTTAAGATAACAGTAACGAAGCCAGCAAGCCTTGTCACCTTCGTATTGACGAAAACAAGACCAAGGTAGGCAAAGGTGAAAAGGCTGGACAGCCAAATCCCAAACACAAAAAAGCCCGCTGATTGCTCAGCGGGCTTTTTCTATATTCTGTGGCGGAGGGGGAGGGATTCGAACCCTCGAAGCCTTTCGACTTACACACTTTCCAGGCGTGCTCCTTCGACCACTCGGACACCCCTCCACATTTTGGTTCAATCACTTGGGCTGTGCCTTTCGCGACAGAACGGCGCATATACTATGGTTTAAGCGGCCAAATAGCAAGCCTTTTTCAGAATCAGTGGCTTGCCTTCAGGTATCGCTGCTTGATAGCACCGCATAGCTGCCGTGGGCTTCCAGGCAGAGCGCATCGCCGCAGTAAAGCTGTTGGGTAAGTGCAATGCGGCCTTTGCCTCGCTCGTTAAGCTTCCTGGTGAGCTTCTCAACACCGTCAGGCTCTTCTGGCGTGCATATCAGGCGGTAATCACCCGTTACCGGGGCCAGAAAGCGTTGCGTGGCTTCAGCGACCACTACATCGCGCGCCATGCCTTGCCCGCGTAGCCACAGTGTTACCCAACACCAGCCTTGCAGCGTGGTTTGCGCACTTAGCGCGCCACCAAAGCCGGTACCTTTGTCATTCAGGTTAGGCGCCAGGGCGAGCTGCCAAGTGAGCGATTGGTTGTGAAGCGACATCTCCTTAATGCCCAGGGCGCCGACCATGGGAATTGCATCGCTTAACCACTTTTGAAAAGCGGCCAGGTCTTCCTGGCCTTCGGGCAGCGGCAAGCGAGGGTGAGGCACACCGGGTTTGCGCATGGCGGTAGCCTCCTTACGCCCAGCGCTCTACGAAGTCGGCCACGTTGTGCTGGGCCAGTGGTTTGTGGCGCCCGCCCAGGTTGCCCAGGTAGATAAACGCGACCACTTCGTCATCTTCTTCCAGGGAGAGCCCTTTGCGTACCACGGGGTCAAACGCGTACTTGCCGCTACGCCACATGGCGCCCAGTTCCTGCGCGTGGGCCGCCAGCAAGATGCCGTGGGCGGCGCAGCCTGCGGAAATCACCTGCTCCATTTTGGGCACTTTGGGCAGGTCCGGCGTTACCTTGGCGATCACGGCGATAATCATCGGCGCGCGCAGCGGTTTTTTGCGCGCTGAATTTAGCGTGTCGTCATCGGCACTGGGGTCTTCCTGGAACTCGGCTTCGGCAAACAGCTCACCCAGGCGCGTACGCCCTTCCCCAGTAAACTCAATAAACCGCCAGGGGCGCAGCTCTTTGTGGTCAGGGGCGCGCAGGGCCGCCTGGTAAATCGCATCCATCTGTTCGGCAGTGGGCGCAGGCTCAACCAGCTTGCCCATTGAGCTACGGCTGTGAAGCAGCGTGAGTCCATCCATTTGGTTTCATCCTATCAATCAGTTAGGCACTACTGTAGCGCAGTCGCTTACTGTCTTGCCAGACGCAGCGGGCTTGGCGGCGCAAGGCCCGGCGTGGCGCGCCAGGGGCTGATATCCAACCCGCCACGGCGCACGTAGCGCGCCAGCACCAGAAGCTCGGTAGGTTGGGCGTGCTGCATCAGGTCGGTGAAGATGTGCTCAACACAGTGCTCGTGAAAATCCTGATGCTGACGATAGCCGATCAGGTAACGCAGTAACCCTTCGCGATCCAGCTTCGGGCCTTTGTAGCGAATCATCACGCTGCCCCAGTCGGGCTGGCCGGTCACCGGGCAGTTGGATTTAAGCAAATGCGAGTGCAGCGTCTCTTCTACAACCTCATCGCTTACCACCAAATGGACGGCGCTGGGCGTGTAATCACTTACTTCGATATCCAGGTCGTCCAGGCAGTCGCCGGGGAGCGGCTGTGGGGCAAGCTCAGCATCTTCTACACCGAGTAGCTCCACACTGACCGGTGCACCAGCTGCCGCGCTTAGGTCACGGTGCAACGTTTCAATCACTTCCTCGCGGCTTTCCATACGGGTCTGGTTAAAGCTGTTGAGGTAGAGCTTCCAGGATTTGGATTCGATCAGGCTGGGCGACTCAGCAGGCAGCCGAAAGCGGGCCACAGCCACGATGGGTTTGCCACGGGCATTCAGCCAGGAAACCTCAAATGCGTGCCACTCATCTTCACCCACAAAGGGCAGCTTGCCCTCTTCAATCCCCAGCGGCGCGCGGTTGGCGGCGCGAGGGATGGGGAACAGCAACCCGGCATCGTACTGCTCAGGGTAGGCGGATTCGCGCCCCAAGGGCGCGTGCTCTAAGGTATCGGGGCGGTGTGCCATAGGGTAACGCTCTCTTGATAAAAACGGTCGTACGGTTAACTACGAATGCCTTTGCCACGCTCCAGCATGGCCAGTGCCGCAAAAAACAGCACTACGATAAACCCCAAAATAGCCGCCAGCGCCCAGCCAACGGGAATGTCCGACACGCCCAAAAACCCATAGCGGAAGACGTTCACCATATACAGAATCGGGTTGAGCATTGACACGCCCTGCCAGAAATTGGGCAGCATGGAAATGGAGTAAAACACCCCACCCAGGTAGGTCAGCGGCGTCAAAATAAAGGTCGGTACAATGGAAATATCGTCGAACTTGTTGGCCAGCAGGGCATTGATAAAGCCGCCGATGGAGAACAGCGCCGAGGTTAGCACCACCACTAGGATGGTTAAAAGCGGGTGCTCGATGGTTAAGCGCGTGAAGAATAGCGACACAATAGTAACGATCAGGCCCACGCCCAAGCCGCGCGCCATGCCACCGAGGATAAACCCGGATAGAATCACCCAGTTGGGCATGGGCGATACCATTAACTCTTCGACCGAACGCTGAAACTTGTTCGAGAAGAAGCTGGAAGCCACGTTCGAGTAGCTGTTGGTGATGACCGACATCATGATCAGGCCGGGGACGATAAAGTCCATGTAGGAGAAGCCATCCATATCCCCTATGCGCGAGCCGATCAGGTTGCCAAAGATGATGAAGTACATCGCCATGGTGATCGAAGGCGGCAGCAGCGTTTGCGGCCAAATACGCGTAAAGCGTTTGATCTCTTTAAGTACGAGCGTCCATAGCGCGACGAGCGTTTGTGTTGCATTCATGCCTGCGTCTCCTTGTTGGGTTCGGCGCGCTGATCGATGGCTGTATTGCCCGCCTCTACCATTGACACAAACATCTCTTCCAACCGGTTAGCGCTGTTGCGCATGGAAACCACCTGCATGCCCTGCTCGCTTAATACACTGAACACATCGTTTAACTGCTGCCCACGATGAATCACCAACGAGAGTTGCGTCGGTTCGATCTGCTTGATCTCAAACCCTTCGATCACCGGCGGCGCCGTGACTGGCTCGGCGAGATCCAGCAGGAAGGTTTCGGTATTCAGCTCGGCCAATAGCTCGCGCACGCTGGTGTTACGGGCAATTTCACCGTGATTGATGATGGCGATATTACGGCACAGGCTTTCGGCTTCTTCCAGATAGTGGGTGGTTAGAATGATCGTGGTGCCTTCATCCTGATTAATGCGGCGCATGTATTCCCACATGCTGCGGCGCAGTTCAATATCCACGCCCGCGGTGGGCTCATCCAGAATCAGTAGCTTGGGCCGGTGCATCAGCGCCCGGGCAATCATCAAGCGGCGCTTCATACCACCAGAAAGCATGCGAGCGTTGCCATTGCGCTTGTCCCACAGGCCCAGGTCGCGCAGCAGCTGCTCGGCACGCGGCAGCGCTTCACGGCGCGTCATGCCGTAATAGCCTGCTTGCGCCAGCACGATATCAAGCACCTTCTCGAATTGGTTGAAGTTGAATTCCTGAGGAACCACGCCCAGCTGGTACTTGGCCTTGGCGAAGTCCTTGTCGATGTCGATACCAAAAATCGACACCTTGCCTTCTGACTTCTGCACCAATGAACACACCACACCCAGGGTGGTGGATTTACCTGCACCGTTGGGACCCAACAAGGCAAAAAAATCGCCCTGCTGGACGTCGAGATCAATTCCTTTTAACGCGTGAAAGCCGTTGCCGTACACCTTGGTAAGGCCACGGATAGACAATGCCGGTTCGGCCATAAAGATGTCCTGTCAGCAAAAAATAGGGGCACAAAAAAAACGTGAGAAGCAACGATATCGGGGCATTCGGTCGTTTTTTCAAGCCAGCGTAACATGGCGCCTGTGGCTATCTCGTTAAACCGCTAACAATCCGTCCACTTTAATTAGTATTCGCGGCGTTTTGTCGCGCACGACACGCAGGATAATACTTTAGTATTATGCGCATGCCCTTTCGCTATTAATAGCACGGCATTCAAGGGAACACGTATTTTATAAACGAGAAAAAGCCATAGTGAGCACCATGATCGCCCAGCCCCCTGTTACCTTTGCCCAACCAGGCGCTACTACCGAGCATTCAACGTCCGCCACCCGACGCGGCCTGGCAGCGCTTCCTCTGCGCCGCCAACGGCTGATAGGCGTAGCCGTTTTATGGCTGATACTCGCCATCATGATTACGGTGAATGCCCTACAAAGCCGAACGCTGCTCTATCACGAGCGTGAGCAGCGCATGGTTACCGCCGTAGACATTGCCATTTCTACCCTTGAGCATTTTGATGAACGAGCCAAGCGGGGTGAGCTCTCGCTTGATGAAGCCAAAACCCAGGCGTTTGAAGCCATTCGTGACGTGCGCTTTGGCGTCGATGATAACTACCTGTTTGCACTCAGCGGCGACCTGAAGATGCTTGCCCACCCCAAACGTCCGACGGGGCAGGATTTATCCCAGGTGACTGACCCCAAGGGCACGCTGATCTTTCCGTTGATCCGGGAAAGCGCCCGCGAGTCAGGCTACGGCTTTTCCGAGTACTACTCTAACTTCGCCCGCGGCAACGACAAAATGCCCCTGGTGCATACTTACACCGAAGCCTACGCCCCGTGGGATGTGTATGTTGCCAGCGGTATTTTTATGGGCGATATCAGCCAAACCATTATGGCCCAATTGACCAAAACCATTTTAGTCGGTCTGGTGGGCGGCATACTGGTAACGCTAGCCTTTTGGGGCATGATCTCGTTGATTCTGCGCCGTTTGGGTGGCGAGCCTGACTACGCGGCAGAGGTAGTAGCACGTATTGCCCAAGGCGACTTAACGGCAAGGGTTCGCCTGGGCGCTAACGATACCAACAGCCTGCTTTACGATATTCAGCAAATGCGTGACAAGCTGCATGCAACGATGCAGGAAATTCACGCCACCAGCGCCGCGGTAGACAATGACTCTGGCGATATTGCCGCAGGCAATCAGGAGCTTTCATCACGCACCGAGCAGCAGGCAGCCGCCCTTCAGCAAACCTCTGCCAGCATGGAAGAAGTGACCGCGACGGTGCGCCAAAATGCCGAAAACGTGGAACAAGCCAAGGAACTTGTACGCAACGCAGGCGAAACCTCTCAGTTTGGCCAGCAAGCCATTGGCCAGGCCGTTACCTCCATGCAGGAAATTAGCGCTGAAGCCGCCAGAATTTCCGACATTGTTACCCTGATTGACAGCATTGCTTTCCAGACCAATATTTTGGCCCTTAATGCGTCGGTTGAAGCTGCCCGCGCGGGTGAGCATGGTCGAGGTTTTGCCGTGGTAGCCAGTGAAGTACGCCAGTTGGCTAACCGTTCGGCAACCGCCGCTCACGAGATCAAAACGTTGATTAACGCCTCTAATGCACAAGTGGATAACGGCGCCTCACTGGTGACGACCGCTAAAGAGCGGATGCAGCAGATTGACCAACAGATCCAACGCATCAATGACCTGTTCGCCGACATTACAGCCGCGACGCATGAGCAAACCCAGGGGATTGAACAGATCAACGTGGCCATCGCACAGCTTGACCAGTCAACTCAGGATAACGCCACTATGGTTCAGCAAACCGCCAACTCCGCCCACGACCTGAAACAGCGCTCACAGTCGCTTAGCAGCGTTGTAAATCACTTCACCCTCAGTTAAGCACTCGGCATTACCGGCTTACGTTCAGGCAGCACTGTCTGGGCGTAAGCCACCACTCAAAACGCGCCTCTAAAACACACGCACAGCAAAACGCCGCCAATAAGGGCGGTAGATAGATAGCAATATGTATAACAAGAAGAAAAGGTAAAACAGGAAGGGTAACGAATGAGGCTGTTTACATGGAGCGGGAAAAGAGATTCGAACTCTCGACCCTCGCCTTGGCAAGGCGATGCTCTACCACTGAGCTATTCCCGCAACGTAAACATGCACTTTCTAGATGGCGTCCCATAGGGGGTTCGAACCCCTGTTACCGCCGTGAAAGGGCGGTGTCCTAGGCCACTAGACGAATGGGACGTATAAACATCTATTTTATTGATTGGAGCGGGAAAAGAGATTCGAACTCTCGACCCTCGCCTTGGCAAGGCGATGCTCTACCACTGAGCTATTCCCGCTTAATCAATTTCTCACCATCGGATTGGCGTCCCATAGGGGGTTCGAACCCCTGTTACCGCCGTGAAAGGGCGGTGTCCTGGACCACTAGACGAATGGGACGTTTTGGAGCGGGAAAAGAGATTCGAACTCTCGACCCTCGCCTTGGCAAGGCGATGCTCTACCACTGAGCTATTCCCGCACTCCGATACCTTAACGATGTAATTGGCGTCCCATAGGGGGTTCGAACCCCTGTTACCGCCGTGAAAGGGCGGTGTCCTAGACCACTAGACGAATGGGACGTTTCATTGCCTCGTCGAGGTGGCGCGTATATTACTCAGAGCACGCATTTCTGTCAAGCCCTATGATATCGCTCTGCTTTCTATCTATACACCAATCTCTTTCATTGCTACGACTTACCGCCCACTCAAGCGGGTGGCTACACCCTATTCGCCTTCTGAACTCGGGTAAGTACTAGCTTTCTTAACTACGCTGTCTTAATTGAAAAGAGTACGATAGCCTGCAAGTCACAGAGGGCAAGGAGACACTAAAATGGCCAAAATCAAAAAATCCCCCGAGCAGTGGCGCGAACAGCTAACGCCTGAGCAGTACCGGGTTGCACGCGAGAAAGGCACCGAACGTCCTTTTACAGGTGACTACCAGGTAAGCGATGCTCAAGGCATTTACCACTGCATTTGTTGCCATGCACCGCTGTTTGAAAACGAGCACAAATTTGATGCGGGCTGTGGCTGGCCCAGCTTCGACAGGCCGCTTGGCAGAAACTGCGTTGAAGAGCATAGCGATACCACGCACGGCATGGTGCGCACAGAAGTAGTGTGCTCTCACTGTGATGCCCACTTGGGGCATGTGTTTCCTGACGGGCCGCCGGCGTCCACAGGGTTGCGTTACTGCATTAACTCGGTGTCGCTAGAGTTTCACCCTGACGAGTAAACGCTACCTCTAACCCCTTTAACGAATCGCAGCAAGGCGAGCGCCATCTGGTAGAATGGTTGCTCGCTTTTTTATGCCCGTTTTTTGTGCTTGTAGGAGAAACTCATGCTCGGCTGGTTCCCCGGACATATGAACAAGGCCCGCCGCCAGATAAAGGATGCGCTGCCGGAAATTGACGTGGTCATTGAAGTACTCGACGCACGTCTGCCCTACTCTAGCGCCAACCCGATGCTGGCCGAGCTGACCCGCCATAAGCCAGTATTGAAAATACTCTCCCGGGCGGACCTGGCAGACCCAGAGCGCACTGCGGAATGGGTGGCCTTTTTCGATGCCCAGGACGATACCCGGGCACTCGCGATCACCACGACCAACACCCGTGAGTTAAAGAAAATTCCCAAACTTTGCCACGAATTAGCGGGTGACGTACGTGCTGACCGCGACGTTCGAGTGATGGTGATGGGGATTCCCAACGTGGGTAAATCCACCCTGATTAACGGCCTGGCCGGGCGTAAAATTGCCAAAACCGGTAATGAACCGGCGGTCACCAAGCGCCAGCAGAAAGTGCGTATTGATGGCCGCGTGGCACTGATCGACACGCCTGGCGTGCTGTGGCCCAAGATTGAAGACCAGGCCAGCGCCTATCGGCTGGCGGCCAGCGGCGCTATTCGCGATACCGCCATTGAGTATACCGACGTGGGTATTGTTACCAGCGCCGAGCTTGCCAAGCGCTACCCGGACGAGTTGACCACACGTTACAAACTCAAAGCATTGCCCACGTATGAAGTGCCGGTCGATAATGACGTGGACGCTGACGGTCCGAAGAAGCCTGATTTTCTGGCGATCGCCGGGTTTGATGGGCATGCCATCCTGAAAGAAATTGCCGGCAAACGGGGCGGCCTGCGCGCGGGTGGCGAGGTAGATTTACACCGTGGCGCCGAAGTGCTGCTACACGAACTGCGTGACGGCAAGCTTGGCCGTTTAACGCTGGAAACACCGGACGATATTCCGCCGCCCATTGTGCAAAACGACGAAGACAATCAGCCACTTTCCGACGCATAATGGATGAACCGACCGGCGCCGCCGCACGGCCTTTGGACACTTTTGGATAAATCACTCATGGAAACCTCTCAGCTTCAAACGCCTACTGAGCTTCAGGATACGGACTCACAAAACGCCGAGCCGTCATCTGCTGAACTCAAAAAATCTCACAAGCTCAATAACGTCTGCTACGACATCCGTGGCCCGGTCCTTGATCATGCCAAGCGGCTTGAGGATGAAGGCCAGCGGATTTTAAAGCTGAATATTGGCAACCCGGCGCCCTTTGGGTTTGAAGCACCAGAAGAGATTTTGCAGGATGTGATGCGCAACCTGCCCACGGCACAAGGCTACTGTGATTCCAAAGGCCTCTACTCGGCGCGTAAGGCGATTATGCAGGAGTGCCAGCGCAAGAAAATTCCAGGCGTTGGCATCGAAGATATTTACATCGGCAACGGCGTGTCCGAACTGATTGTAATGTGCATGCAGGCGCTATTAAACGATGGCGACGAAGTGCTGATCCCCGCCCCCGACTACCCGCTATGGACGGCAGCGGCGCACCTTTCCGGCGGCCACGGCGTGCACTATAGGTGCGATGAGCAGGCCGACTGGACGCCGGACATTGCCGATATCCGCGCCAAAATCACCAGCCGCACCCGCGCGATTGTGCTGATTAACCCCAACAACCCGACCGGCGCAGTTTATCCACCGGCCGTGGTGCGCGACGTATTGGCCGTGGCCAAAGAGCACAATCTGGTGGTGTTCTCTGACGAGATCTACGACAAGATCCTGTATGACGGCGTAGAACATACCGCGACCGGCGCTCTGGCCGACGATGACCAGTTGGTGATTACCATGAACGGGCTGTCGAAAAGCTACCGCTGTGCGGGCTTTCGCTCCGGCTGGATGACGATTTCTGGCACGATTGCCAAACAGCGCGCCAAGGATTTTATCCAGGGGCTAACCATGCTGGCCTCCATGCGTCTGTGTGCCAACGTGCCTGCCCAGCACGCCATTCAGACCGCACTGGGTGGCTATCAGTCGATCAATGACCTGATCCTGCCAGGTGGCCGTTTACTGGCTCAACGCGACATCACGGTGGAAAAGCTCAACGCGATTCCTGGCGTTTCCTGTGTCACGCCCAAGGGCGCGCTCTATGCGTTTCCTCGTTTGGACCCCAAGGTCTTCAATATTCAAGATGACCAGAAGCTGGTTCTTGATTTGCTCCTTCAAGAGAAAATTCTACTGGTTCAAGGCACGGCGTTTAACTGGCCAGAACCTGATCATGTGCGCATTGTGACACTGCCCTGGGCGGATCAGCTGGGCGACGCCCTGGACAGGTTCGGTAATTTCTTGTCCCGCTACCGTCAATAACGTGCGCTGTGACTTGAAACTGCCACGACGTGTACGTATCTAAGCAAGCATTCTAGTAACGCTTTACCGTCCTCTTAGGGAGAACCTGCACCATGATGCGAATTGTGCTGTTTTTAGCCACCAACCTGGCGGTACTGCTTGTCGCCAGTATTACGCTGCGCCTGTTTGGCGTTGAGGGTTATTTACGCAGCCAAGGAATCAACTTTACCAGCCTGCTGATTTTCTGCTTTATCTTCGGCATGGTCGGCTCGCTGATCTCGCTGTTTATTTCCAAATGGATGGCGAAACGCAGTACCGGCACGGTAATTATTGAGTCGCCTTCCAACGCCACCGAGCAATGGCTTGTCGATACCGTGGCTGAACTTGCCCGCGAGGCCGGCATTAAGACGCCGGAGGTGGGCATCTTCCCCGCCCAGCAGTCAAACGCGTTTGCCACCGGCTGGAATAAAGATGACGCTTTGGTGGCGGTTTCCGCCGGGCTGTTAAACCGGATGCGCCCCGACGAAGTGCGCGCAGTGCTTGCCCACGAAATTGGCCACGTCGCCAATGGCGACATGGTCACGCTGGCGCTGATTCAGGGCGTAGTGAACACCTTTGTGATGTTCTTTGCCCGTGTGGTGGCGCAGTTGGTGGATGGCTTTCTTAAAAGCCGCAGCGGCGGCGAAGGTGGCCTGGGCTTTATGGGTTACTTCGCGGTCGTGATTGTCGCAGAAATTGTGTTCGGGATTGTGGCGTCGGCTATCGTTGCCTGGTTCTCGCGCTATCGTGAATACCGTGCCGATGAGGCCGGTGCTCGGTTAGCAGGGACAGGCTCCATGGTGAATGCCCTGGCCCGCTTGAAAGCGGAAACAGAAATGCCGGACCAAATGCCCGACACCCTACGCGCCATGGCGATCACCAAAGGCCAAACACGCTCGCTGGTAGAGCAACTTTTTGCCAGCCACCCGCCGTTGGATGACCGTATTCGTGCGCTAAAAGAAGCCGCTTACCGTCAATAAACAACATCCGCAACGTATTTAGTCGCAACAGGCCCGCTAAGCGGGCCTGTTCTTTTTACGCGTCAGGATAACCGCGAGACGTGAAAGCCCGCGGCACTCAACGGCGCTTCAAGATCAACCGCACTGCCTGATAACTGCACGTTCAGCGTGGCAAATTCACGGCGCAGTGGATAATTGGCTCGGCAGGTATCAAAGCCCTGCTTGATACCCTGTACAAGCGCCTGGCGCTGCAGGCTGTCGTGGTCTCGGCGCACGTCATACACGGCACGCATGCACACACGCAGTGCATCCTCGACCGACAGTGCGTCCTGCAAATGCAATGACGCCAACGCTGGCAGCGGGCAAATATCGGTAAACGCATCATGGTTGGGAGTACCAAGATGGCTGGCTAACGCTTGCTGAATCATCCAGGTACCGCGCAGCTTGCCGTCCAGGCTGTGCCCAGCAATATGCGGCGAGGCAAGTGCCACCAGGTCGCGCAGCCCTGCGTCAATGTCCGGCTCGCTCTCCCACACGTCCAGCACGGCGGTAATATCGCCTTTACCCGCTAACCGACCACGCAGCGCTAACCCATCAACACAGTCGCCCCGCCCGGCGTTTAGCAATACCGTGCCAGGCGCTAATTCATTGATGCGCTGAGCATTCAGCAGCTGATACGTGGCGTGCGGCCCATCTGTCACCAGCGGCGTGTGCAGGCAGAGAATATCGCAACGATCGATCAGCGTATCCAGCGGCTCAAAGCCCTGCTCGCCCTCCTGCTCTGCTCTGGGTGGGTCACAGGCAAGTGTGTTGACGCCCAGCGCATTAAGGCGGGCAAGTAAGCGGCTGCCTACATTGCCGACGCCCACAATGCCCACCGTTTTTGAGAGCAGCGACCAGCCATCGCGCTCAGCCAGCGTTAGCAAGCTGCTGAGCACATAGTCCACCACCGCTTCGGCGTTGCAACCAGGCGCGCTTGCAAAGGTAATACCGCGCTCGGCCAGGGCGGCGTGATTAACATGGTCGGTGCCAATCGTACAGGTACCGACAAAGCGTACAGCGCTGTCTGCCAATAGTGCGGCAGTGACCTGGGTGATGGAGCGCACAATCAGCGCATCCGCGTCTTTGACGTGTGCCGCGCTTATTTCACGCCCTGGCAGATGGGTGATCGAGCCAAAATCACCAAAGCAGCGTTCGGCGGCGGGTATATTGGCATCTACAGTCAGCTTCACAACGTGATCCTTTTAGTCCGCAGGACAGGCAAGCCTCTCCACAGAAAAACGCTTCATAAGCAAAGATAGGCGTTTGCGATAACGCGCTTTACAATACCGTCCGCCGCATCAAATTGGAAAAGAGTATTCAGGACAAGGAGTGCCTAATGGGCAAGCCAGTGTCAAGAACAACCGTGGGAGTAAGCTTGTGATCGTAAGGTGGGAAACCGACCACGACTATGTGCTGGTTCATATTCACCAGGATATGTTTGGCGACTGGATTTTTAGTCGCGCCTGGGGGCAAATCGGCACGCAGTTTGGCGGCTTAAAACATCAACTGGCCGACACGCTTGAGCAGGCTCAGATGTGGCTGGAAGATGAGACGACCATTCAAAAGTCACGCGGGTTTCATAAAGTACTGGACGTTGATGACCATACTCCAGAAGGCCAGGAAGCGATGCGCCAGCTTTCGCTGCTTGACCTGCTTTAAGTGCCCCAGTAAGTCATCACTCACCCAGAAAACGCCGCCCGTTGCGAACATAACGCCCTTTTGGCGGCGCTTCATCAGGTTGCATCAGGCGTGTTAGCGCGTGCTCACTTAGCCAGCCGCGCTGACGCAACCAAGCGCTTAAGCGCTCTACCTCAAAACTGCGTATCAGCTCATGCCCCTGGCTATCCGCCACAACCGGAATAAGCTCGCCATAGCGCGCTAGTAACTCCGGACAATCACTGATTTCAATGCGTTGCAGCGCCACCGGTTGATTAGCAAGCGCTGCCAGCAGGCCTTCCAGCTGGGCGCACAGATGGCAACCCAGCGTGGTGTAGAGCGTAAGCGAGATCACCGCTGCAAGCCCTTACGCCCTAGCTGCGGTGACGCAGCAGGAACACGTGATGCATATTGGTGCGCCGCTGAAAGTCAGGGTCGAAGGTACGCGAGGTAACCTCCTCCACCGCATAACGCTCGCTAAGTGCATCATCAAGCTTGAAGCGACGCTGATTATTCGAAAACACCAGCGTTCCGCCAGGCGCGAGGCGCGCCATGGCAAGTTCGACCAACCGTGGGTGGTCGCGCTGTACGTCGAGCGTATCGCGCATTTTTTTCGAGTTGGAGAACGTCGGCGGATCCATAAAGATCAGGTCAAACTCGGCGTTAGCGGTTTCCAGCCAGCGGAAACAGTCATCACGCACCACGCGATGCAGGCGCAGGTCGAGTTCGTTCAGCGTAAAGTTGTCTTTTGCCCACTCAAGGTAGGTATTGGACATATCCACGCTAACGCTGTCGCTGGCGCCGCCCAGCGCGGCTTGCACCGTGGCCGTGGCGGTATAGCAAAACAGGTTTAAGAAGCGCTTGCCGCTGGCCATTTCACCCAACATGCGGCGCACTGGCCTGTGGTCCAGGAACAGCCCGGTATCCAGGTAGTCACGCAGGTTAACCCACAACCGCGCATCGCCTTCGCGCACGTCAAAACGCTCGCCACTGGCATCACGCTTCTGGTACTGGGCGGTGCCGGTTTGCCGCTCACGACGCTTGATATACACCTTGCTGGAGTCAACGCCCAACGCATCAGGCAACACTTCCAAGGCGTCAAACAGGCGTTTTTGTGCCTGAGCCGGGTTGATCGAGCTCGGTGCGGCGTACTCTTGAACGTGTACACGGTCACCATAGCGGTCAATCGCCAGCGCAAACTCAGGCATGTCGGCATCATAGAGCCGGTAGCAGGTTTCTCCGCTCTGCTTTAACCATTTTTTGAGGCGCTTCTGGTTTTTGACCAGACGATTGGCAAACATCTGGGCGTTTTCGGACACCGCACGCGACGCTTGCTGTGGAGCAACTTGCGTAGCAGCAGGCGCTTGATCGGTAGGCTGCCCTTCTGCCTGAGCATCATTATTGGCCGTTGACGTGCCGATATCCATCAGCAGCAGCTTGGCATCCAGCGCACCATTTTTTAACGCATACTGCTTGTGCGCGCGCAGCCCCAAACGGTGGCCCAGGTCGGGGTTGCCGGTAAACATTGCCAGCGTCCAACCTGGAAACAGTGCCTTGGCTTTTTCGCCCAGTTGGGCGTAAAGGCGTACCAGTTCGGGAAGTTCCCCCAACCGCTCGCCGTACGGCGGGTTGGTGATCAACAGCCCACTTGTTGCCGTGAGCGTCTCGGGCCGGGTTAGCTGAGCAAGGCTTTGCCCGTGCAGGGTAATCAGCGCTGGAATGCCTGCACGCATCGCGTTGGTTTTCGCCGCAGAAAGAGCTGCTGGGCTTTGGTCAAAGCCCAGCAGCTGCGTTTTACACCGCTTACGGCCAATAGAAGCACGCGCTTCGGCCTCGCGCTTTTGCTCAAGCCAGAGCGCTTCATCGTGCCCGGCCCAGCCCTTGAAGCCAAAGCGTTCGCGGTCCAGGTTAGGCGCCTGGTCGGCGGCCATTAGCGCCGCTTCAATCAGCAGCGTGCCCGCGCCACACAGTGGGTCGATCAACGGCTCGCCAGCCTTGGCTCGCTCGGGCCAGCCCGCGCGTATGAGCAGCGCGGCCGCCAGGTTCTCTTTCAGCGGTGCATGGCCTACATCGCGACGATAGCCGCGGCGATGAAGACTCTCACCCGAGAGGTCGATACCAATCGTGAGATTCGCCCGGTGCAAATGTGCGTACAGGCGCAAGTCGGGCGTTTTAGTATCAATGGATGGCCGCTCTTGCCCGGCAAGCTGCAACGAATCTACCACGCCGTCTTTCACCGTTTGCGCGCCAAACCGGGTATGACGAATGTGGTCGCTGCGGCCATGAAAATCTACGGCCAGGGTTTTGCCCACAGCCAAATGCTGGGTCCAGACAATGTGGGCAACGACATCGCGTAACTGCTCGGGCGTTTCAATCATCGGCTCGCGAACGAGCTGCAGAATGACCCGGTTGGCAAGCCGTGACCACAAACATACACGGTAGGCGATGGCTTGGCTGGCGGTGAAGTACACGCCTGCCACCGTGGTCTTTCCAGGCGTCGCGCCTAGCGCTGCCAGCTCATCGGCCAACAGGCCTTCAATGCCTTTCGGGCAGGTCGCCAACAGGTTCAAGGGGGCGTTTTGACTCGTTTCGGTCATAGTCATGGCAGCGCGTAACCGCGCGATATTCCTATATATGGCAAATGTATTTACATCTTATGACAATTTGGGGGTCGACAAGTGCCCCCATCTTGATCTAAGAATAAGAGAGTAGCTACTAAAAACGCATGCGTTGCTTGTCCAGGCCATTTATGACCTATGGCTTGTTTGGGGCGCCGCTTGGTCGGTTCAGCACGTGAGTGCTAGACAAAAGTACCATGCTGGCTGCCTGCTCTTGAGGTTAGCTCTCGAAATAGGAGCCTGACGCCACTAAGGCATAGTGCACTATTTCTTATTAAAGGCTTTCATGAAAAGAGGTTAGCCAATGAAACGACAAAAACGTGACCGCTTCCAGCGGGCTTATGTTCACGGGTACAAAGCAGGTGTTATCGGCCGCTCCCGTGATGAATGTCCCAGTCAAGATGTTAATTTACGCGAGTACTGGATGAGCGGTTGGCGTGAAGGTCGCGGAGACCAATGGGACGGTATGACCGGCGTTTCCGGTATCCACAAGAATCCCATGGTCATGACCTAACCGGTTATAACTTCCTTAATCTACATTTTGGAACATGGAGCCCGCTTAAAAGCGGGCTTTTTAGCCTCAAAGCCACGCGAATTACTGCGTTTTTAGCGCGCTGGCACATTCGTTCACAAGCGCTGGGCCTTGGTAAATCAGGCCTGAATAGAGCTGAACCAAATCAGCACCCGCCGCAATTTTGGCTTTTGCAGTTTCACCGCTATCAATCCCGCCAACGCCAATAATCGGTAGCGTTGGCAGATGCTGACGCAGCAGACGAATAATCACGTTAGAGGGTTCAAAAACGGGTTTTCCCGAAAGCCCTCCCGCCTCTTCCGCCTGAGGGTCACTCTTGACCGCTTCACGGGAAACGGTCGTGTTGGTCGCGATGACGCCGTCCAGTTCATTGCGAGCAATACTACCGGCCACGAGCGCGACTTCCTCTTCGCTCATATCCGGAGCGATTTTAATCAGTAGCGGTACCTTGCGGTTTGCTTCAGCATCCAGCAACCGGCTACGCTCACGAATTGGCCCTAATAACGCATCCAGTTGCTCACCAAACTGCAGCGTACGCAGCCCCGGCGTATTGGGTGAAGAAATATTCACAGTAATATAATCAGCGACCGGGTGAACGGCGTTCAGGCAGGCTAAATAGTCCTCCAGGGCATTTTCAACCGAGGTGGTCAGATTTTTGCCGATGTTAATGCCCACCACACCTTGATAGCGGCGCTTTTTCACCTGCTCAATTAAGTGCTCAACCCCTTTGTTATTAAACCCAAAGCGGTTAATGATGGCGCCATGGCTCGCCAAACGGAACAAGCGCGGCTTGGCGTTACCCGGCTGCGCCTTGGGCGTCACCGTGCCCACTTCAACAAAACCAAAACCCAGCGCGCCGAGCGCATCCAGGTGATCGGCATTTTTATCAAGCCCCGCAGCAAGCCCCACGCGGTTGGCAAAGCGCAACCCCATCAGCTCAACAGGATCCTCGATTGGCTTGCCCACCCAAGGGCGTACACCGCCCACGCGTTGTAATGCGTCTAACGCCCCCAGCGCCAACCCGTGTGAGGTTTCGGGGTCAATACGAAAGAACAGCGAGCGCGCGAGTGAATACATCGACAGAGTCTCTCCGGGAGAATGGGCGGCGCAGAGTATAGCGCATCCTGCCCTTTTAGCGCACCGCGCTTGCGCTAAACCAGAAGCCACGCACAAAAAAACCGTGCCTGAGTTACCTCAGGCACGGTTACTTCTTACAGCAAGTATGCGTTGTGTTAGCGCACGCTTAGGCGGTTATGCCTCGCTATCGCTTTCTGCAAGGTCCACCAGTTCGCGTACGGCGACGGCAAACAGCGCAAACCCACCTTCACTACCGCTACGCACCTCATCAATCAAACGGCACCAGCGACGGTGCAGGTCAGCATGCTGCTCAAGCCACTGGTCCACACGCTCCTGAGTATCGCGGCTACCGGCTTCCAACTTCAGTACGCTGGTGGTTAAGGCCAACTGCTGGCGGTCGATATCATCCCGGAACGTTTCCCGGGCCTGCACCTGCCATGCATCACGTACTCCCAGCTGCGTTACCTGCTGGCTCATCCAGGGAAGTTCCAAACGGCTGCCAATTTCGTAAAACACTTCGGCGACGCGCTGGGGCTTCTCATTGGTAACCCGTGCCGCCTGAATGATCCCCAACCCGGCATACAGGCTAGGCGCGGCGGCAACGGTAGAGGCCAGCGCTTCCGGCACGCCCGCTTCCTGCAGCTCATCCCGACGCTGGCGCCAGGCATCAAGCTCTTCGCCGCTTAACAGTTCGCCCATCTCTTCTTGCAGCTGCGCCAACCGAGGCGCGAAGTACTCAATGGCATCCTGAGTCGAAAGCCCCATGTGCTGGCGCAGGAACCAGCGTGTCGAGCGGCGGATCAGGCGCATCAGGTCCAGCATCATGGAGTGCTGCACGTCGCTGGGGATCTGGTTATCCAGGTCTTCAATCTGTGCCCAAAGTGACAGCAGGTTGAAGCTATCCCGAGCGATGACATAGTTACGTGCAATATCTGCCCGACCGGCGCCAGTAGAGTCGCGTAGCCGACGGACAAACACGACCCCCATGTGATCAACCAGATCATTCGCGACTTGCGTTGCCACAATTTCACGCTTCAGGCGGTGTTCATACATCTCGGTCTGGTAGCGCTCTGTCAGCACAGACGGGAACAGCCGCTCAAGATGGCGATGAATATACGTATCATCGGGCACATCGGAGGTGATCAGGTCGTCTTTTAGCGTGCTCTTGGCGTAGGAAATCAGTACCGACAGCTCCGGCAAGCGCATGCCCTGCTGATTGGCGGCACGCTCTTTTAAGGTCTCATCGGTGGGCAGGAACTCAAGCTCACGATCAATCTGCCCGGCAGACTCCAGCTCGCTGATAAAGCGGCGGTACGGCCCGATGCCTTGGCATGACAGTATCTCGGAGAGGTCCAGCGCCTGAGCCTGGCGGTAGTTATCAAGAATCACCAGGTCAGCAACTTCATCGGTCATTTCTGCTAGCAGGTCGTTGCGCTGCTTGTCGGTCATGTCGCCGCGCTTCACCACATCATCGATCAATATTTTGATATTGACCTCGTGGTCAGAGCAGTTAACGCCACCTGCGTTATCAATAAAGTCAGTGTAAACGCGCACACCTTTGGCGGCGGCTTCCATTCGACCACGTTGAGTCATCCCCAGGTTGCCGCCTTCGCCCACTACGCGACAGTTAAGGTCTTCGCCATTAATACGCAGCGCATCGTTAGCTTTATCGCCGACATCGGCATCGGTTTCATCCGAGCTTTTCACGTAGGTGCCGATACCGCCGTTCCAGACCAGGTCGACCTTTGACTGGAGCATGGCGCGAATCAATTCATTCGGCGACAGGCGCTCTTCCTGAATACCAAAGACCTGCTGCATTTCCGGGGTAATCGCGATGGACTTGGCGCTGCGGTTAAAGACACCTCCGCCCTGCGAAATCAGCTCAGCACTGTAATCCTCCCAACTGGAGCGCGGCAGGTTAAATAGCCTTGTACGCTCGGCAAAGGCCGCATCAGCCTCAGGGTTGGGGTCGACAAAGATATGCAGATGGTTGAACGCACCCACCAGCTGAATCTTGTCGGAAAGCAGCATGCCGTTACCAAATACGTCGCCCGCCATATCACCAATACCAACGACGCTAAACAGATCCCGCTGGGTATCTACGCCGAGGTTTTTAAAGTGACGTTTAACCGACTGCCAGGCACCACGCGCGGTAATGCCCATTTTCTTATGGTCATATCCGTTCGCCCCGCCGGAGGCAAACGCATCCCCTAGCCAGTGGCCATACTCGATAGAGATTTCGTTGGCGATATCCGAGAATGTTGCCGTTCCTTTATCGGCGGCAACCACCATGTAGACATCGTCTTCGTCGTGGCGCACCACGTTTTTAGGCGGAACAACGTCGCTGCCATCCAGATTATCGGTCACATCTAACAGCGCACGGATAAAGGTTTTATAGCAAGCAATGCCTTCGTTCTGCTTCGTTTCGCGGTCAGCATTTTCAGGCATGCGCTTACATACAAAACCACCCTTGGCGCCTACCGGGACGATCACCGCGTTTTTGACCTGCTGCGCTTTTACCAGCCCCAGCACTTCGGTACGGAAATCTTCATGGCGGTCAGACCAGCGCAAACCACCGCGGGCTACTTTGCCACCGCGCAGGTGGACACCTTCCACGCGTGGCGAGCAGACAAAAATCTCGAACATCGGCCGTGGCTTGGGCATTCCGGTGACTTTGGAAGGCTCAAGCTTAAAGGCGATGTAATCTTTAAAGCGGCCGTCTTCAGCACGCTGGTAGTAGTTGGTGCGCAGAGTTGCCTGAATAAGCTCCATAAAACGACGTAACAGTTGGTCGTCGTTTAGGCTGGCAACGGCTTCCAACTGCTCATTAAGCCGCGTGATGCACTCGTCGGTATCGTGTGAGTCCAGCGCAGGATCAAAGCGCAGACGGAACATTTCTACCAGTAACTGAGTAATGGCCGGGTAGTTGGCCAAGGTCGCGGCAATGTAGTTTTGAGACATGCCAAAGCGGATTTGCTTGAGATAACGTGCGTATCCACGCAGCATGGCGACTTCGCGCCAGTCCAGCCCTGCCGCAATAATCAGCCGGTTAAAGGCGTCGTTATCCGCTTCGCCCGCCCAAATACGTTTAAACGCTTCACTGAAGGTTTCGCGCATTTCACCCAGGCTGACATCTTTATTACTGTGCTCAAGCTCAAAGTCGTGAATCCAGTAATGCTGCTGCGGTGCACTAATGTCGTAGGGGCGCTCACTAATAACCCGAAGCCCCAGGTTCTCCATCATGGGCAACACATCAGACAGCGGGATCGGCGAACCACGATGGAAAAGCTTCAGGTTTACGCCACTGCCCTGCTCTTCCAGCGGCCGATAAAGCGACAGCGACAGCGCCTCACCGTTATCCAGTGCCAGCAAGTGCTGTATATCGAATACTGCGGTGCGCGCATTGAAGTCTTCGCGATAGCTTGCCGAGAAGGCGCTTTGGAACTGCTCCATCTGATGATTGGCGCGCTCTTCTCCAAAACCCTCAATCATCGCGGCCATCAGTTCGTCGCGCCAGCTACGTGCCAAGCGGGCAACCTTGCTTTCCAGGCGTTTAAGGTCGTACTGGCTGGGTGCATCGCCGTTAAAGCGTAGAATCAGTTGAATACGCGCCAGAACCGACTCTGACAAGTAGGTATTAAAATCGCCAAAGTGCGCGTCAAGCTCGTCACACAACAGGTTTTGAATGCGTTGACGCAAATCGGTTGAAAACACATCGCGAGGCACAAACACCAGGCACGAGTAGAACTTGCCGCTAACATCGGCACGGATAAACAGGCGTACCTGGCGGCGTTCCCGAATATCAAGAATGCCCAGCGCGGTATGCGCTAGTGAATCCGTACTGATCTGGAACAGGTCATCGCGGGGATAAACTTCAAGCACCTGTAGAAGCTGCTTACCGTTATGCCCTTGGGGGTTAAACCCGGCGATATCCGAGACAGCTTTTAGTTTACGGCGCAGCAGCGGAATATTGCGCGGCGACTCGTTGTACACCGTCGAGGTGAACAAACCAAAGAAGCGACGCTCGCCGATCACATTGCCGTCGTCGTCGTAGCGGTCGACGGTAATGTAGTCTGGGTAGGTCGGGCGGTGTACCCGCGAGTGGTGGGCACTTTTGGCAAACGAGAGCAATTGGGGCACCAATTCATAGTTGCCGTGCTCGTCAATGCCCTCTTCGGCACGAATGCGCTCATCGTAGCGTGGATCGTCCAGGCGGAAGACCCCAAGCACGCTATTCGGGTCGCGCTGCAGCTCATCGCCTTCCAACAGGTATTCGTCATACCCCAGGAAAGTGAAATTATCCTTAACCAGCCACTCTAAAAAGGCGATGGCCTCTTCATGGTCGTCCGGGTCGATTTGCGGAGGGCAGTTCTTTTCAAGCTCCTGGATCGCAGCGGTAATCTGACGGGTAATCGCGTCGTAGTCATCAACCGCGGTACGTACATCACGCAGTACTTGATAGAGCTTTTTCTCGATATTCGACAGCGCGTCAGGGTCCGTATGGCGATCAACCTCGATAACGATGAGCGACTCACGCGCCTCTGGGGCGTTGGCATCACGAGGTGAGGTCAGTGTTTGCAACTGATTCTGCTCATTGCGGGCCACGGCAAATACGGAATTTTGGATCGCATGGACGGTAAGCCCTTGGCGATTCAGTTCAATGCGTATCGAGTCGACCAAAAAAGGCATGTCTTCATGCAGTACCGCCACAAAGGTATGCGTCGACTGCCAACCATGCTCTTCAAAGTCAGGGTTGAAAACGCGCACTTTAGGGCGCTTCGCATCGTGGTGCTGTAGAAACTGCCAAATGGATAATGTGGCGCCGTACAGATCGTCCAAGCGGCGATCAACAAGATCCTCTAACGGCACGCTCGCGTAAAAACGTCGTGCAAACGCCTCTATCGCCGTTGCTCGCTCCGGTTCCAGCCGCGCTTCCAAGCGCTCAAATAGCTGCTTTAAAAGGTCTTGCCGACTCTCTTCACTCGCAACGTATTGCATCCATCACCTCGACTGCCGGAAAAAACGTGGAACGATAGGCCTTTAGGCCAATATAACGACTAGCTTACGCCACCCTGGATCATCACTCTATCCATCTGGCATGTTCTTCATGGTGTATACCTCTTTCGCATTATGCGCCCTATTGACCATCCTCGCGCCGCGTGAGCCATACGCCACATTCACAATGGTCGGTGAATGGAAACTGGTCAAATAGTGCAAAGCGTTCTATCTGGTGCGTTTTAGTGAGCAGCGCCAGGTTCTCGGCAAGTGTTGCCGGGTTACATGAAATATAGACGATCTGGTCATATTCACTGATTTGCTGGCAGCTCTGCGCGTCCAGCCCAGCGCGGGGCGGGTCAACCAGCACCGTGGAGAAGCGATATTCGTCCAATGCCATTTCAGCCACGCGCCGCCCGCCTTTTTCGCCTTTAAGCGCCAGCGCAAACTCTTCGGCTGACATACGGGCTACATGAGCATTGGTGATCTTGTTGGCTTCAAGGTTGACGTTAGCGCTGGCGACCGACGTGCGCGAAATTTCAGTGGCCAGTACGCGCCGAAAATTATCGGCCAGGGCGATGGTGAAATTGCCGTTGCCACAGTAAAGCTCGACGAGGTCTTCATCCTGACGTCCGGCCGTCACTTCACGCGCCCAGCTCAGCATCGTTTGGCAGATATGCGCATTGGGCTGGGTAAAGCTGTTTTCGACCTGCTGATAGTCAAGCGAGCGCCCATCAACCGTTAAACGCTCCCACACGTGGTCACGGGTAAGCACCAGGCGCTGCTTGCGTGAGCGGCCAATGATCATAATGCCAAGCTCGGCTTCCAGGGCGCGTGCTTCTTGCTCCCAAGCGTCACCTAGCGGGCGGTGGTAAATCAGCGTGACCAGCGCCTCGCCTGACAGCGTAGTAAGAAACTCCACCTGGAATAGGCGCCGACGCAGTTCGTCACTGGCCAGAAACGCCTCGCGCAGACGCGGCATTAGCGCATTGATGGACTCGCTTGCAACGTCAAACTGATCAAGCCGCACGACCTGCTTGTTTTTAGGGTCGGCTGGGTCGACCTCAAACATGGCGTAGTAAAGATCATCGCCTTCATGCCAGATACGAAACTCACAGCGCTGGCGATAGTGACTGGGCGGTGAGGCAAAGACCTCAAGTGCGGGCGGATTAAACACCGCAAAAGTGCTTTCCAGGTAAGCACGCTTCTCGGCAAGCTGCTCGTCATAACGTTCGGGTTGTATCACGGGGATAGCCAAGTCGGCGCCTCTTTTTTCATAAACGGTATTAATATCAATGCTAATAACAGTCGTGTCGGCTCAGGCTGAAAATACGCGCCCTAAGCGCTTACCGCCAACCGGCCAGGAACAGAAAATCCAAACGGCGCAAAGCCTAGGCTTAGCGCATCGGCAGAAGCCGTGGTAAAAAATCGGCCATCTTGCCCTTTTTTTAACGGCGGCGCGATCTGGCCGACGCGCCGAGCGATCGCATCACCGGAGTCAACCCAATTCACGGGTGTGGGGGCGAGTGCTTCAAGCCAGGGTTTTAACAGGGGGAAATGCGTACAGCCCAGCACAACGGTATCCACTGGTGGCTGAGTGCTCGACGTTTGCCAAAGCGGCGCCAGGGCTTGCTGAAGCCGTTGGCGGTCTGGCTGGCCGCCGCCAAGTAGCGCCTCGGCTTCCAGCACCAGCGCATCGGCGGCTACCCGGGTGATGAGGCAGTCGCTGGCAAAGTTTTCAATCAACTTTTGCGTATAGGGCCTACCCACAGTAGCGCGAGTAGCCAGTAGGCCAATATGGCGTGTTTGGCTAATGGCGGCGGCGGGTTTAATGGCGGGTACCGTGCCGACCACAGGGATCGTCAGGGCGTTGCGCAAACCATCCAGCGCGAGTGTGCTGGCCGTATTGCAGGCAACGACCAGCACGCTTGGCTGGCAGGCCTGAACGGCGGCCTGGCAAACCGACACGATACGCGCTGAAAGCGTTACGTCATCACGCAGCCCATAAGGCATCCACGCGTTATCGCAGGCGTAGCACATCGCCGTATCAGGATAATACTGACGCAGTGAGCGGGCGACCGAAAGCCCACCCACGCCGGAGTCAAAAATCAGCACGGGGCCCGCCATTACTGCCCCTTTGCCGTTTGCTTTGATAAGCACACCTGCTTCTCCATCAGCCGCTCATTCACGGGGCGCTAGTTTAACACGCCCCGCTGGCAGCCAAAGGAACGCTCTGCTGATTAGATCGCGGGTATGTCCGCGCCGCGTAGTTCAGCGTAAAGCTCTGGGTAATCCTGTTGCAGGCGCTCAAGCTCCTGCTCAGCGCCTTCTGGCAGCGCGTGCAGCAGCTCTTGCATATCTTCCTCACTAAAATATTGATCAATAAGAGGGAAAAGACCTTCACGCTCCTGGCGTAGATACGCCCTATGCGCCTCAAGGTAAGCTTTTAAATCCTCGGCAAAACGATCCATCGGCAAGATGTTGTCCATCAGGATCGTATCGATGTTGTCGGACAAACGTTGAAGGCGCGGCTTGAGCTCAAGATAATCGCTGGTCATTTTCTCCATTAATTCCAGATGCTCGGGCGCTTGGGTTTCCAAACGATCAACGCATATACGCTCTAACGGGGCCGCGAAACCTTCCATGTAAGACAAAATGTAATCCACGACTTCACGCATCAGCTGGAAATTGGGTCGCTCACCCTGAGCCAGGGTCTTTTGTTTAAGCTGCAAGACATGAAGCATTCGTGCCATGTTGGCATGATCTAGACGCAGTTGGTTTAACATCGTGCCGTCTCCTGTGTGGTGTCATGCCTGCCGCCTTAACTCTGAAGTGGCGTTGGGCACGCAATCATAAGCGGGTATTACTACACTACGCCTATGGGCGATGGCTAAGCGCTATCGTCATGTAGGTACCGCTACGTATTATGGTTAGATGTCACCATGCGCTTAAGGCGCCACCCTGACAAGCATATCGTTTGTATCAGTTTTTATGGAAGCTATGCAAAAGGTAGTCGGGCAATACGCCATTTGCCATACGCTCTTATGATTACCTCATTACTCAACATCTCGATTTACAACGGAAGTTTACATGGATCTTTTCGACTCTCAGCGTGCAACACCCAGCGATGACGCGCCGTTGGCGTATCGGATGCGCCCGCAGACGCTTGATGACTACGTCGGCCAACAAGCGTTGGTGGGTCACGACAAGCCGCTTCGTCGCATGGCCGAAGCAGGCCTGGTACGCTCAATGATTTTGTGGGGGCCGCCAGGCGTTGGCAAAACAACCCTGGCCGAGCTGCTCGCGCGCGCATCCAGCGCACATCTGGAGCATTTAAGCGCGGTGATGGCAGGCGTTAAAGAGATACGCGGCGTGGTTGAGCGCGCCCAGCAGCATACCTCACCGGTTATTCTGTTTCTGGATGAGATCCATCGCTTAAACAAGAGCCAGCAGGATGCCTTGCTGCCTCACGTAGAGTCGGGGCTGCTAACCCTGATTGGCGCCACCACGGAGAACCCCTCCTTCGAGGTCAACTCTGCCCTGCTATCTCGCGCTCGAGTTTACGTTTTGAAGGCACTCTCGCAAGAGGAGTTGATAGCCGTCATGCGCCAAGCGCTGACTGACGAGCAGCGCGGTCTTGGCAAACGTGCGATTATCGTGGAGGACGATGTGCTTGCTGCCCTAGCGCACGCAAGTGCGGGCGATGCCCGGCGCGCGTTGGGACTTTTAGAAACCGCTTGTGACTTTACCCAGCCAGAGAGTGGCCAGGAGGTGCTTTACATGTCGGTATTGGCAGATGTTATTGGCCATCAGGCAAGCGCATTTGATAAGCAGGGCGACGCTTATTACGACCTGCTCTCAGCGATTCATAAATCCATACGCTCTTCACGCCCTGACGCAGCGTTACTTTATATGGCGCGCTTTATTCAGGGCGGCGGTGATCCTTTGGATGTGGTTCGCAGGCTTAGCGCCATTGCGTCAGAAGATGTTGGTAATGCCGACCCACGTGCGCTTCCGTTGGTGATAGCGGCCTGGGACGCCTACCTTCGCTTGGGAGACTACGAAGGCCAGCGTGCCATTGCCCATGCAGCCATCCATTTGGCCGTGGCGCCCAAAAGCAACCGAATTGACCGCGCCTGGAACGCTGCAAAACAGTACGCGCGTCAGCAGCCTCAAATAGAGGTACCCACTTATTTACGCAATGCGCCCACCAGGCTTATGGAGCAGCTAGGCCATGGCGAAGGCTACCGCTACGCGCATAACGAGCCTGATGGCTATCCCGCGGGTAGCGCTCACGACTGCTGGCCAGAGGATTTGCCCAAAGCGCACTTTTTTGAGCCTAGCCAGTTTGGCCAGGAGAAGCGCTTCGGCGAGATAATGGCCTGGCGGGAAAATCGTGACCAGGAAGCAGATCAGGCGCCCTAAGGCGCCTGATCATTCACGGGTAAACCGCCGACGTTTTAGAGCTCTTCACGAATAACGTCGGTGCCTTCCGGAATTTCGAAGTTAAACAGGCCACGGTCAATAGACCCGTTCTGGGTGATATCGCTAAACCGAATAAGCGTTTTTTGACCAGTGCTGTCCATCATCCAAAGCTCAGTGAGCGTGTCATTGTCAAATACCATGCTCAACTCTTCAAACAGCGTGTCTGCCGAGTTTGGGATCAGCGTGAACACATCTTCACCGCTCTCCTGCTCATACACCACATCATAACTTGCCGTCAGGTCATTGATACTGCCAGAGAGCAGAAGCGCAGGCGTGTGCGTTACGCGGTCATCCATCGGCTGAACCGTTACCTGTTCAAGGTCCGGATCGTAGAGATACACATCGTTGCCATCGGACACGACGACCTGCGTATAAGGCGCTTCGACTTCCCAACGCAACATGCCTGGGCGTGAGAGCCACATTTCGCCACGCGCACTTTGCAAACGCTGGCCACTACCATCAAGAATCTGCTGCTCAAAGGTCGCCTGATAGCTTTCCAGGGGCTCTAGGCGCTCGGTTAAACGCTCAGCGGCATCATTGGCCCATGCAGCGGGGGTAGCAAACGTCAATCCAAGAGCGGCCGCGGCCAATGACAAGGGTGAAGAAAGCAGAGTTTGCGTGTCGCGCATAGTGTTCTCCCTGGGCATACGTTGTCGAGTTGAATAGACCTACGCTGCCGGATTGAAGCTGATAAAAGTAGTACAGATGAACCAGTACAGATAAACCAATGCTGAGGACTTTCAACAACGTCCATGTGATTCTTCAGACGCGAAACGCGCCACGGGGTTTCATCCGCGGCGCGATTTTCACGCTTCTTGCACGATTACTAAATGCACGATTACTAAATGCAGAATTACTAATTGCGGCATTAATGCCCCACCGGCGGTGGTGCTAATACTTCGCGGGCGCCGTTGCTGCCCATGGCAGAAACGATCTGTGCCGCCTCCATGGCATCTACCAGGCGCGCGGCTCGGTTGTAACCAATCTTAAAGCGCCGCTGTACCGCAGAAATCGAGGCTTTTTTGGTTTCGGTCACAAACTGAACCGCTTCATCATACAGTGCGTCCTGTTCAGCATCGTCGCCGTCACTGCCTTCTGCCTCAAGCCCCGTTAGCGCATCAGCCGAGACGCCGCCCGACAAAATTTCTTCAATGTACTCAGGGGTACCGCGGCGCTTCCAATCCTCAACCACACGGTGCACTTCGTCATCATCAACAAACGCGCCATGCACTCGATTAGGCGGACCAGAGCCCGCAGGCAAATACAGCATGTCGCCATGACCCAGCAGGCTTTCAGCGCCGCCCTGGTCCAAAATCGTACGAGAATCGATCCGTGAAGAGACCTGAAATGCCATGCGCGAAGGAATATTCGCCTTGATCAAGCCCGTTACCACGTCCACCGAGGGGCGCTGGGTGGCCAGGATAAGGTGAATACCGGCTGCCCGCGCTTTTTGCGCCAGGCGGGCAATCAGCTCTTCCACCTTTTTGCCGACGATCATAAACATGTCGGCAAATTCGTCGATGACCACCACGATATAGGGCAGCTTCTCAAGCACTGGGGGCGTTTGGTGCATTTCCCAGGGTTGCGGCTCCCAAAGCGGGTCGGCTACCTGAGCACCTGCGCGCTCAGCTTCGTCCAATCGGCCGTTAAAGCCGGCAATATTACGCACGCCCATGGCCGCCATCAGCTTATAGCGGCGCTCCATTTCAGCGACACACCAGCGCAGGCTATTGGCGGCCTCTTTCATATCGGTCACGACCGGCGCCAGCAGATGCGGAATACCGTCGTAGACCGAAAGCTCCAGCATCTTAGGATCCACCATGATGAGCTTAAGCTCATCTGGCGTGGCTTTCAGCAGCATCGAGATCAGCATTGCGTTAACGCCTACCGATTTACCTGAACCGGTGGTGCCCGCCACCAACAGGTGGGGCATCTTGCCGAGGTTGGCAATCACAGGCCCGCCACCGATATCCTGGCCAAGCGCCATGGTCAGCGGTGAGGTTTCCTGCTGGTAGCGCTCGGAGTCGATGACTTCACGCAGACGAATCATTGCCCGATGCGGGTTGGGAATCTCTATCCCAACGGTAGGCCGCCCAGGAATCACCTCAACCACGCGCACGCTTTTTACCATTAGCGAGCGGGCCAGGTCTTTGGAAAGATTGCTGATTTTGGACGCTTTCACCCCTGCCGCAGGCCTGATTTCAAATCGCGTGATGACGGGGCCAGGCCATGTATCGACTACTTCTGCTTTTACGCCATATTCACGCAGCCGCACTTCCAGCAGCTCTGCCATATCGGCCAGCTGTTCGTCTGTGTAGTTCGGCTGATGCGGCTCAGCGGGCGTTAGTAGTTGAAGGCTGGGCACATCGCCTTCCGGTTCAGGCAATGTCTCAAAAGCAGGCCGCTGATTTTGCAGGTGCTCAACCGTCCAGAGCGTCGGCCCGCTGTCGGCTTCATTGACCACGTTATCCGCAGAGAAGGTCGGCTCATGGCGTGCAGTGTTGGTGGGCAAAGGCGTAGGGCTAAGCAAAGGCTCATCGTCATCCTCTTCCCATACCGGCTCAGGAACGACTTCAGGCACCCGCTCACGGCGGGGCTCTGTATATGAAGGCGTAGCGGTAAGTGAAGGCTCACTTTGAGGCACCACCTCAGGCTGATCAAACGCGCTTAGCCTGGGTTCGCTTAGCCTGGGTTCGCTTAGCCTGGGTTCGCTTAACTTAGGCTCAGGGCGCAGAGGCGTGTCTTCCTGAACCGCCTGCTCTTGCTCATCCCAGCCATCGTGCTGCCACTCCTCCGTTCTCAAGCCCTCTGTTCTCAAGCCCTCTGTTTTCAAGCCCTGTTCACTCTCCCACTCATCATCTCGCTCGCTGCCCTGCTCATCGTCTTGCGCTTCCTCGGCGTCCTCTTCTTGACGGAAGAAGTGCGAGACAGCGGGCACCGCAGCATCGTCTTCACGAGAAGCGCGTAACGACATCGGCTCTTCAGACGTTGATGATTCAGCGGCTGGCGCAGCGTCGCTGTCAGGCGTGGGCTCTGGGATGACCTCAGGTTGACGCGCTTCGGGTGGCTCTGAATTGAGCTCAGAAGTGCGGTCAGCGTTGATCGATACTGGCTCATCACTCTGCTCTGCTGCAGGGCTCACTGCCTCAGGCGTTGGCGCTTGCGCGGGTTCTGGTGCTGCTTCTGGCTGCGGTACAGCGTCAGGCTCAGTGGCCGTTACCACCGCAGGCTTGGTCTGTGTCTCGGCAGCCGTCGTTGCCGCTGAAAAAGCGCTCGCTGCCCAAGGAATCGACGTATCGTTTGTGGTCGCCGCAGGCGTTTCTTGCGCGGCAGACGGTGCCGAGAACTCGGGCTCGCGACGTTCACGATGTGTATCGCGGCTGGTTTTGGCTTTAGGTGCTCGTGGAGGCTCTTCCGCTTTTGGCGCAGGCTTTAAAGAGGCGCGCAGCGCAGCCCGCTCGCGGCGTTTCTCACGACTTTTTTCCCGGCGGGCACTCAACCAGCCACCAACACGGCATAAGCGGCGACCTACTTCATCCGCCACCCGCAGCCAGGACGTACCGCTAAACAGCGGGAAGCCAATCAGTATCAAGGCCGCAGCAATTAGCCCCACACCACCACTGCCGACCAGTGGTTTGAGGGTATTGACCAACCCCTCCCCCAAAATACCGCCGGAGGCATAGGGTAAAATGCTGTTAGGGTGATAAAAGTGCAGCGCACCCAGCATGGTCGTGCCAAACATCAGCAGCACCAGACCGCCAGCATGCACGGCAACCGCCACGGGGTCGAACTCAAAGCGCACCTGGCGCGAGCGCATTAGCCACCATGCGGTAAAGCCAAACATACCCGGCCACCACAAAGCACTAGCCCCCAGCAACGAATACAGGACATCCGCAAGCCAAGCGCCGACCGGCCCCATCCAGTTGCGAACGTCCGTTTCAGGCCCCTGGTAAGACCAACCAGGATCTTCCGGGTGATAACTAAATAGTGCTAATAATAAAAAAACGCACAGCGCCAGCAGTACCACTACTACGCCTTCACGCACCGAGCCTTGTAAGCGCAGACCGAACCGGCGAGCTTTATCTTTCGCGGCCTTAACCCGCGCAGAAGAGGCCGAAGATGGTGCTTGACGCGAATTACGCTGCGTTCGCTTGTCTACCGCCTTATTCACTTTCAAGCGATTCTCCCTTTACACCTCAATGGTGTCTTTAATCCACTTGCGAGTTTGCATCATACCGAGCATCCTTGCGCCGTCACAGAGCTTCTCATCAAGTGCTCAGTAACAGGAGCAAGTAATGCTACCTTGGCTTTCTTCGCCATTCCCAACCTTTCCGCCTACCCGCATTGCCATGGACTCGCCCAATGGGCTGCTGGCAGCAGGTGGCGAGCTTTCTCCGCGCTGGCTGGTGGAAGCGTACCGGCGCGGTATTTTCCCATGGTACAGCGATGACGACCCCATTTTATGGTGGAGCCCCGATCCGCGCATGGTACTACGCCCTGAGCAGTTCAAGCTGCGGCGTAGCTTAGCAAAACGACTGCGCAATGGGGGCTTTAACATCACCGTTAATCAACAGTTTGAACACGTCATTAATGCCTGTGCTGCGCCACGCGATGAAGACGCAGGCACCTGGATCACCGTTGATATGTACAATGCCTACGTAGCGCTTCACCGTCTAGGGATTGCACACAGTATCGAGGTCCATCACGCCGGCCAATTGGTAGGTGGCCTTTATGGTTTAGCGATGGGACCGGTATTTTTCGGCGAATCGATGTTTTCGAACATCGCCGATGCCTCCAAAGTGGCCCTTGCTCACTTGGCGGGCGCTATGCAGGCACATGGCGGCAAGTTGATTGATTGCCAAATGCACACACCGCACCTTGCAAGCATGGGTGCGACAACAGTCGCCCGAGAGACGTTCATCAACTATCTTGAACAGTGGTTGCCCGAAGCGGCGTTTAATGTGTCATCACATGAGGCATTGTCAGTGCCTGCATCCCCCTGGCTAGAAGCGGTATCGCGCTATAACACCCCGTGATGCTGGCTGGGTTGGGTTAATTTATCAAGGAGGCAAGCTTTGAGTAGTAATACTCCGCGTCGGCCGGTGCGGGACCTGCGCTTCTTCCTTACCGTGCCTCATGCCTGCAGCTATTTACCCGGCAAAGAAGCGACAACGCTTTTTCTTGACCCGCAAGAGTCTCCCGTTCGGGGCGTATATGACTCGCTGGCGCTACTCGGGTTTCGGCGCAGTGGTCGGCATCTCTACCGGCCCCACTGTGAAAACTGTAATGCCTGCCAGTCCGTGCGTATTCCTGTTGAGCCCTTTGCGCCCAACCGCTCCCAGCGCAAGGTGTGGCGCCGGAACGCAGATATCACCACTCGCGTCGTTCCTGCACGCTATGAGGCGCGACACTATGAGCTCTATGCAGACTATATTCGCCATCGCCATGCCGATGGTGACATGTACCCACCCAATCGTGAACAGTACCGCACGTTTTTAACCCTAGAGGAGCCGTATGCCTACTTGCTGGAGATATATGCAGGCTCGGAGCTGGTGGCCGTATCGGCATTTGACCAGCTAGAGCATGGCCTTTCGGCCATTTACACGTTTTTTGGCGTTGGCGATGCCCTGGACAGGCGCTCTTTAGGCACCCTTGCTATCCTTCAGCTCATTGCGCTGACGCGTGAAAAAGGCCTATCCCACCTGTATTTAGGGTACTGGATCGAAGAGTGTCGTAAAATGCGCTACAAGCAGGATTTTTCTCCCATTGAAGTGCTGGATGGGCGTTATTGGCGGCCCTTAATTCGCTAAAGCCAGCAAATTAAGCCAGCTTTTTTGCCTTGACGACGGGCTTACGGCACAATATAGCGCTGTTTCTTAAGTGTCAGCCTTCTGGCCCTTAAAACCTGAAACGGTTTTGGTTTGCTAACTACGTTAAATAAGTGAGGATCTGCCTATATGGCACGCGAAGATCATATTGAAATGGAAGGTGTTATCGTTGATACCCTTCCCAACACCATGTTCCGTGTTGAGCTTGAGAACGGTCACGTTGTAACCGCTCATATCTCCGGCAAAATGCGTAAAAACTATATCCGCATTCTGACGGGCGATAAAGTGAAAGTGGAACTAACGCCGTACGATCTTTCCAAAGGCCGCATTGTCTACCGTTCGCGCTAAGCCTTTATAACGCCTTTTCAGCCAGCACGCAGTACGGCGCCGTTACCTGTATATGACAACGCCCCGTCGAAGACAGGGCGCTGTGCATTACGGTATGATTAGGCGCTACGCATTAAGGCGATCTTAGCGCCCTTTTCAGGGCGCATCCGCCATCTCAGTCTCGGTGGAGAGATGCAGCTCCCCCTCCTCCAGACTGACATGCACAATACCGCCATTATCGGCCAACTCGCCAAACAGAATCATTTCAGCAAGCGGCTTTTTCAGCTTCTCTTGAATCAAGCGCGCCATGGGGCGAGCACCCATATCCGGATCGTAACCTTTCTCGGCTAACCAGTCCCGGGCCGCATCATCAACCTCGAGCTGTACACGCTTCTCGTCCAGCTGCGCCTGCAGTTCAATCAAGAACTTGTCGACCACGTTACGCACAACAGACGTCGGTAACGCATGGAACTGAATGATACCGTCCAAGCGGTTACGGAACTCCGGCGAGAACGTACGGCGGATAACTTCCATCGCATCGGTTGAGTGATCCTGGCTTTGGAAACCGATAGAGCGACGCGAGGCCTGCTCGGCACCTGCGTTAGAGGTCATGATGACAATAACATGGCGGAAGTCAGCTTCACGTCCGTTGTTATCGGTCAGGCGGCCATGATCCATTACCTGCAGCAGCAGGTTAAAGACTTCCGGGTGCGCTTTCTCAATCTCATCCAACAACAGTACGCAGTGCGGCTGCTTGGTCACTGCTTCGGTTAACAGCCCGCCCTGGTCATACCCGACATAGCCGGGAGGCGCACCGATCAAGCGCGATACGGTGTGACGCTCCATGTATTCCGACATATCAAAGCGCACAAGCTCGATACCCATGATATGGGCAAGCTGCTTGGCTACTTCGGTTTTACCCACACCCGTCGGCCCAGCAAACAGGAAGCTACCTACCGGCTTATCGGGCGATTTAAGCCCTGCGCGCGAAAGCTTGATAGCGGCAGAGAGCGTATCAATGGCTTCGTCCTGCCCGAACACCAGCATTTTCAGGTCGCGGTCGAGCTTCTCAAGCAGCTTGCGGTCCGAGCTTGAAACGCTCTTCGGCGGAATGCGCGCGATAGAGGCCACAATGGCTTCCACCTGCTCTACATCAATGGTGTTTTTGCGCACCTCAGGGGGTAATAGCCGCTGGTGAGCGCCCGCCTCGTCAATGACGTCAATGGCCTTATCCGGCAAATGACGATCATTGATGTAACGATCGGCCAAACGTGCCGCGCTTTCCAGCGCACCATCGGTGTACTTAAGCTCGTGGTGCTCTTCAAAGCGAGAGCGCAACCCTTTAAGAATCTTGATCGTATCGTCAACCGAGGGCGCGAGTACGTCGACTTTCTGGAAGCGTCGCGCCAATGCACGATCTTTTTCAAAAATACCGCGAAATTCCTGGAACGTCGTGGAGCCAATACAGCGCAGCTCGCCTGAGGAGAGCAGCGGTTTCAGCAGGTTAGAGGCATCCATTACGCCACCAGAGGCAGCACCCGCACCGATAATCGTATGAATCTCATCGATAAACAGCACCGCATTGGGCTGCTTGCGTAGCTCGCTCAATAGGCTTTTTAGACGTTTTTCAAAATCGCCGCGGTATTTGGTTCCGGCAAGCAGCGCGCCCATATCCAGCGAATAAACTACGGCGTCTGCAATAACGTCCGGAACATCTTCTTCAACGATACGCTTGGCAAGGCCTTCAGCCACAGCGGTCTTGCCTACGCCAGCCTCGCCGACTAGCAGCGGGTTGTTTTTACGCCGACGCGCCAGAATCTGCACAACGCGTTCAAGTTCGTGGTCACGGCCAATCAACGGGTCAATTTTGCCCAAGCGGGCCTGCTCGTTCAGGTTAGTGGCATATCCGGTCAACGGATGCGCACCACCTTCACTTGCACCCTCTTCGACCTCCTCACCCTCTTGCGATGATGACGGCGCCTCGCCATGGCCTGCTACTTTGGAAATACCGTGGGCGATGTAGTTAACCGCATCGACACGGGCAACGCTTTGCTGCTTGAGGAAATAGACCGCCTGGCTTTCCTGCTCAGAAAAAATGGCCACCAATACATTGGCGCCGGTAACTTCGCTTTTGCCTGACGACTGAACATGGAAAACCGCCCGCTGTAGCACACGCTGAAAACCAAGCGTTGGCTGCGTTTCACGGTCCCCATGGCCTTCGGGAATAAGCGGTGTGGTTGAATTAATAAAATCCTGCAGATCGGACCGCAGCTTGTCGAGGTTTGCCCCACACGCTTTTAAGACATCAACTGCTGAGGCATTGTCCAGCAACGCTAACAGTAGGTGCTCAACGGTCATGAACTCGTGGCGCTTTGAACGGGCCACGGTAAAAGCCGTGTTCAGGGTCAGTTCAAGTTCTTTGCTCAGCATGGCAGTCCCCTTTTCGCTACTACCTAGGGCATTTCGCCACCTAGGACTTGCGTCGGATCAATTTAGTCGACCGGCACTTTCAACATCGGGTACAAATGGCAGGGTTGCAAGCCTCACCGACAAATTTTTATCAACCCTTTCAATTTGCGGCTTCAATATCACTCATTAACGGGTGTTCGCATTCACGTGCATACTCATTAACCTGATGGCATTTGGTCTCGGCAATGTCTCGTGTAAAAACACCACAGGTCGCTTTTCCTTGGGTATGCACCGCCAGCATTGTTTGCACCGCTTTTTCGCTATCCATACTGAAAAATTCTTGCAGCACTTCAATAACAAAATCCATGGGCGTGTAGTCGTCGTTATGCAGC
This sequence comes from Halomonas hibernica, assembly GCF_013183775.1. Taxonomy (NCBI): domain Bacteria; kingdom Pseudomonadati; phylum Pseudomonadota; class Gammaproteobacteria; order Oceanospirillales; family Halomonadaceae; genus Halomonas; species Halomonas hibernica. The sequence continues at coordinate 193,272 of NZ_VIFN01000003.1, forward strand.
ACGACTTTGTATAGAGGCGGTTGTGCTAAAGCGGGCTCAGCAGACTGAGTCGCTACATCCCCATCATCAGGCATTTCAGGCCGCGTCATGCCGGCCATCGCATATGACATTGCGGTTACATCAACCGTCGTCATACCGAACATTGTCATATCAAACATTGGAATAGACATAGATCGCACTGTTGGTTCTCTCAAGACGCATAAAACGACCTAGTCGAAACGACTCCACCTTTGCAGCCGCAAGGGTAACCCGTCAAAGACTATGACGCTTAAGTTCTACAAGGGTTCACGTGGCATCAAAAATATCATACTTCAAAAGTCAAAAACCCCCGTTCTTTATTGGAACGAGGGTTTCGCTTTCACGCCCCCATTAACGAGGGCATTTTGGCCTTAACCTTTTGCCACCACGGCTAACGCTTCGTTCAGCGTTTTGCTCGGGCGCATGGCCTGGCTTGCCAGCTCACCGTTCGGACGGAAATAGCCCTGAATATCAACGGCTTTTCCTTGAACATCGTTAAGTTCTGCAACGATGGTTTGCTCGTTGGCTTCCAGCTTCTCGGCCAACTGAGCAAACAGCGCTTTCAGCTCAGCATCGTCATTCTGAGCGGCCAGCGCTTCTGCCCAATAAAGTGCCAGGTAGAAGTGGCTACCACGGTTATCAAGCTCACCAACCTTACGTGAAGGCGACTTGTTGCTATCCAGGAACTTGCCGTTGGCTTCATCAAGCGTCTTCGCCAGCACGGTGGCACGTGCGTTGCCGAAGGTGCTGCCCAGGTGCTCAAGCGATGCCGCCAGCGCGAGGAATTCGCCCAACGAGTCCCAACGCAGGTGGTTCTCTTCCAGGAACTGCTGAACATGCTTAGGAGCACTACCGCCCGCGCCAGTTTCAAACAGACCACCGCCATTCATCAGCGGAACGATAGACAGCATCTTCGCGCTGGTGCCCAGCTCCATGATCGGGAACAGGTCGGTCAGGTAGTCGCGCAGTACGTTGCCGGTGACAGAAATGGTGTCTTCGCCTTTGCGGATACGCTCAAGCGATACCGCCATGGCATCAACCGGCGCCAGGATACGTATATCCAGGCCGTTGGTATCGTGATCGTTAAGGTACGCTTCTACCTTCTTGATCAGTTGCGCATCATGAGCGCGGTTAGCATCCAGCCAGAAAATAGCCGGAACGCCGCTTTCGCGCGCACGCGTAACAGCAAGCTTCACCCAGTCCTGAATCGGCGCATCTTTGGTCTGGCACATACGCCAGATGTCGCCTGCTTCAACGTCATGGCTAAACAGCGTGTTGCCGTTTTCGTCCGTCACGACCACGGTGCCATCGGCAGCGATCTGGAAGGTTTTATCGTGGGAGCCGTACTCTTCGGCTTTTTGCGCCATCAGGCCCACGTTAGGCACGCTACCCATGGTGGTCGGGTCAAACGCACCGTGCTTTTTGCAATCTTCGATCACCGCTTGATAGATAGTCGCGTAGCAACGATCCGGAATAACCGCTTTGGTGTCGTGCAATTGGTCATCGGCACCCCACATTTTACCGGAGTCACGAATCATCGCCGGCATGGAGGCATCGATGATCACATCAGAAGGCACGTGAAGATTGGTAATACCCTTGTGGGAGTTCACCATCGCCATCGGCGGGCGCTCTTGGTAAAGCGCTTCGATATCACCTTTGATAGCGTCTTGCTGGTCGCTTGGCAGCGACTCAATGGCACTGTAGAGATCACCAATACCGCTATTAGGGTTAAAGCCAGCTGACTTCAGCGCATCGGCGTGCTTTTCAAGTGCGGCTTTGTAGAACTCTTCAACCACGATGCCGAACATGATGGGGTCGGAAACCTTCATCATGGTGGCTTTCAGGTGGAGCGAGAACAGTACGTTGCGCGCCTTGGCATCGCTGATTTCGCTGTCGATAAAGCTGCGCAGGCGACGGCTGCTCATGCAGGCAGCATCAATCACTTCGCCTTCAAGAACGGCCAGGCCTTCTTTTAGGACAGTTGTGGAGCCATCTTTTTGCTGCAGCTCAATCTTGAGCTTGCCGGCTTTTTCCATAACGGCGGATTGCTCGCTGCCGTAGAAGTCGCCTTCGCTCATGTGAGCCACGTGAGACTGAGAGTCGCTGCTCCACTCGCCCATGCGATGCGGGTACTTGCGCGCGTAGTTCTTGACCGATTTCGGCGCACGGCGGTCAGAGTTACCTTCACGCAGCACCGGGTTTACCGCACTACCCTTGGCCTTATCGTAAGCCGCCTTGATAGCTTTTTCTGCGTCGTTTTTAGGCTCTTCCGGGTACTCCGGCAGCGGGTAGCCTTGGCCTTGAAGCTCTTTGATCGTGGCTTTCAGCTGCGGGCCAGAGGCGCTGATATTGGGCAGCTTAATAATATTGGCTTCAGGCGTAGTCGCTAACTTGCCAAGCTCTGCCAGGTCATCACTAACGCGCTGCTCGTCGTTAAGCAGGTCAGGGAACTGGGCCAGCACACGTGCCGCCAATGAAATGTCGCGTGTCTCGACTTCAATCCCGGCCGGGTCTGTAAAAGCATCGATAATCGGTAACAGGGAATATGTCGCGAGCGCAGGGGCTTCGTCGGTGAGCGTATAAATGATCTTCGGCGTTTGGGACATTTTTGCGTTAACCTCTTTTCTCTGTCGCTTTAGTTATAAAATACTAAGCTACGCGGCTCATTCGACGATAGACCGTGCCGCGAAGCGCGCTAAGCAGCTCAATCTGGCTGCCTTGATATCACTTCGGTGGTGTTGACGACGACTCCAGCGGTCACGCAGGAGTATACCAGCGCTGCACTTTAACCGCATGAGAGATTGTCGACAAATCCGGCGCAAGATGTAAGAGACGTTATGAGCAGCCTATATTTACTCCACAAACCCTACCGCATGCTCTCCCAATTTACCGATAATGAAGGGCGAGCCACCCTGGCTAATGTTATTGATGTGCCCGGTGTTTATGCGGCTGGACGACTTGATTATGACTCTGAAGGTCTCCTGTTACTCAGTGATGACGGAGCGCTCATCCATCGAATTGCGCACCCTCGCCACAAGCAACCCAAAACCTATTGGGTGCAGCTTGAAGGCCAGGTCGACGACACCGCGCTTAATGCGTTGCGGGCCGGAATTACCTTGAAGGACGGACCTACCCGCCCTGCCAAAGCTCGACTAATAGCGCCACCGGCACTTGCCCCCCGCGAACCGGCCATCGACCCCAAGCGCCACCCCTCCACTAGCTGGTTGGAACTGACCATTAGCGAGGGCCGTAACCGCCAGGTACGCCGGATGACCGCCCACGTCGGGTTTCCCACGCTACGCTTGATTCGTGCCTCGATAGGCGCCTGGCAGTTGGGTGATTTGCAGCCTGGTGAATGGCGCAAGGAAACCCTGCATGCCCCAAGGAAGGCGCCAGGTTCCCAGCGCTCGGGCAAATCGCCTGCCTCGCGCCAGCGAAAGCCCTCATGAGCGCTACTCGAAGCAGTGCCATTCACAGTACGGCCGCCTGTGTTATTCAACATCACGACCGCTTTTTACTGGTTGAAGAAGCCAAGGGCGGCCCAACTACCGTTTTTAACCAACCGGCGGGGCATATTGAGTTGGGCGAAGGCCCTATGGCGGCAATCGTACGGGAAGTGCAAGAAGAGACGGCCTGGCAGGTAACACTTACGGGCTATTTAGGTCTGTATGTTTTTCACGCAAAGAGTGGCCAGACCTTTCACAGCCACGGGTTTCTTGCCGAGCCGCTTAAGCAGCTAGACACCCCACTGGACCGTGACATTGTGGCGACCCACTGGCTAACGCTTGACGAAATTCGCGCCTTAAAAGACGCAAACCGCTTAAGAAGCCCCTTGGTACTCAAGCGCATTGAGGACGCTATCTGCGAACGCTGCTATCCATTAAGCGTCATTCAAGAGTGAAGCACTCGAAGCACCAACCCCCCATCGTGTATAATCACCGCCCAATTGCATACCACTTCAACCGAGGATGCCAATGACATCCACCAATGGCTCGCCCACTACCGAGGCGCCCGCCGCAGGCAAAGTAATTGTCGGCATGTCGGGTGGCGTCGATTCGTCTGTCTCCGCTCTTATCCTGCAGCAGCAGGGTTACGAGGTGGAAGGCCTGTTCATGAAGAACTGGGACGAAGACGACGGCACTGAATACTGCACGGCAAAGGAAGACCTTGCCGACGCCGAAGCAGTATGTGCCAAGCTGGGCATCAAGCTGCATACGGCTAACTTTGCCGCCGAGTACTGGGATAACGTGTTTGAGCACTTCCTGGAAGAGTACAAGGCCGGACGTACACCCAACCCCGACATCCTGTGCAACCGGGAAATCAAGTTTAAAGTATTTCTTGAATACGCCGAAATGCTGGGCGCCGAGAAGATCGCCACCGGCCACTATGTGCGTGAAGGGCGCGTTCGCCAAGGCACCAGCGGTGTTCGCCCGCGCCTGCTTAAAGGGCTGGACGGTAACAAGGACCAGAGCTACTTCCTGCACGCGGTGCCCGAAGCGGCTATCGCCCGCACGCTGTTCCCGGTGGGCGAGCTGGAAAAACCCGCCGTTCGTGCGCTTGCCGAAGAACACGACCTGATCACCGCCAAAAAGAAAGACTCCACGGGTATCTGCTTTATTGGCGAACGGCGCTTCCGTGACTTTTTACAGCAGTATCTACCCGCGCAACCCGGCAAGATTGAGACGCCTGAAGGCGATGTAATTGGCGACCACATGGGGCTGATGTACTACACCCTGGGGCAGCGCCAAGGGCTGGGGATTGGCGGGCTGGCCAACTACTCCGAAGACCCATGGTACGTAGCGACAAAAGATTTAGAGCGCAACGTACTGGTCGTGGTACAAGGCAAGCATCATCCGCTGCTTTTTTCGGATACGCTGGCCACCGAGGCCATGGACTGGGTCGCAGGCGAACCACCCGCAGCATCAGGCCGGTTTACCGCCAAAACCCGCTACCGGCAGAGCGACTGCCCCTGCGAAATGCGCACGTTGCCCGATGGCGGCGTTGAAGTGACGTTCGATGACCCGCAGTGGGCGGTGACGCCCGGCCAATCGTTGGTACTTTACGATGGCGATATCTGTTTGGGCGGCGGCGTTATTCGCGCGACATGGAATGCCACGGAGACTGCCGCATGAGCACCCCCACTCCCATTCACCGGGCACCTGACTCACCTGCTATACGCCAGGCACTTGCCCTGGCCGGAGTGTTTCAAGCAGCCAGCCTGGTGGATGAGCTAGCGCGCACCGGCCAAGTGGATACCCGCTCCTGGGACACGCTGATTGAAGCGACCGTGGATACCAACCCGGAAAGCTTTGAAGCGATCTATGGCGGCCACCCCAACAACCTGCGCCGTGGCCTTGAAACGCTTGAGGCGCTGGTAGGCCGTAAGCAGGCCAACCCGGTAGTGCTGCGCTACGGTTTTACGATTTTACTGGTCATGAATAAGCTGCGCACCAACAACGACATGATGGATTCTCTGGGCCAGCACCTTACCCGTATTCAGGGTCAGGCCGAACACTTTAGCGCTACCCATGAAAACGTCATCTCAAGCCTCGGCGAAGCTTACAAGGAGACGGTTTCCACGTTTAAAACGCGCATTGTAGTGCAGGGTGACCCCTCGTTACTGCAAAGCCGTATGATGCCGGAACGCGTGCGTGCCTGCTTATTGTCAGGCATTCGGTTTGGGCTCTTATGGCATCAGCAGGGTGGACGCCGCTGGAAGTTGATTTTTCAGCGCAAAGCTCTGCGCCGTGCGCTGGATAGCCTTGGTTAACGCTTTTAAATGGCGGATATTGCGCCTCTTTACTTTTTCCCGACTCACCTGTTCTTGAACTACTTGGAAACGATGCCATGCAACTCTCCGCTTTGACTGCTCTCTCTCCTGTTGACGGTCGCTACAGCGCCAAAGCGTCCGCGCTGCGCGAACACTTCAGTGAATTTGGTCTGATACGCGCCCGCGTAATTGTGGAAGTACGCTGGTTGCAGCGCATGGCGGAGCACCATCAAATCATTGAAGTGCCGCCTCTCTCCGCCGAGGCGACCGCCTTTCTTGAGCAGTTAGTGAGTGAATTTTCGATTGCTGATGCCGAACGTATCAAAGAGATTGAGCGGACGACCAATCACGATGTGAAAGCCGTCGAGTACTTCCTGAAAGAGAAAATTGCTGGCAACGCCGAATTGAACGCAGTGACCGAGTTCATTCACTTTGCGTGCACTTCGGAAGACATCAATAACCTTTCTTACGGTGTAATGCTGGCCGATGGCCTTAAAGCACTGTTGCCCACCATGCACGAAGTAGCCGATGAAGTGGCTAAGCTCGCGATTACCCACGCTGCTCAGCCAATGCTCTCGCGCACCCACGGCCAAACGGCAAGCCCCACCACGCTTGGCAAAGAGATGGCTAACGTGGCCTACCGCTTAAAGCGCCAGCTCAAGCAGATCGAACGCGTTGAAATTTTGGGTAAAATCAACGGCGCCGTTGGCAACTACAATGCTCACTTAACCACCTACCCCGACATCGATTGGGAAGCCAATGCGCGCACCTTCGTCGAAGGGCTGGGACTAAGCTTCAACCCCTACACGACGCAAATTGAGCCGCACGACTACATTGCCGAGCTGTTCGATGCGGTATGCCGTTTCAACACCATTTTGATCGACTTTGATCGTGACGTTTGGGGTTATATTTCGCTGGGTTACTTCAAGCAGCGCACGGTTGAAGGCGAAATCGGCTCGTCTACGATGCCGCACAAAGTTAACCCTATCGACTTTGAAAACTCGGAAGGCAACCTCGGCCTGGCGAACGCCGTGCTTGCTCACCTGGCGCAAAAACTGCCCATTTCCCGCTGGCAACGCGACTTGACCGACTCCACCGTGCTGCGCAATTTAGGTGTAGGTTTGGCATATGGCCTGATTGGCTATCACGCCAGCTTAAAAGGCATCAGCAAACTGGAAGCCAACCCTGAGCGCTTGGCCGCCGACCTGGATAACAGCTGGGAAGTGCTGGCCGAGCCGATTCAAACCGTTATGCGCCGCTACGGTATTGAAAAACCCTACGAAAAACTTAAAGAGCTGACACGTGGCAAGCGTATTGATCAGGCAGGCTTTGCCGCCTTCATTGATACCCTTGAGCTGCCAGACGACGTTAAAGCAGCGCTTAAAGAGCTCTCCCCGGCAAGCTATATTGGTAATGCACAAGCGCAAGCTGAAGCACTTACTCAACGCCTGGGCAGCTTGTCATAAGCGCTGCGGCCACTCAATTAGGATACCGCCATGAGCCAACACGATAAGCCACTTACCCTGCTGGGCGATTTAACGCCCGAGGACTTCCTGGCCCACTACTGGCAACAGAAACCGCTGCTGATTCGTGGCGCTATACCTGACTTTCTAAGCCCGATTGATCCTGATGAACTGGCGGGCCTTGCTTGTGAACCGGGTGTAGAAGCGCGCCTGGTAGAAGAAAAAGGCCCCGACAGGGCCTGGCAGGTTTCTCATGGCCCGCTTGATGAAGCTACGTTTGAGCGCCTGCCTGAAGGCCACTGGAGCCTGTTAGTGCAGGCGGTTGACCACTATGTACCGGCGGTTGCTGCGCTGATGGATGAATTCGACTTTCTGCCACGCTGGCGGTTAGACGATATTATGATCAGCTATGCACCGCCAGGTGGCAACGTCGGCCCGCATATCGACCAGTACGATGTCTTTTTACTACAAGCCAGCGGTCACCGCCGTTGGCAGCTGGGGGGTAAGCAGTCCGATGACGCCCCGATTATTCAGGGCATTGACCTGCGTATCCTGGAAACCTTTGAGGTTGAACCAGACTCAGACTGGACATTGGCACCAGGCGATATGCTGTATCTTCCGCCGGGTTGGGCACATCACGGCGTCAGCCAGACCGATGACTGCATGACGATTTCGGTAGGCTTTCGCGCACCCTCTGCCGATGAGTCCATTACCTCTTACGCGGATTACCTGGGCGAGCAGTTGCCCGCGTCAAAGCGCTACAGCGATGCGGGCATGGCACCCGCAAGCCAGGCCGGCGAGCTGGATGATGCGGCTATCGAGCGCATGCGCCAGTTTATGCTGTCAACGCTGGACAATCCTGAGCAAATGGCGCAGTGGTTTGGCCGTGTGATGACGCAACCCAAGTACATGGATCAGGTCGCTCCGCTGGAGTCGCCGTTGGATGAAGCAGCGCTGGTTGCGCACCTGCAAGCGGGTGAGCCGCTTTTTGCAATGCCCGGTTCACGCTTTGCCTGGCGCAGCGATTCGCGCGGTACCACGCTGTTTGTCGATGGCGATGGTCATTCCTGCTCTGAAGCACTTGCCAAGCGCCTATCAGAATCGGCTCCCTTCTATGAAGACGTTCTTGAGCTTGACGGTGCGGCGGCGTTACTTACCCAGTTGGTTAACACTGGCAGCATGGGCTTTATGGATGAAGAAGAGGACGAAGAGTAGATCCAGCACCTACCCAACGTCTCTCAATATTGAGCACCAAACGCCATCTTCGGATGGCGTTTTTTATGGGCCGGTGACGCGCCTGACGAAAAACGACTACACAAACACGCCATTTTGTTAACCCTCTGTCGTCAAGTTACAACCCCGTCTGCCTCCAAGTGTCAATTGTTGAATCCCTCCTTGTCGTCAATAGTTATTGCACTGCAGCGCTACCAGGCATCTCTGCCTAGACAGAAACCACGCCTTACGGCCGGTAGACGCTGATAACGTTTTCGCAAGCGCAGCACAAACACAACCTTGCGAAGTGCTGTTTAACCCTGGAGGAATTGCTCATGTCTGGACTACTCAACGATATTAAAGCCATCGCTCAATTACGTGAGGCCCAAAGCGGCAAGTGGGAGGCAATTAAGCCTGAACATGCAGCGCGGATGCGTGCTCAAAACCGTTTCCATACAGGGCTCGATATTGCGCGCTATACCGCCAAGATAATGCGCAATGACATGGCTGCCTACGATGCCGATACGGCACAGTACACGCAGTCGCTAGGCTGCTGGCACGGTTTTATTGGTCAGCAGAAGATGATCTCCATCAAAAAGCATTTCGGCACCACCAAGCGCCGCTACCTCTACCTTTCGGGTTGGATGGTCGCTGCCTTACGTTCCGAGTTTGGCCCCCTGCCCGACCAGTCCATGCATGAGAAAACCTCGGTCGCCAACCTGATTGAGGAGCTTTACACCTTCTTGAAGCAGGCCGATGCTTGGGAGCTTAATCATCTTTTCCGCGCGCTGGATGATGCAAAATCCAGCGGTGACAGCGCCAAAGAGCAGGAAGTCATTAGCAAAATCGACAATTATGATACTCATATCGTGCCTATTATTGCCGACATTGATGCCGGTTTTGGTAATGCGGAAGCCACCTATCTGCTAGCGAAGAAGTTTATTCAAGCCGGCGCATGCTGCATTCAGCTCGAAAACCAGGTGTCCGACGAGAAACAGTGCGGCCACCAGGATGGCAAGGTCACGGTTCCGCACGAGGATTTTCTAGCCAAAATTAACGCTGTCCGGTACGCGTTTCTTGAGCTCGGCGTGGAAGATGGCGTTATCGTTGCTCGTACGGACTCGTTGGGCGCTGGGCTGACCCAGAAGATTGCTGTGACCCATGAGCCAGGCGACCTCGGCGATCAGTACAACAGCTTTCTGGATGGTGACGTTATCGAGAATGCTGCCGATATCAATAATGGCGATGTGGTTATCAAGCAACACGGCAAGCTGGTCAAACCCAAGCGTTTGGCATCAGGCCTTTATCAGTTTAAAGCTGGATCGGGTGAAGACCGCGTCATTCTTGACTGTATTACCAGCCTGCAAAATGGCGCCGACTTGCTGTGGATCGAAACGGAAAAGCCCCACGTTGGGCAAATTGCCAGCATGGTCAACCGTATCCGCGAAGTGGTGCCCGATGCCAAGTTGGTGTACAACAACTCGCCCTCTTTCAACTGGACGCTCAATTTCCGCCAGCAGGTGTTCGATGCCTGGCAAGCCGAGGGTAAGGATGTGTCCGCCTATCAGCGTGACAAGCTAATGAGTGTCGAGTACGACACTACCGAGCTTGGCCAGTTGGCGGATGAATGGACGCGCAATTTCCAGCGTGACTCATCCCGTGAAGCGGGCATTTTTCACCATCTCATTACGCTGCCCACCTACCACACTGCGGCGCTTTCAACCGACAACCTGGCCAAGGGCTACTTTGGTAAAGAGGGTATGCTGGCCTACGTACAAGGTGTTCAGCGAGAAGAGATTCGCCAAGGAATTGCCACGGTAAAACATCAAGACATGGCAGGCTCTAATATTGGCGATGACCATAAGGAGTTCTTCCACGGCGACGCAGCGCTTAAAGCGGGCGGCAAAGATAATACAATGAACCAGTTTGGCTAATGTAGCCGTACCCGCACTCCACGACGAAGTATCTTTATCTCAGGAGGCTTTTTAGCCTCCTTTTTTTATTGTTAGGTATGCACACTGTTTTCTTATTCTCTGTCTACACTGGGATTTACGGCCTTTTGATATTCTCTGGTCTTAATTAGTCAATTCAGTTACTTTTTATAAACATTGCACTACCCTTGAAGCACCTGATTATACTTTTTTAAGCTGCATACCTTGGAGGTTTTAATGAAACGTTTACTACCTGTTGCTGCGTTAAGCATCCTGACCTTGGCCGGGTGTGCCAACACTGCCCCCTATTCAGGTGATGTGTATCGCGGCAACCAAGCTAAAACCAGCCAAAGCGTTACCTATGGAACCATCGTAGCGGTAAGGCCCGTACAAATTCAGGCAGATAGCCGTGCGGGAGGCTTGCTGGGTAGTGGCGGCGGCGCCATTATTGGTGGCCTGTTGGGTAGCCAAGTGGGTGGCGGTTCAGGTCGTCAGTTGGCAACCGTTGCCGGTGCTCTGGGCGGTACGATTGCGGGCACCGCTGCTGAAGACCGCGCCAACCGCATCAGCGCACTGGAAATGGAAATCCGCCTTGATGATGGCAGCGACGTGGTGGTGGTACAAGGAGCGGATCACGCCTACCAGGCAGGCCAGCGTGTTCGCCTGATCGGTAGTGGCTCAAACGTAAGCGTCGCTCCGTATTAATAGCGCTTTGCCGATAGGCTCGGGTTGACAGGTCTAGGGCTTGTCGCCAGGTAAGATGAACATTTACCACGTTAAGTGAGCTATTCGTTCTAACGCAAAAAAATGCCCGGCTATTTTTAGCCGGGCATTTTTATGTTCATAGCGGCAATGACATTCGCCGCTTGATAGCTTAATTAGTGCGACATATTGCTCGCCCAACCGGCCAGTTTCACAATGACCCAACCAACCAACGCCAGCAAAATAGTCACAAGCAAAATATCCACCGGACGAACCAGCGTTGTTGCGCCTAATACAGCCAGCGTCGTTACCCACAAGTAGCGGTTATCGCCGTGGCTTTTCATCACGCCAGGCAAAAGCCGGTCCAGGCCTTGACTGAGGCCATTATTCCACTGTTGATTGGCAAAGTAGGAAATCAGGACAAATGCAATAAGCCAAATAAAGAAGATTGTCATGCAAGCTCCAGTGAATGTGATCTTAAAAAGGGAAAAGTTGTTGGCTTAGAGTATCCCCGGTGACTGCAAGGCGCAACACCACTATTAACGATCAGGCGTAAAAACCCGGTTTACCCCCTGACAAGCCACGCCTCACGCGTTACCATATTGGGACATGCACTCACCGAAAGGTTATCCAATGCAAATTGCGCAAAACTCGGTTGTCGCGTTCCACTATACCCTGACCAACGATGAAGGTGAGGTGCTCGACAGTTCCGAAGGCCGTGAGCCGCTCACGTATCTTCATGGCGCTGGCAACATCATCCCGGGCCTGGAGAAAGAGCTGGAAGGCCGCGCAGCGGGCGACAAGCTGAACGTTAAAGTATCCCCCGAAGAGGGCTACGGCGAAGTTCAAGAGCAGCTGGTACAAGAAGTACCACGTGATGCTTTTCAGGGCGTTGAAAACATTGAGCCGGGCATGCAGTTCCAAGCCCAGACTCAAGGTGGCCCGCTGATGGTGACCGTTAAGAACATCGAAGGCGATACCGTCATCGTTGACGGTAATCACCCGCTGGCAGGCCAGCAACTTAACTTTGACGTTGAGATTGCAACCGTACGTGAAGCAAGCCAGGAAGAAACCGAGCACGGCCATGTGCACGGTGAAGGTGGCGTTGAGCACTAAGTGCCCACGTTTGCTAAAAAGGCAGCCTGCGGGCTGCCTTTTTTATGCCTTCATTAAAGGCAGTAACGGCGCTCGAAACAGCGCATTCCTAGCGTGATGGTTAACGTAACCGTTAACAGAATCCACGAAGCCCAGGCCACACCAAGCCAGCCAGCTCCCTGCCAAAAAGGCTCCAGCCAGAAGCCACCGAGACTTGCGCCTACATAATAAAACACCAGGTAAAGGGCTGACGCGCTGCCACGCGCGCCTTGGGCATAACGCCCCACCCAGCTGGACGCCAGTGAGTGCGTTAAGAAAAAACCAAACGCATTAATCGTTAGACCGACAATAATTAGCACCAGCGAATCATGCAGAGTGACGGCGGTACCTGTCATCAGAATCGCCACGCCTGCCATCATGCAAGTAGCCGGAGACGTGCGCTCGGCCAGTCGGCCAGAAATAGCCGATGCAAAAGTGCCACCCAAATAGGTCAGGAAAATCAGCCCCAGCCCGCTCGCTGCCAGCGCATAAGGTGTAGCGGCCAAGCGAAAGGTGATGTAGCTATATTGATTGATAAAAATAAGAAAATTGATGCCGCCCAGGCAGTAGGCTGCAAGCAGCACCGGGTTGCGCAAATGCCCGGCTAGGTCTACCAGCGCGCGGCGAAGCTGAAAACGCTTGGGCTCAAACGCATGGCTATTAGGCAATAAGCGCCAAAATACTGCGCAGCCAACCAGCGTCATCGCCCCAACCACAATAAAGGAAGCGGAGGGCCCACCTATCTCCGCGACGGCCCCCCCTACGACCCGACCGCTAATACCGCCTAGCGTATTGGCACCAATATAGAGCCCTACGGCGCTTAGCAGCGCAGACTTTTCAAAGGCATCGCCCATCCAGGCAATAGCAACGGCGGGTAGGCCGCCTAATACAAATCCCTGAACCAAGCGAAGCAGTAGCAGACTTTCAAAGTTCGGAGCAAATGCCAGCGCCAGCGAACAGCCCCCCGCCAGCAGTAGCGTGATACGCATAATGCCTTCACGGCCTATCGCATCGGAAAGCGGTCCAAAGACCAACAGGGACAAGGCAAGCGACAGCGTAGCAACCGACATCAGCAGGCTGACGCCTAAGGTAGACACCTCGTAGGCCGTTTTAAGCTCGGGCAGTAACGGTTGAGGAACATACAGATTAATAAATACCAGAAATGACCCTAAACACAGGGCCATTGTTGCTCGCCACCAAGCACGTGTTTTGGCTTCAATCATGCCATTCCCAGGAGTAGACAACTTGCGGGGCTGGAAGCGAAACGCCAACAGCCCTGCCCCTTCACGGAGTGAAGTTACTGCCTAAATAAGCAAGGTTGGTGGGTTCCAGCGCCCGACGCGACTGCCAGTAATAACGCTGCCAGTAGCTGTTATCCAAACTGGAAATGATGACGCCTTGTGAGGTAGAGGCATGTAAAAAGTAGCCATCTCCGACATAGATGCCCACATGATTATAACGCCCTGGCGGACGGAAGAAAACCAGATCGCCCGCCTGCAGCTCTTGGCGGTCGATCGAGCGTCCCTCATGTATCTGGCCCGAAGTGGAACGGGGTAGTTCTAAATTAAACGTATCGCGATAAACATTACGTACCAGCGCCGAACAGTCGATTCCTCGTTCTGACGTCCCGCCGATGCGGTAAGGCGTCCCCGACCATCGCTGGTGCTGTTCCAGTAGTGCCTGACGCACCAGAGTCGGTGGCGGTGTCTGAAAACTACGTAACTGGTCTAACGAATTACTGACGGGTGACATCTGAGGACTAACGCCTTTCGCCATTCCTGGCAGCGTCATCGAGAAATAGTCCTCGGGCGGCTCGATAGATTGATGCGAAGAGCCTGCACAGCCAGCCAGAAAAGCAATGACAACACAAACACTTACAACACGGACAGCGGTCACAGCGGGGTGTGGCAACGCAACCATGCGATTAACCTCGTACTATTATGGTGAAGGTAGGGTAATTAACACGCGTTAAACTATAAGCTAGACAATGCATGGTTGGCGAGCCTCAATGTAATGTTCGTGAATCACCGGGTAAGGTGTCGATATGCAGCGGCGCAAAATGGCGCGGTTTATTACCCGGAAAATCGAGGCTTGCCCAAGGGCCCGCAAGGATCGGTGCACCGCACACCCAAGCCACCATGGCTTGACGAAACCCGGCTAAAAAGCTGTCACGTTCGGGCGTTTCACCCATAAAAAACGAGAATCCAGCATACATTCCTGCGGCGTACTCTTGCCAGCCAGCATAGTGATCAGCCGCCAAATGGTACGCACGGTCCAGCACCTCGGCAAATGCCTGACTTTCCAGCCAACCCAACTGCCGGGCAGCGATCGCCAAATCGACAAGCTGAGCAATATCCCATGCGGCCATGTCAACATCATTACAGCTATCTTCATTACCCTGCACACGCCGTAGGCGAAGCAGATGGTGGCGATCTTCTTCGGCACAGTCACCCGATTCCAGAATCGCGATTTCGGCCTCTAGACGCTCCGGGTTCAGCGTATAGGGCGCATAGTTGATCTGATACTCCTGGCGGTCGCCAGCCTCCAACATAAAGGTTAGAAACTCTTGCATATCGGCAGCACGGCTCAAGTGATAGTGACTCTCCACCCACTCTTTAATGTCCGCGCACTCGCGCGCACTTTCTGGCTGAGGCTCACTCCACACGGCACTATTAAGCGGCCCAACCAGTGACATGGCCGTAAAATGGGTAAGCGTTGGCCGTCCGCCTGGCTCGCACCAGGCATCGGGGCGCCAGTCCAGCCAGTAAAAGAGGCTCCCTGGATCTTCCAGGTGCCAAGCAATCTCGTTAATTAACGAGGTATGCTCAGGCTCCGGCAAGCAACTTTCCCAGGCAAACCAGGCTTCCAGCAACCGCTTGGGGTTAGGGTAAAAACGACACAAACAGCTACGTAGTTCACGGGCATAAGCAAGCAGCGGCTCACGCTCGAATAAACCGCTATCCAGCGACATGTGCAAATAGAAGGCAAACTTTTCCGCCATATGGATAGTGGCCGCATGACGGCTGACACCCTTCACCGCATTACGCTGCTTCAACTCGTCTGACGCGGGCTGACCAAACAGCGTGTGTGATGGCGGCAACACGCCGTGCACCGCATCGGCCGCTAACTGATTAAGATGATGTGCCTGGGCAGGCAACCAGTAACGGGCGAGAACAGCGGGGCCCTCATCCGCATGCAGGCCAAGCGACTCTAGAAGGTAAAGCGCGGCATCTGCTCGGCGCTGCTCGGCAATGGGTGCACCGGGGTTTAGCTGGCGCAGCATGACATCGGGTTCACGTACCCCCGCTAACGCCAGCAGCCAGTGATGGGACGTATTGCGCCACGCTTTGACACGCTGTTGTGATGCTTGGCGACTCGCCTCATTCAACAGCGTAGAGGGCGGGCAGGCCCATGGGCTATGCGCGGCGTTGAGCAGTAAGGCGTGATGAGGGTTAGGCGTCATATCGCGTCGGTCGACACCCTCAAAAAGGCTCTGACCGCGCATATAGGCTTTTAGAATAGCGCGCCAGTCGTGGTAGCGATGATTCATCAGGTCCGCTGCGTGGCATGCAAGATCATCCGCTTCTGCCTGGCTTAACCAACCACAGCAAGCACCGGCCCAGGCAATCTCCACCAGCCGCAGCCAGTCCCACGCGGCCCACTCAAGCGGCTCGCCTTGGCTTACAAACGCGTTGAGGACACCCGCGTAGGGCGAGTCTTCTATTTCATCCTGCTGCCAAGCAAGCCGTTGGTCGTTATCCATCCCCAGCAGCTCACGAGCTTCAATATCCCAGCGCTGACGCTCTCCCTGAGCGCTCAGCCATAGCGCCACTTCGAGTAGCTGCTCGCGGTCATTGATCTGCCAAATGCGCTCAAGCCATTGGTCGGCTTCCGGCCAATCGGCTCGGTTTGCGGGGTAGCTAATAATGGGGCGAAACAGCGCACATAAACGCCACACCTGCGCTTCTGCCGCCTGGGGCCATAACGGCGCCGGTGCGGGCAACTGTGCCAGCGTATGTTCAAGCCTTTGCCAGGTAATCCCTTCGTCTTCGCTTTCCAGTGCCGAGAGTGCCTGGCAGGCGTCAATAAAACGATCATCCGCGCCGGTTTCCCAGCCCTTGGCGCCCAGCACCCGGCGCAGCTCTGAAAGCCAGCCGCGTAAATCGCTGTAGTCAGCGGTAATACGGCGGATAACATGGTGCGCCCAGGCCTGAGCCTGATCGGCATTTAACCACCCTGCTGCCCCGGCCAACGCCGACCACTCAAGCGCACCCAATAAGCGGTCCGCTTCTCCTGTCGAAGCGCCTAACGCATGAAAAAGCTGTTCGGCCAGCTCGTTACGGCTGGTAATACCCAGTTGCAGCAAACGCTGCTCAGCAGCTTGCGTATCCACCGAGAGCGGATGCGGGGTAAATGCCCAATCACACAGCACCAGCTGTTGGGCCCACCAAGCGTTTAACGCGTCGACCAAGAGACACCTCGAAACAAAAAATCTACCAGCAGTGCGCTAGAGCAAAGCGCCTTAGTGTAACGGAAAGTGGTGGCAAGACCGATAGCTAAACTGACCGATTGGTGCAAAACGACACTGCCCGACACAAGGCCGGGCAGCAAATGATATCGAACCAGTGCGCCGCTTAAGCACGGCGTCTTTTATTTAACGCTACGCACTTCGCACTTTACTAATAACCCACAGCAGTACGACAGCCCCTACCGTAGCGGTCACTAGCGAGCCAATAAAGCCGCCCGCCTGCAAGCCTAGCAAACTAAACAAAAAGCCACCTAACACTGCCCCAACGACACCCACACCGATATTGCCCAGGATGCCGAAACCGCCGCCGCGCATGATATTGCCAGCGATCCAGCCAGCCAAACCACCAATAATTAACCACGCAATAAAGCCCATAGTGCCTCCTTGATATCCACTTTTCAGGGTTTTACCTATGTCTCTTACCTGCCAACCTAGGCGTTTTACCTACTCATTATGCTTGTCCTACCATAGCACACAGCGCGACAATCCTGCCTGATTTGATACACACCCTTTTAAGGAACGCTCATGACCCCTGATTCACTCGTAACTCTTATGGCTAGCGTAGACGGCCAGCAAATAGCGACGTGGGAAGGACGCAATGTCGCTCTTTTCAATATGCCCTGGGGCGAACTTGCCATTAGCCTACAAGGCGCTCAAGTGCTTCACTTCAAACCTGCCAATGACACCGGCTGGCTTTGGGTAACACCGACACCGCCCGCAACGCCCGACGTTATACGCGGCGGTATCCCATTGTGCTGGCCCTGGTTTGCAGACGAGCGCTACGCCGACGAAAGTCCTGAACGCGACGGCCCATTCCACGGCTTGGCTCGCCAAGCCAGTTGGCGGCTGGACGCCGTTGATGAGCACGCAGAGGGAATTGAGGTGCACCTTTCTCCCGAGCATCCTCTGCACAACCAACTCACCGCACGCGTGGTGGTTCAGGCCAACGCGCAGCGCTTAAATGTTGAGCTTATCAGTGAAAATATCGGCGATACGCCGGTTAAAACCAGCGGTGCGCTGCACACCTATTTAGCAGTTGATGACGTGCATCAGTGTCGTGTAGAAGGTCTTGCGGGCGCCCGTTACCTGGACAAACTGCGTGATTTTGCGGAGTCCGAGCAACAAGGCACGCTGGCTATCCGTGGCGGCGTCGACCGAATTTATCACAGCAATGAAGCCGTGCTTCTAGATGATGGCGTGCGCCGCTTGCGCGTTGCCAAGCAGTCAAGCGATTCAACCGTGGTGTGGCACCCCGGTGCGAACCCTCCCGGCGACACACCTGCTGACGCCGCGCGCCATTTTTTGTGCATTGAAGCCGCCAACACACGCCTTGACCCGGTGTGGCTGGTGCCAGGCGCCCAGCACCTGCTGGGGACAACGCTAAGTCGCAGTTAATGCACGGTTCATCAACCCTTGGCTATGCTATTCACTATGCTAGCAACCAAATTAGCCATTACGTTTGCAACGCCGCCAGCTACTAATGCTCGCTCACTACGTGAGCCGCTTACGGCCACGGCCCCATGACTTCTGAATTCAGGATTAACAAAAGGAACGCCAGGATGCGCCAGCCGTTAAGCCGCGAACTGAGTAACTTACTGGAACGAGGCCGAGACCGTCAGCTGCGCTTAGCGGTAACAGGGCTATCACAAGCGGGCAAAACGGCGTTTTTAACCTCGTTGGTGAACCAGCTACGTCATGCGGGCGTCGAAGCAAGGCTGGATTTACTGCCCGCCGCCCGGGATGGCCGCTTACTGGGCGCACAGCGGCTTAATCAACCCGATCTTGGCGTTCCCCGCTTCCCCTACGACCCGGGCATGGCGGCGCTACGCGATACGCCACCGCGCTGGCCCGAACCGACACAGGGCATCAGCGAATTACGCCTGCAGTTGCGCTATCGGCCTGCGCAAAGCGGCTGGCTGTCGCCGGATATCGCCCATCTAACGCTGGACCTGTTTGACTACCCTGGCGAATGGCTGCTTGATTTACCGTTGCTGCAGCACGATTTTTACAGTTGGTGCCAGGCCCAGCCCTTGTTGGAAGGCGAGCAGCGGCGCGCACTCTTCAGCGAGTGGTTAGACGCGGTAAAATCTTTAGACCCCGCCTCTGAAGCGGACGAAGCGCAACTGGCGCACTTGGCTGATGCCTATGCGCAAGGGCTTCGTCGTGCCAAGGCGGCGGGCTTTTCGGACCTTCAACCGGGGCGTTTTTTGCTTCCCGGTGAGCTGGCGGGCGCCCCGGTGCTGCAGTTTTTCCCCCTGCCCCATCTTGATGCTTCCAGGGAAATGCTCAACAGCCTGCCCCAAAGCAGCCTTTACGCCACGCTTGCTGCCCGTTTTCGCTACTATCAGCAACAGGTGGTGAAGCCCTTCTATCGTGATCATTTCAGGCGCTTTGATCGTCAGATTGTACTGGTCGATGTACTGGGTGCACTGAACGCCGGTCCTGAACGGTTTGAGGACCTTTCCCGTGCACTGCGTCAATTAATGCAAAGCTTCGACTACGGCAAACGCAGCCTGCTATCGCGGCTGTTCGCACCCAAAATTGACCGTTTGGCCATCGCCGCCACCAAAGCGGATCACGTAACGCCAGACCAGCACAGCCATGTTGTACAGTTACTGGAAGCGCTGCTAGCCGAACCGCTGAAGGATTTACGCTTTGCCAACGTGCCGGTAAAAGCGCTGTCGCTTGCGGCTATTCGGGCCACCGAGGCACGCGAAGTATTGCAAGATGGAAAACGCTCCTCGGCGCTACGCGGCACGACGCTTGAGGGCGAAGACGTGCTGGTTTACCCAGGCGATGTCCCGACCCGCCTGCCCAATGCCGACTTCTGGCAGCACCAGGGCTTTGACTTCCCCAGCTTTCGACCCATGCCATCGGCATCGGATGCACTGACACATATTCGAATGGACGCCGCCATTGATTGGCTGATTGGAGATAAACTCGCATGACCGACCCACAGCCACGGCGTAATTTTCGCCTGCACAATACGCCCGACACGGCTACCGAGCAGGAGACCCGCCTACGCCAGCAGCAGCGCTTTGAAGCAACCGACGATGACCAGCCCCTTATAACGGCGGCCGAGGAACAGGCGTTACCCGCTACCAGCCTGGGCGCCCCACGCAAACGCCGCTGGGGGTTAATGTTTGCCTTGGCAGGTGGAGCCACGCTGGGCATCATCGAACTGGCCACCGGCATTCCCGATGCGCTTTCCCAGTCAGCGTGGATGAATTTGGCGTGGCAGCTGTTTGGCATCAGTCTGATTGGCTTAGGGGGCATGTCACTGATCAGAGAACTCGGCCGATTAAGGCGTCTGAAACGCCATGATCGACTGCGTAGCGATTTAGCTGAACTGCCCCAACGCTCGCCCCATCAGGCAAAGAAAATGGCAGAAGCGCTTCGCCAGCAATTAAAGCTTTCAGCGGACGACCCTCACTGGCAAGCGTTTGAGCGCGCCTGTGAGCCGCATCATAACGGAGAGGAAGTTCAGGCGCTGCTGCGCCACCACCTGTTGGCACCCCGCGATCGTGAGGCGCAACGTCTGATAACCCGTATGTCTGGGGAAACCGCCATTATGGTGACGATCAGCCCCCTTACGCTGGTGGATATGGCGCTGGTAGCCTGGCGCAGTCTCGCCATGGTCGACAGGTTATGCCGGCTTTACGGCCTGGAACTTGGTTACGCCAGTCGCTTACGTCTGTTTAGAAACGTGTTGCGCAACATGGCGTTTGCAGGCGTAAGCGAACTCGCCGCCGATGCCAGTATGGATATGCTCTCGCTACACCTGGCTGGCCGAATTTCCACTCGCGCAAGCCAAGGCCTGGCCACCGGGCTGCTCAGCGCCCGTTTGGGGCTACGCGCCCAACGCCTCTGCCGCCCGGTAGCCTTTATACCCGAAGAGCAACCCAGAATGGCCGATCTGCGCCAGGACCTCTGGCGCCAGATCAAACGGCTGGATAAAGAGCCTGCCCCGGCCACACGGACCAGGGAGTAGCCACTGGCTAAGCGATTCGCTGCTCGCTCACCGCATCAAACAGAATGGCTTGTTCCATATCAATACGCAGCGCCAGGCGCGTTCCGGCGACAACCGGGCATTTAGGACCAACGCGGGCAGTAACTTCCTGCTCGCCCAGCGGCAACCGCAGCAGGATATCCGCGCCGGTCGGCTCTACCACGCTGATATGTGCGTTCAGCAGCGTGCCCTCAGCCTGCGCCGTTAGACGCACATCCTCTTCGCTAAAGTGTTCTGGGCGCAGGCCAAGAATGACCGGTTGATTAAGACGCTCGTCCATACCGGGCGTCGCACGGCTTTCAGGCCAGGGAAGCAGCAGATCCATCTCACCTGGCGTTGTAATTCGCAGTTGGTAGCGGCCGTTCTCTTTTTCCAGCATCGCGCGAATAAAGTTCATGGAGGGCGACCCCATAAAGCCCGCCACGAACATATCGACCGGATTGTTATACACCTCATCAGGGCTGCCAAGCTGGAGGATATTGCCATCACGCATGACGGCAATGCAGTCGGCCAGCGTCATTGCTTCTACCTGGTCATGAGTAACGTAAACAATCGTAGTGCCCAGCCGTTGGTGGAGCTTTTTGATTTCAGTGCGCATATCAACGCGCAGCTTGGCATCCAGGTTAGAAAGCGGCTCATCGAACAGATAGACCTTGGGCTCCCGCGCCAGCGCCCGCCCCATCGCCACCCGCTGGCGCTGCCCCCCGGAAAGCTGGGCAGGCTTGCGCTCCAGCAGGTGAGTGATTTGCAATAAGTCTGCCACGCGCTCTACCGAGGCTTCGCGTTCGGCTTTGGGCACTTTACGCATCTCTAACCCGAAGCTAATGTTCTGGCGCACGGTCATGCTGGGATAAAGCGCATAGGACTGAAACACCATGGCGATATCGCGCTCGGCAGGCGTGTTAAAGGTGACGTCTTCGCCATCAATCAAAATATGGCCGCTAGTCACCGGCTCAAGCCCGGCAATCGCGTTCATTAGCGTGGACTTGCCGCAGCCAGAAGGCCCGACCAGAATCAAAAAATCACCGGAATTAATCGAAATACTGACGTCTTTCAGCACTCGCTCGCTGCCAAACTCTTTACGAACGTTGCGAATTTCTAATGTCGACATAAAAAAACACCCTGTTTTGTTATCAGGCTCTTCTCAGAACTAGCCTTTGACGGAGCCGGCGGTTAACCCACGCACGAAGTATTTGCCTGCCAGTACGTACACCACCAGGGTGGGTAGCGCTGCGATCATCGCCGCGGCCATATCGACGTTGTATTCACGTACGCCGGTGGAGGTGTTGACGAGATTATTAAGCGCCACGGTCACGGGCTGAGTGTTGTGGGCCGAAAAGGCCACGCCAAACAAAAAGTCATTCCAGATCTGGGTGAACTGCCAAATCACCGAAACGACGATGATCGGCGCAGAAACAGGCAGCAGGATTCGCCAGAAAATGCGGAAGAACCCGGCGCCGTCCAACTTCGCAGCCGACACAAGCTCGTTGGGAATACCCACATAAAAGTTACGAAAGAAGAGCGTGGTAAACGCAATCCCAAACACCACATGCACCAGTATCAAGCCAGCACGTGAGCTGGAAATGCCCAGCCAACCCAGGGTTTGCGCCATGGGCAGCAACACCACCTGAAAGGGAATGAAGCAGCCGAACAGCATTAACGCAAACACCAATTCGGACCCCTTAAAGCGCCATTTGGTGAGCGCGTAGCCGTTAAGGGCGCCGATGGTGGTTGAGATCAATACCGCGGGAATAACAATTGCAAAGGAGTTCCAGAAATAACCGCCGACGCCATCGCAGCGCATGCCGGTACAGGCTTCTCCCCAGGCTTTTGTCCAGGGCGCGAGGGTCGGATTTTGTGGCCACGATAAAAGTGTCCCGGCGCTGATTTCACTAAGCGGCTTCACCGAGGTCATCAGCATCACGATAAGCGGCAGGATATAAAACAGCGCAGCAAGAATCAGCACGCCGTACAGCACACCCCGGCCCAAGCGTGCCGCGAAGGTTTGGCGACGAATGACATTACCCATGCTTACGGCTCCTTAATTCGGAGTAGAGATAAGGAATCAAAATCGCCAGCACGCCGCCAAGCATGAGCATGGCACTCGCAGACCCCAAGCCAATCTGGGCGCGATTAAACGCGTGGGCATACATAAAGGTGGCCGGTAAGTCGGTCGCGTACCCAGGCCCGCCGCCGGTCAGTGCAATCACCAGGTCAAAACTTTTGATCGCAATATGCGCCAAAATCATTACGGCACTAAACACCACCGGGCGTAGGCAGGGCATTACCACACGCCAGTAAATGCGCGGCAGGCTTGCACCATCTAACTGAGCCGCTTTGACAATGCTGTCGTCGATGCCGCGCAGCCCGGCCAGAAACAGCGCCATGACGAACCCGGATGCCTGCCATACGGCCGCAATGACCAGCGTGTAGATCGCCATATCCGGGTCAATAATCCAGTCAAAGCGAAAGGACTCAAACCCCCAGCTCTGCACCATCGCTTGAATACCCAGCTGCGGGTTAAGCAACCACTTCCACACTACGCCAGTGACGATAAATGACAGCGCCATGGGATAGAGATAAATGGTGCGCAGCGCGCCTTCCTGGCGAATTTTTTGATCCAGCAAAATGGCCAGAAACGCACCGATTACCAGACAAATGGCCACAAACAGCACGCCAAAAATCATCAGGTTGGTTGAGGCAACCCACCAGCGGTCGTTCGCCATTAAACGAGCATATTGACCAAAACCTACAAAATCGTAGCTAGGCAGCATGCGCGAGCTGGTCAATGAGAGCACGAAGGTCCACAACATAAAGCCGTAAACAAAGAACAGCGAAATCGCCACCGATGGCGCCAACACCAGGCGCGGAAGCCACGCCTGCAGACCACCAGAAGATGTTGACCGCTTGGCACCAGGCGCTAGGCGCAGCGCAGAGGTATTTTTCATGGGGAGGTAACTCTTATAAAAGAAGTGGCTTACCCGTAAACTCAAGCGCCGCCGTTGCGGCGGCGCCCTACAGCATTTCCTGGCGGTATTGCCTGCCCCCTACCTGAGCCAAGCTAAACCAAGCCAAGCGAAAAGCGCGTTAGAACGAGGCCGCTTGCGCTGCGCTCACCATGCGTTCAGCGGCTTCTTCGGCAGTCATATCAGCACTATTGAAGTAGTTAGTTACGACGTCAAAAATAGCCCCTTGTACATCCGCGCGAACGGCCATGCCGTGCGCCATACTGGGCACTAAACCGCCCTCTTCAGCGGTGCGCTGAAAGTCGGCCAGCGACTGCTGGGCACAGCTGTCGAATTCATTCATATCCAAGTCAGGACGCGCTGGAATTGAGCCTTTCGCCAGGTTGAAGGCTTCCTGGAAAGTAGGTTCAAGCACCAAACGTGCCAATGCCTGTTGCGCCTCACGCTCGCCGTCATCCGTCACCCGGAACATGGCCAGACTATCAATGTTGAAGGTAAATGCGTCTTCCGTGCCGGGTGCCGCTGCACACAGATACTCTTCACCGGCTGTCAGCCCCGCCGCGGTAAACTCTCCTTTGGCCCAGTCACCCATCAACTGCATGCCTGCCGCGCCTTCAATCACCATCGCAGTGGCAATGTTCCAGTCACGTCCAGGCATACCTTCATCCATTAGCTCACGCAGACGCTTGAAGTCTTCCAGCGACTCGATCATTTGATCGCCGCCCAGCGCTTCTGGGTCTAAATCCACCAACGCCGCTTGGTAAAACTCACTGCCTTGACCACCTAATAACACGCTTTCAAATACCGTAGCGTCTTGCCAGGCTTGGCCACCGTGCGCCAACGGCACAAAGCCCGCTTCGCGAATGGCCTCTCCCGCGACAAACAGCTCATCCAGGGTCGTTGGCATTTCAACCCCAGCGGCGTCCAGTACTTCAGGGTTGGCCCATAGCCAGTTCACCCGGTGGACGTTAGCAGGTACCGCCACATACTGACCGTCATAGCGCATAATATTGGCGACAACCTCAGGCAGCAGTTTATTCCAGCCTTCGGCGTCTGCGACGTCATCAAGATTACCTAACAGACCTAGCTCGCCCCACTCCTGGATTTCAGGCCCCTTGATTTGAGCCGCTGAAGGAGGATTGCCAGACATGGCACGCGACTTGAGCACGGTCATCGCCGTTTCACCACCGCCCCCGGCGACAGCAAAGTCCTGCCAACCGTAGCCTTCAGCTTCCATTAGCTCTTTAAGCACGTTGGCAGCGCGGGCTTCACCACCGGAGGTCCACCAGTGAAGTACTTCGACGTCATCGGCGTGAGCTGTCGCGGCAAGTGTCGCCCCGGCTAAGGCGAGTGCGAGGGTGGTTTTCTTAAACATCGGCATTGCGTCGCTCCTGATATTGTTATTGTCCTCTCGGACGTTCGGCCTTTAGAAGGTTACTCCAGGAAAAGCAGCAACGTGAGTTACCGAGTGCTGCATAGTGTTGGAGGTTTATTACAAACCCGTAATAGTTTCCTGACGGGGTAGCGTAACGGTCACGATTAGGCCTTGTTCGGCATGGTTGGCAAGCTGAATATTGCCACCGTGTGCCCGGACGATATGCTTGGCAATGCCTAACCCCAAGCCGCTACCGCCGGTATGGCGGCTGCGAGAGGGTTCCAGCCTTACAAAAGGCGAAAACACGCGTTCTAACTGCTTTTCAGGAATGCCCGGGCCGTAATCGCGTATCTGTAAGGTGACGCTTTCCTCCTCATCAAACAGATAGATATCCGCCTGCTTACCGTAAAAAATCGCGTTCTCAAGCAAATTGGCCAGGCAACGCTTTAGCGCTAGAGGCTTGGCAACAATCGGCGCGATGTTGACGGCACTCTGGCGCTCAATCTTGACCTCCCCCCCTTGCAAGCTAAGCGCCTCGGCCAGTTCTTCAAGCAGTTGCTCCAGAGAGACAGGCACCGGTTCTTCATGCAGGTCCAGCCCTTTTACCGATGCCAGCGCGCCTTTTACCAAACTATCCAATTCGTCCAGAGAGGCACAAAAACGCTCGCGCTGAAGCGTGTCATCCAGCATCTCGGCACGCAGGCGCATACGGGTGATCGGTGTTTTTAGGTCATGAGAAATAGCGGAGAACAGCCGCTCGCGCTCTTCAATCTGCTCGCGTATGCGTCGCTGCATTCGATTAAACGCAATGGCAGTGGCCGCCACCTCTTTGGGTCCGCTCTCCTTTAAGGGGGGAATATCAAGGTCATCTCCCAACTGCCTGGCCGCACGTGAAAGCCGTGCCAGCGGCCGGGTCACGCTGGTAATGCCCAGTAACGAAAGCGCCAGCACGCTTAGCAGTACCAAAAGGCCTACCAGCAAGCGCTCTTCAGAAAGCCAGCGATAGCCGCTAAAAATATCGGGCACACCCAGGAGCGTGGCAACGTAAAGCCAGGTGCCGGGTGAAAGCTCTAACTGTACGACTAAAATGGGCGGCGATAGCGGCTCCATCATCAGGCTGTGCTGCCCCCAACGGGGCGGCAGGTCATAAAGCAGCACCTCGTTATTGAGTACGCGCAGATTTTCCGGACGCGAAAATTCGACGACGACATCGTCAATATTAAGCTCGCGAGTGAGCACCGAACGTACGTTGTTAACGACGACTTCTTTTTCCAGCCCCGAGCCAATATCGTTGACCATGAGTCGGCGCTCGTTAACGCTCACAAAAAAACGCGTTCCGCCCATATTGCGTAACTGATCCAGCACAATATGGCGGTATTCAACGGGTAGCGAGCGGAAGAACCGCATGGTGGAGGCGATGCTAAAGGCCATGTTGGTGGACAGCTCATCAAGCTGAGCCAAATGGCTGGATCGTACTTGAGAACTCCAAAGCGCATAGCTGGCGCCTTGAGCCACCAGCACCCCAGCGATCATGATAATGACAAAACGCCCACGCAGAGAGGCGGGCAGCCAGCGGGCCAGCCTACGTCTAATGCCTCTCCATCCTGCCGCTTTCACGTTAATGCATCTACCTGGGCGGTTAACACATAGCCCGCCCCGCGCACCGTGCGGATCAGTTGCGAATGCTGAGCATCTTCGCCCAACCGTTGGCGAAGCCGACAAACGTGAACATCAATGGAGCGATCAAACGGCGGCGCGTCTCTCCCCCGGGTCAGCGCATAGAGATCATCCCGCGAGAGCACCGTGGCAGGGTGTTCCAGAAACACTTGGAGTAGTTGAAAATCGGCCCCTGAGAGCGAGGTGCGCTCACCCTTCTCGTCAATCAGCTCTCGCGTCATGCGATCTAACTGCCACTGACCAAACCCCACCCAACGCGCTTGCCCTGTGGGAATAGGCGCCGCATCACTACGCGTACGCCGCAATACCGCTTTAATACGCGCTAACAGCTCGCGGGGGTTAAATGGCTTGCTCAGGTAGTCATCAGCACCTAACTCCAGGCCGAGAATTCGATCGGTCTCATCAGCACTGGCCGTGAGCATAATAATCGGCACATCGCTATGCTTTCTCACGTCACGGCAGATGGTAAACCCGTCATCGCCGGGCAACATTAAATCGACAATCAGCAAGTCGGGAGAGCGCTCCGAGCGCAGAGCATGCAGCGCTTCGGCGCCATCGGCGGTGAAAACACGATAACCGTGGCGACCCAAGTAGTCAGCAAGCAGCTCACGAATTTCCGGATCGTCATCGACCACAATCAAGGTAGCAGCGGGTGTCGTCATTGCAGCGGCTTTGGCCCTACGTTGTTGTCGTTCTGGGGCCATGATGATGGTCGAGGGGACCGGGTATCTCAAGTCCCCTTCGACTAATGATAGAACTGGCGCTAACGAATCTTCTTTTTAATGTCGCTTTCAGAGTGCAAATCGCTCGCGTAACAGCACAGCTACGGCCGCCTCGCCGTGGTGGCCTATCTGCCGCGCGGCGCTCAGCCTGCCTGCCATTTCTGGGTGTGAGTTAATCATGAAGTGCGGCTCGCCCACCAGGCTTAGCATCTCAACGTCGTTGAGGTTGTCGCCAAAAGCGAGGCAGTCTTCAGGCGCAACCGAGAGGCGCTTGAGCAGCGCCGACAACGCCACTCCCTTATTGACGCCTCCCGCCATAATCTCTAATGAATCGCTGGTTGAATAGGTCACGTGAAGCGAGCCATCATTAATTTCGCGGATAGCGGTTTCGACCTTTAACAGCGCATCGGGGCGCCCGCCGTAAAGTACTTTACCGATCCCCTCGGTAGGCATCTTCTCCGGTGGCACCACCTGGTAGACAAAGCCCGTGGCTGCATGCATTTCCAAATGGCTGGGCGACTCGGCATCTATGTACCAGGCATCGTCCAGGTAAAGGCTTAACCGTACACCGTCCGGGCGCGGCAATTTAATCAACGCGGCAGCCTGAGGGGATCCGACATGGTAGGCCGCCAGCAATTGATCGTTAGGGTCGTGTGTATAGGCACCGTTACTGCTGATTAAATGGATGGGAACATTGAGCTGATCTCTAAAAACACGCATATCGGCATAGTGGCGTCCTGATGCAAGCACCAAGAGATGCCCCTGGTTGACCAACGTTCTCAAGATCTCAATGGTATCTTCGTGCAAGCGATGGTCGCGCCCTAACAGGGTGCCATCAAGATCAGAAGCAATCAGCCGTGGTGTCATAACGTGCGCTCTCCATTAATGAAACATCAGCTTAACCGATCCTCCTTGAGCTATGTAACACCTTGATACTATCTAAGATACTATCTAACTAACATCAACTTCCACGGCGGATAATTGGCGCAGCCCCTGGGAATCCGTATAGTGGCAAGCTACTCTCGCCAACTGATTGATCTCATGCTTCAGAATAATTCTATGCTTGCTCAGCTCAAGCAACAAATTCGTGATACCACCCCGCGCGCTGAAGGGGTGATTAAAGCCACCGAGAAAGGCTTTGGCTTTCTCGAGACCGATAACGGTGAATCCTACTTCGTGCCGCCTCCCGCGATGAAGCAGGTGATTCACGGTGACCGCGTAGAAGCGGTGATTCACGAAAACGGTGACAAGAAATCGGTTGAGCCTGAAAAGCTGATTGAAGCCGGTCTTGACCGCTTTGTGGCGCGTGTTCAAAAGCGCGAAGATCGTTTGGCCGTCGTCCCTGATCACCCCTCTATTCGTAATGTGATCAAGTCACGTATCAAAAACAGCCTGGATGAAGCCAGCATTGCCGATGGTGACTGGGTGGTTGCCCGCCTGGTTCGCCATCCGCTTAAAGAGAATGACCGCGGCTTTTTTGCCCAGATTGATGAGTTGGTCGCCAAGTCGGACGACCCTGCGGTGCCATGGCGCGTCACACTTGCCCGTCACGCGCTGGAACAGGACTGCCCCGATGCGGGCACCGAATGGCCATTACACGAAGAAGGCCTGACCCGCGAAGACCTTACCGAGCAGCCCTTCTTCACTATCGACGGTGAAAAAACCCGCGATATGGATGATGCGCTACACGTAAGCAAACGCGCGGAAGGCGGCTGGCAGCTAAGCGTCGCGATTGCGGACCCCACGGCCTATGTAGAAGAGGGGCATGCCGCTGACCTGGAAGCACGTACTCGCGCCTTCACCGTGTACCTGCCGGGCCAAAACGTGACCATGCTGCCTGAACAGTTGGCCGATGACCTGTGTTCGCTACGGGAAGGCCAAGAGCGCCCGACACTCGCCTGCACGTTGGTTATCAATGCCGACGGCAGCCTGGGTGACTACCGCTTCTTCGCGGCGAACGTTAAATCGCACGCCAGGCTCGTGTATGACCGCGTTTCTGACTGGATTGACGGTCAAGGCGATTGGGCACCCGAAGATAACATCGCCGAGCAGCTTACTGCGCTGCAGGAACTCACCGAAGCACGTACCGCCTGGCGCAACGAGCACGCACTGGTCTTTAAAGATCGCCCCGATTACGTTTTTGAGCTGGACGCGGCAGGCAATGTGCTGGCGATCAATACCGAAGACCGGCGCATCGCCAACCGCATGATTGAAGAGTCGATGATTGCGGCCAACGCCTGCTGCGCGGACTTCCTGGCAAGCCACATCGGCCACGGTATCTTTAACGTGCATCGTGCCTTTGAGCCCGAAAAAGCCGAGGCGGCGCAAGAGTTCCTGGCAAGCCAGGAGATTACCGTTGAGCGTGAAGCGTTAACGGAACTTGATCACTACAAAGAGCTTAAGCGCGTGCTTGAGAGCCGCGATGACGCCTGGCTGGATGCCCGTCTGCGTCGTTTCCAGGGCTTTACCAGCATGTCTGCTCAGCCCGGCCCGCACTTTGGCCTTGGCTTGGCTGCTTACGCGACCTGGACATCGCCGATTCGTAAGTATGGCGATATGGTCAACCACCGTTTGATCAAACGCGTACTGAAAAGCGAACAGGCCCCGGCAGAAGCAAGCCAGGCGTTAACCGAGCAGCTCACCGAGCGCCGCCGCCTAAACCGGATGGCCGAGCGTGATGTGAAAGACTGGCTCTACGTGCGCTTCTTAACGCCTGCGGCGCAGAACCAGGACACGTTTGAAGCCGACATTATGGCGATTAACCGTGGCGGTATGCGCGTACGCCTGATTGAGAATGGCGCTACCGCGTTTGTTCCAGCTCCCTTGATGCATAGCGACCGCGACAAAGTGGTTATTGATGACAAAGAGGGACGCATTCAGGTCGAGGGTGAAGAGCGCTATAAACTGGGCGATAGCCTGCGTGTTGCGCTGGTAGAAGCGCGTGAAGAGACCCGTTCGCTGGTGGCACGCCCCGCCTAAAGTGCCTGCCCGCCCATATGGGCGGGCTTATGACCTCGGCAACCTGGCAATAGCCGCTTGCCTCAGCGGTCATCAAAATGACACATTATACAGGGGGCGCCTGCGGCCCCCTGCGTTTGCAATCATAAGTCGCCCGCTCAACTATCAGTGGTTCGAGGAGGTATCGGCGTAGTGCATATTGCCGACATGACCATGTTTTATGCGCCCTCCAGTGGCGGCGTACGTACCTATCTTGATGCCAAGCGTCATCGCTTGAACGCCCTGACCGATGCTCGCCATACCCTGCTGGTGCCTGGCGAGCGCCATGTGTATATATCCCAAGATCACCGTGTTGATGTGCCCGCAACCCCACTGCCTTTCAGCAATGGCTATCGCTTCCCATTGACAAGGCGTCCCTGGCGGCGAGCGCTTAATGAGGTACGTCCGGACCTGATCGAAGCCGGCGACCCGTATACCGTCGGCTGGGCGGCCATCGCAAGCGCCCGTGAGCTTGATATCCCGCTGATAGCCTTTTACCACTCCGACCTACCCACCATGATCAGCAATCGGCTGGGGGGCTGGTCACGTTCGCTGATCAATGGCTACATCAAGCGGCTTTATGATCATTATGATCGCGTCCTCGCTCCGAGCCGTGTGATGGCAGAGCGACTCGAAGGGCTAGGTATTAAGGAGGTTCGCGTTCAGCCGCTGGGCGTAGATCTCACCACCTTTCGTCCTGAACTTCGCGATGAGCAGGTCAGGGTCGAACTGGGGCTTGATGATGACACACGCCTGCTGGTTTTTGCCGGGCGTGGCTCGCAGGAAAAAAACCTGTCGATCCTGCTGGAGACCATGCGCCGCCTGAAGAGCGGCACATCCACACAGCGCTATCATTTACTGATGGTCGGCTCCTCAATGCCGACTCAGGTTCCCGACAACGTAACGGTCATCAATCATTTTTGCCCGACCGCCGAGATTGCACGTTATTTCGCCAGTAGCGATGCGTTGTTACATGCAGGCACCCAGGAAACCTTCGGGCTGATTGTGCTGGAAGCCATGGCTTGTGGCATTCCGGTAGTGGCAGCCCGCGCCGGTGCGCTGACCGAAAACGTTCCCGAAGAGTGCGGAGTGTTGTGTCGACCACTGGACAGTGAAGATATGGCTCGCAGCATTCAGGCGCTTTTTGAAAACGATGCAAAAGCCATGGGCCGTCGCGCGCGCGCGCATGTAGAACGCCACCATGACTGGGATATCGTCGTGCAGGGGGTTATGCAGCACTATCGCGAACTTCTCGGCATTAGTCATACGGCAACGGTGAGCGCACAGCATGGCTAACAGGGAATTTGCACTGGTACTCCATGACATTGCCCCCATCACCTGGCCGGACTATCGCGCCTTTGTCGAGGAGGTCGATAGCATGGGAAAAGTCCCCATGACCTGGCTTGTCGTGCCCGACTTTCATCATCGCAGTAACACCTTTAAAGACACCGACATGCTGCGGATTCTGCATCAGCGCAGGGAGCGCGGAGACGAACTGGCGTTACATGGTTTCTATCACTGCGATGATGCGCCCGCCCCCCGCACGCCGCGCGACTACTTCATGCGACGGCTTTATACCTATGAAGGTGAGTTTTACCCGCTCAGCTACGCTGATGCGCTTGAACGTTTACAGCGTGGCGTCGAACTTTTTCGTGCTCAAGACTGGCCACTGGAGGGATTCGTTGCGCCTGCCTGGCTTTTAGGCGAAGGCGCACGGCAGGCACTAAAAACCCAAGGGTTTTCCTATACCAGCGACCCTGGCCAGCTGTACTTTCTGCCAGACTACACACCGATTAAGGCGCCCTCGCTAGTGTGGAGCGCACGCAGCCGCTGGCGACGCGGTATGTCCTGGGTCGTTAATGAGCGGGCCAGGCGTCGTCATCGTCAAGCGCCACTGATTCGCCTGGGGTTACACCCCGTGGATATGCGCCATGCTATTTCAAGGCGATACTGGCTGACGACGATTCGACGCCTGTTAGAAGAAGGCTATCGGCCCACCACCAAGATCAGTTGGTTACAGCGCCATTGCAGTCAGCACGATCAGACTGGCACCTTGTCATCACGTATGGGTACCCGCCTTGAAAACGCTCGCCCAGCGCCAAACCCACCTCTGAATAATTAAACGCATGCAAAGAACACTCTGGCTGCTGACCGCAGGTCTCATCGCTGTTATGGCCATCCCCCTATTATTGGGTGGCACTGACCTTATTCATTTACTTGCCGGATTTCCACCAAGTCTGTTTGCGCTGATGTTGTGCATGATATTGGTCTGCTGGCTGCTTAACGGTGCCAAGCTGCGTGTTCTACTGGCGGGACGCGCCGGCAACATGGGCCTGATGCGTGCAACCGGTACGGTAATGGCCACTGAATTCGC
The DNA here is from genome assembly GCF_013183775.1 of Halomonas hibernica. Classification (NCBI taxonomy): domain Bacteria; kingdom Pseudomonadati; phylum Pseudomonadota; class Gammaproteobacteria; order Oceanospirillales; family Halomonadaceae; genus Halomonas; species Halomonas hibernica. The sequence goes on from NZ_VIFN01000003.1 coordinate 226,150, forward strand.
CATTTGCGCCACGCCTGGGGGAAGCGGTGGGCCATTGACACTGATCGCCCTTCTCACGCGACGTGGCGTACGACCCGCGCAAACCACTGCCATTTTTGCTGTAGACCAGATCATTGACCTGCTGTTTTTTCTCTGTTCGATGATCGCGATGATGATTTATGTCATCACGCGCTCCATTGATGCCCGGCTAGGATGGATGCTAGTGGTACCCATGGCACTCTTGTGCCTGGCGCTGCTCGGCGTCATTCTCATAGGCCGCTATCATCGCCGCGTACTAATTGTGACCGGCCGCCTACTGTCTCGAATGCGTGTCAGTGCACGGCTCCAGCATGCCATGGTGCGCCGCATCCTGCTCTTCAAGCAGGCCTTTACCGAAACCCTTCAGTTGCCGCGCTCAGCGCTGGCTTTGGCCTTCGGATTCGGGATCGTGCACTGGATCGTGCGCTACAGCATTCTCTACGTTACGCTGTACGGCCTTGGACAACATCTGGACTGGGCATGGACCTTCCTGGTGCAGATGCTCTCCATGGCGGCTGGCCAGCTGACCCTGCTGCCCGGCGGTGCTGGGGGCGCAGAGCTCTCCTCGTCGGCCCTGCTGGCCCCTATAGTGGGTCAAAGCAGCGCGGCAGCCGCTATCTTGATCTGGCGTGCTGTCACCTACTATTTTTATCTGATCGCCGGGGCGCCGGTATTTATGCTGATGGCAGGACGCCCGCTACTCAGAAAAATTCTTGAAGGGCGCAAGCGTGAGGTCGAGGGTTAAAATGACGGCGGTGCAGTCAACTTGAAGACACAAAAAAGGGGTGCCAAACGGCACCCCTTTTTGATCCGCTTGCCAGCTTACCAGCCCGTCACTTCTTTCAGTGCGTCGCCGATTTCTGCCAAAGAACGAACGGTTTTAACACCGGCGTCTTCAAGAGCAGCAAACTTCTCGTCAGCCGTGCCTTTACCACCAGAAATGATGGCGCCAGCGTGGCCCATACGCTTGCCAGGAGGTGCAGTAACACCGGCAATGTAAGAAACCACTGGCTTGGAAACGTGATCCTTGATGTAGGCGGCTGCTTCTTCTTCAGCCGTACCACCGATTTCGCCGATCATGACGATCGCTTCGGTTTTCGGATCCTTCTCGAACATTTCCAAAATGTCGATGAAGTTGGAACCTGGAATCGGGTCGCCACCGATACCGACACAGGTAGACTGACCGAAACCGTGGTCAGTGGTCTGCTTAACGGCTTCGTAAGTCAGCGTACCAGAGCGGGAAACGATACCCACACGGCCCGGCTGGTGGATGTGACCCGGCATGATACCGATTTTGCACTCACCCGGCGTAATAACACCCGGGCAGTTCGGGCCAATCAGACGCACGCCCAGCTCGTCGCATTTTACTTTTGCGTCGAGCATATCAAGCGTAGCAATGCCTTCGGTGATGCAAACGATCAGCTTGATGCCAGCGTTAGCAGCTTCAAGGATTGAGTCTTTGCAGAACGGAGCCGGTACGTAGATAACGCTGGCTTCCGCGCCTGTTTTCTCTACCGCTTCTTTAACGGTGTTGAAAACTGGCAGGCCCAAATGCTCCTGGCCGCCTTTGCCCGGCGTAACACCACCGACCATTTGCGTACCATAGGCAATCGCCTGCTCGGAGTGGAACGTGCCCTGGCCACCAGTGAAACCCTGGCAGATGACCTTGGTGTTCTTATCGATCAGGATACTCATTACTTGCCCTCCGCCGCTTTAACAACCTGCTGAGCCGCATCGGTCAGACTGGTAGCAGCGATGATGTTCAGACCGCTGGACGCCAGTTTCTCAGCACCCAACTCGGCATTGTTACCTTCCAGGCGAACCACGACCGGCACGTTGACACCCACTTGCTCAACGGCACCGATAATGCCTTCAGCAATCATGTCGCAACGTACGATACCGCCGAAGATGTTAACCAGAACGGCTTTCACGTTGTCGTCAGACAGGATGATCTTGAACGCTTCTGCTACGCGCTCTTTGGTCGCGCCGCCGCCAACGTCCAGGAAGTTAGCCGGCTTGCCGCCACTCAGGTTAACGATGTCCATGGTGCCCATGGCCAGGCCTGCGCCGTTTACCATGCAACCAATGTTACCGTCGAGTGCGACGTAGTTCAGTTCCCACTTCGCTGCATCGGCTTCACGCTGATCTTCTTGGGAAGGGTCGCGCATGGCCTGCAGGTCCGGGTGACGGTACAACGCGTTGCTGTCGAGGCCCAGTTTGGCGTCGAGGCAGTGCAGGTTGCCTTCGTCAGTGATAACCAACGGGTTGATCTCTAAAAGTGCCAGATCCTTGTCGTGGAACAACTTGGATAGGCCCAGGAAGATCTTGGTGAACTGCTTGACCTGGTCGCCTTTCAGGCCCAGAGCAAAGGCCAACTCACGCGCCTGGTACGGCTGTGCGCCAACCAGCGGATCAATTTCGGCTTTAAGAATCTTTTCCGGCGTCTCTTCAGCAACCGTTTCGATTTCAACACCACCTTCGGTCGAGGCCATGAAGACCACGCGACGGGTAGTACGATCGACAACGGCACCGAGGTAAAGCTCATCGGCGATATCAGTGCAGGTCTCTACCAGAATCTTGGCAACCGGCTGACCTTTTTCGTCAGTCTGAAAGGTTACCAGGTTTTTGCCCAGCCACTGCTCGGCAAACGCCTTCGCTTCAGCCGGATCTTTGATCAACTTAACGCCACCCGCTTTACCACGGCCACCTGCGTGCACCTGGGCTTTAACTACCCACATGTCGCCGCCGATCTTTTTGCAGGCTTCTACTGCTTCTTCGGGAGTGTCCACGGCAAAGCCTTTAGACACTGGTAGACCATAATCAGCAAACAGCTGTTTGCCTTGATACTCGTGAAGGTTCATCGATTCATGCCATTGGTTGCATGTGACTCGAACGACAACCCGTTTTCAAAACGGGCTGTCCCCGTACTTTCGCGCGCTATTTTACAACATGCCCGAAAGTGATGCGCCACCTAATGGTGGCGCCTGGTAGTTACCGCTGAACTTATTTGCGCTTTTTACGATTGGCCATGTGAATTGCATGGCCTTCCACCGCGAGAGCCGCTTCATGAATGGCTTCAGAAGTGCTCGGGTGGGCATAGCAGGTCAACGCTAGATCTTCAGCGCTGGAACCAAATTCCATCGCGATAACGCCTTGGGCAATCAGCTCACCCGCGTGCTGACTGACGATGTGCATACCCAGAATGCGGTCTGTTTCGGCATCGGCAATAATCTTGGCCATACCTTCAGGGGCATTGTTGGCAAGCGCACGACCGTTGGCAGAGAACGGGAACGAGCCGGTTTTGACTTCGATGCCTTTCGCTTTGGCATCTTGCTCGGTTATACCTACCCACGCGACTTCAGGCGAGGTGTAGATAACGCTGGGGATGGCGTCGTAATTCATTTCAGCTTTATGGCCAGCGATAATGTCAGCGACCATAACGCCTTCTTCAGACGCTTTATGAGCAAGCATTGGACCACGTACACAGTCACCGATTGCATAAACGCTCGGGACATTGGTACGGCACTGGTCATCAACGAAAATAAAGCCACGCTCGTCAAGCTCAACGCCTACGCCATCGGCAATCACGCCTTGCGTATAAGGACGACGACCCACACAAACAATCAGTTTGTCGAAGGTCATTTCCTGCTCGCCGTCACCGTCGGTGTACTTAACGACGACTTCGTTGTCCTTGACCTCAGAACCGGTCACGCGTGCGCCCAGTTTGATGTCCAGACCCTGTTTCTTGAGCAGCTTCTGGGTCTCTTTGGCAATCGCGCCGTCAACCATCGGCAAAAAGCTGTCCATGGCTTCAAGAACGGTCACGTCAGAACCTAAACGCTTCCAAACGCTGCCCAGCTCCAGGCCGATAACACCGGCACCGATAACACCCAAACGCTTGGGTACTTCGGTAAACTCAAGTGCGCCTGTAGACGTCACTATCAGGTCGTCGGTCAGCGGCGTCGGCGGAATTTCAACCGGCACGGAGCCTGCGGCGATAACGATGTTGTCAGCCGTGTAGGTCGTGGCATTGCCATCGTGGTCGGTTACTTCAACTTCTGTAGACGAAGTAACTTTACCTTTACCTTCCAGCGAAGTAACACCGTTGGCCTTGAACAGTGCGCTGATGCCGCCAACGTTTTTGTTAATGACCGAGTTTTTGAACTCGAGCATTTTGGCGATGTTAGCCTTCGGCGCGTCAATCTCGATGCCAACTTCAGCAAAGTGATCACGTGCTTCAACAAACTTATGTGAGGTTTCCAGCAGCGCTTTGGAAGGAATACAACCGACGTTCAGGCAGGTGCCGCCGTGAACAGTCTTGCCTTCCTTGTTAACCCATTTTTCAACACAGGCTGTTTTCAGGCCCATTTGTGCTGCGCGGATAGCAGCTACGTAACCGCCAGGGCCGGCGCCGATAACGATCACATCAAACTTGTCAGCCATGTTGGCTCCTTTAGCTCGGTGCTCTTCTCCCGTCTTTACATTGCCGAGAGAAGAGCGGTGTGCGACTGCATAAGAAGGGTGGCGCGTATCGAAATATCAATACGCAAGGATACGTGGTCTACGTACCTTAGACGTCCAGCAGCAGACGTGCCGGGTCTTCCAGCAATTCTTTAAGCGTAACCAGGAAACGTACGGCGTCTTTGCCATCAATCATACGGTGATCATATGACAGTGCCAGGTACATCATGGGGCGGATTTCAACCTTGCCATTAATAGCCATCGGACGATCCTGGATTTTGTGCATCCCCAGAATAGCCGTTTGCGGCGGGTTGATAATCGGCGTCGACATCAGAGAACCGAACGTACCACCATTGGTGATGGTGAAGGTGCCGCCGATCATGTCGTCCATGCCCAGCTTGCCGTCACGACCACGCTTACCGAAATCAACAATCGTTCTTTCGACATCAGCAATTTTCATGCTGTCGGTGTCGCGCAGTACAGGGACCACCAGACCACGGTCGGTGGATACCGCAACACCGATATCCTGGTAACCGTGATACACGATGTCGGTACCGTCGATAGAGGCATTAACATCCGGGAAGCGTTTGAGAGCTTCAGTTGCCGCTTTTACAAAGAAGCCCATAAAGCCCAGCTTGATATCGTGAGCTTTTAGGAAGGTGTCTTTGTACTGCGCACGCAGGGCCATGATCTCAGTCATGTCCACTTCGTTATACGTGGTCAGCATGGCAGCGGTTTGCTGAGCTTGTACCAGACGCTTGGCAATCGTTTGACGCAGGCGGGTCATCGGCACGCGTTTTTCAACACGCTCGCCTTCAACAGCCGCTGGGGTCGCTGCGGCGTTGCTCGGCGCAGAAGACTTGGCAGCACCTTTCTTGGCGGAGCCATCTTTAACGGCTTTTTGCACGTCTTCTTTCAGGACGCGACCGCCTTTGCCCGTACCTTCAATTTTGGCAACGTCAAGGTCGTGCTCGGCAACCAGCTTGCGCGCCGCCGGTGCGACGATCTTGTCGCCCATTTTCTCATCGCTGGCGCCATCGTCAGCAGAGGCGGCTGGCTCTTTATCAGCCGCTGTTGCTACGTTGCTACCGCCACCTTCGGTGAAGACCGCGAGAATTGCTTCGGACTCTACCTGGCTGCCCTCTTCGGCTTTGATTTCTGCCAGCGCACCGTCAGCAGGCGCAACCACTTCCAGTACGACTTTATCGGTTTCGATATCAGCCAGCACTTCATCGCGCTTAACCGCTTCACCGACCTTTTTGTGCCAAGTCGCCACGGTGCCTTCCTGGATAGACTCAGGGAAGCTCGGCGCTTTTACATCATGCTGCTTGCCGCCGCTGGCTTTCTTCTCTTCTGTTTTCTCTTCTTTCTTTTCGTCTTGCTGATCAGCTTTCTCGGCTTTCGGCTCATCAGAAGATGGCTCTTCTTTTTTACCGCTGTCGCCTGAAGCGCTGCCTTCACCGATTTTGCCAAGCACCTGCTCAGACGCGACGCTTTCGCCCTCTTCGGCCATTACGTCAGTCAGGGTGCCCGCTTCAGGTGCCACCACTTCCAGCACCACTTTGTCGGTTTCGATTTCAACAATCAGTTCGTCACGCTCGACGCTGTCACCCGGCTTTTTGTGCCACGTAGCCACAGTACCTTCGGCAACGGATTCCGGAAAGGTTGGCGCTTTGATCTCGGTAGCCATGTCGTTTCCCTTATGGTGTTCTCTAAATCTGGTGGGCGCTTTACAGATTGAAAGCGTCTTCCACCAGCTGGCGCTGCTGTTCAGTATGGACGGACATATAGCCCGCTGCCGGCGCGGCAGAGGCAGGACGTCCTGCAAATTTCAACTCGCGTCCGAGGCCATCTTTAAGCATATCGGCCACTGTACGCATGTGGTGCTGACTGGAGTACCAAGCGCCCTGGTTCAACGGCTCTTCCTGACACCAGACAATATCTTCCACATTGCCATACGCCTGGAGCGCTTCCAGAAGTTCTTCTTTCGGGAAGGGATACAGCTGCTCAAGACGAATGATCGCCGTATCGTTACGCTCATTTTCTGCACGCCAAGCGGCCAGATCATAGTAGACCTTGCCTGAGCACAGAATCGCGCGCGTTACGTTTTCAGCGGCCAGATCCGCTTGATCCGGCAACACCATTTGGAATTTACCGTGAGCAAGATCTTCAAGGCTCGATACCGCTTCCTTGTGACGCAGCAACGACTTGGGCGACATAACAATCAACGGCTTGCGCAGCGGACGAATCACCTGACGACGCAGCAAGTGATAAATCTGCGCAGGTGTCGTCGGCACACAGACCTGCATGTTGTGCTCAGCACACATTTGCAGGAAACGTTCCAGTCGCGCAGACGAGTGCTCTGGACCCTGGCCTTCATAGCCATGGGGTAGCAGCATCGTTAGGCCACATAAACGGCCCCACTTGCTCTCACCAGAAGAGATGAACTGATCAACGACCACCTGTGCACCGTTGAAGAAGTCACCAAACTGGGCTTCCCAAATAACCAGGTCATTCGGCGCAGTGGTGGAATAACCGTACTCAAACGCCAACACAGCTTCTTCTGATAGGAAGGAGTCGTGAATGGTGAAAACCGGCTGACCATCGGCCATGTTTTGCAGCGGCACGTAGGTAGAGCCATCTTTCTGGTTATGAACCACAGCGTGACGGTGCGAGAACGTACCGCGACCCACATCCTGACCAGTAATCCGGATCGGGTGCCCTTGGTCAAGTAACGTGGCGTAGGCCAGCGTTTCAGCAAAGCCCCAGTTCATGGCCATGCCACCGGCCTGCATCTTGCGGCGGTCTTCGTAAATCTTGGCTACCTGGCGCTGCACCTCGACCCCATCCGGAATCTCGCACATTTTCGCAGCCAGTTGCTGAAGACGCTTCATGTCAAAAGACGTATCCGCATCGCCCGTCCACTCATGCCCCAGGTACGGCGCCCAGTCCACAAACAGGGATTGATTGGGCTCCTGAACCAGTGCATTGGCAACGTGGTTACCCGCGACCAGATCATCGCGATACGTTTCCATCATCGCTTTGGCATCATCTTCAGATAGAACGCCCTGGTCAACCAAACGCTTAGCGTAAACCGTACGCGTCGACGCATGATCCTTGATTTTGGCGTACATCAAAGGCTGCGTACCGGACGGCTCATCGGCTTCGTTATGGCCACGGCGACGGTAGCAGACCAGATCAATAACGACGTCTTTTTTGAACTGTTGACGGTAATCCAGCGCCACTTGGGTCGCATGGATAACGGCGTCAGGATCATCACCATTCACATGGAAGATGGGCGCCTGGACCATCTTGGCAATGTCGGTACAGTACTCGGTCGAACGAGCATCCATGGGGTTGGACGTCGTAAAGCCCACCTGGTTATTGATGACGATGTGAATCGTGCCGCCGGTCTTATAGGCCCGGGTCTGAGACATCTGGAATGTCTCCATGACGACGCCTTGACCCGCGAAGGCAGCATCGCCATGAATATTGATGGGTAACACCTTGTCGCCGGCAGGATCCTTGCGGCGGTCTTGGCGCGCGCGTACGGAACCTTCAACAACCGGTGCGACAATTTCCAGGTGCGAGGGGTTGAACGACATGGCCAGGTGGACTTCGCCGCCCGGTGACATGACGTTGGAGCTAAAGCCCTGGTGATACTTCACATCACCAGAACCACGCTCAATCACCTTCTTACCATCAAACTCATCAATCAAGTCAGCCGGGTTTTTGCCCAGAATATTGACCAACAGGTTGAGGCGACCACGGTGCGCCATACCGATAACGACTTCCTTCGTACCATAACCGCCAGCACGCTGGATAAGCTCGTCCATCATGGGTACAAAGACTTCACCACCTTCAAGACCAAAGCGTTTGGTACCTGGATATTTGGATGCCAGGTAAGTTTCCAAACCTTCAGCAGCCGTCAGACGCTCGAGCACATGCTTGCGAACATCGTCACTAAACTTGGGAGCACTGCGCACTGATTCGAAGCGCCGTTGTAGCCAGCGTTTCTCTTCTGTGTCCACGATATGCATGAACTCACAGCCGATGGAGCGACAGTACGTCTTCTCCAGCGCGTCCACGATCTCACGCAGTGGTGCCTTATCAATACCCAGGAAAAACGAACCGGTCTGGAACTCGGTATCAAGATCAGCCTTCGTCAGCTGATGGAATGATAAATCGAGGTCAGGGACGGGGGTAGGATTACGCAGCCCAAGCGGATCGATATCAGCCTTTTGATGACCACGGAAGCGATACGCATTGATCAACTGCAGGACTTTCACCTGCTTTTTGTTCTCACCGCTATCGGCAGCGGCAACTACCCGGCCCGGGCGGCTTTCACGACCTAGCTGGTAGAATTGATCACGAGTCGGGCTTAGTGGAACATCGTGGGAGGCACTGCCCTCGGAACTCGGTAGCTGGTCAAAATAGCTACGCCATTCGTCAGAAACAGCATCTGGATCGGCGAGGTACTGCTCGTAAAGCGCTTCCACGTAGTGGACATTGCCACCACTAACGTGAGAGGAACGCCACATTAACTCCATTATGCCTTGTTGCATCTCTCGGTCACCCTACACTGATGGGGTGGTATCGGCATCGCTGCAAAAAACAACGACATCGCTATTGCCCTGCCGGCGGGGCGGAACATGTACCGGCGGCACCGACCAACGGCCGGAAGCCCTACTTAATTGCTATTTCTTAACTGCTATTTCTTAATTGCTATTCTTACTCAGTTCATGCTCAAAAGCCGGTACTCGCAGCACCGGCTTTTAAACTTGACTGCTCATAAAGTGCGGCGACGCGCCGCACCTTATGACAAGCCCTATGATAACAAGCGAAGCGCCACGATTTAAGTAGTAAAACGAGACTTGTTGCGTGGCAAACGCTTTTTATTGACTCACAAGGCGTTTATGTTGCATCTGCGAGCAGCATTTCGCGAATTTTACCGATGGCCCGCGTCGGATTTAAGCCTTTCGGGCAAACCGCTACGCAGTTCATGATGCCGCGGCAGCGGAACACCGAGAACGGATCTTCCAGGCTGGTCAAACGCTCGCGGGTTGCGGTATCGCGCGAATCCGCCAGGAAGCGGTAAGACTGCAGCAAGCCAGCAGGTCCTACGAACTTGTCCGGGTTCCACCAGAACGACGGGCAAGACGTAGAGCAGCAAGCACACAAGATGCACTCGTACAGGCCATCCAACTTTTCACGGTCTTCGGGCGACTGCAGGCGCTCAATGGCGGGCGCTGGCGTTTCATTTTGCAGGTACGGCTGAATACGCTCGTACTGCTTATAGAAAATCCCCATATCCACAACCATATCGCGGATAACCGGCAGACCAGGCAGCGGGCGCAGGATCAGCTTGTTGTTTTTCACAACATCTGACAGCGGTGTAATACACGCCAGGCCGTTTTTGCCGTTCATGTTCATACCATCAGAGCCGCAAACGCCTTCGCGGCAGCTACGACGGAATGCCAGACCACTGTCCTGTTCTTTCATCATATGAAGAACATCCAGCACCATGACATCGCGCCCTTTGGTATCAACCTGGAACTCCTGCATATAGGGCGCGGAGTCGGTTTCCGGATTGTAACGGTATACGGATACCTGAAGATTGGACATTATAACTCCCTCTCGTCAATGCGGAGTTTAGTAGGTACGAACCTTGGGTTCGAACGTATCAACAGTTTTCGGCTTGAAGTTGACGTCGCGCTGCTTCAGCTCTTTGGTGAGCGGGAAGTAGAGCGAGTGTTTCAGCCAGTTGACGTCGTCACGGTCTGGGTAATCGTAACGTGAATGGGCACCGCGGCTCTCTTTACGCTCAAGGGCAGCAATTGCCGTCGCTTCGGCCACTTCCATCAGGTTATCAAGTTCCAGCGCTTCTACACGGGCCGTGTTGAAAGCATTGGACTTATCAGGCAGGTGAGCATTGGCAATACGGCTGCGCAGGTTGGCAAGCTTCTCAACGCCTTCCAGCATGTTTTTCTCTTCACGGAATACACCGAAAGAGTTCTGCATGATGTCCTGAAGCTCTGCTTTCAGCGCAGGAATGCTCTCACCGCCTTCCGACTCGTTCCAACGAGTAATGCGCTTCATCGCTGATTCAATATCAGACTCGGAGGCATCCAGGTACTCAATACCTTCGTTCAGCGCGCCTTCAATAAACATACCGGCGGCACGGCCAAACACCACCAGGTCCAGCAAGGAGTTTCCGCCCAGACGGTTAGCACCGTGAACAGATACGCACGCTGCTTCACCACAGGCGAACAGACCGTTGATGATCTGGTCGTTGCCGCTTTCGTCCTGCAGAATCGCCTGACCATGAATGTTGGTCGGAATACCGCCCATCATATAGTGGCAGGTCGGCACGACCGGGATCGGGTCTTTCGCTGGATCGACATGAGCAAAAGTCTTTGAAAGCTCAACGATACCAGGCAGACGCTTGCTCAGCACCTCTTCACCCAAGTGATCAAGCTTCAGGAAGACGTGGTCGCCCTTCTCGCCACAACCGCGGCCTTCCAGAATTTCCATGACCATGGAACGCGCAACAACGTCACGACCCGCCAGGTCTTTCGCGTTGGGCGCGTAACGCTCCATAAAGCGCTCGCCGTCTTTATTGATCAGGTAGCCACCTTCCCCGCGGCACCCTTCGGTTACCAGCGTGCCCGCACCGTAAATACCGGTCGGGTGGAACTGCCACATTTCCATATCCTGCATCGGGAAGCCCGCACGCAACGCCATACCGATACCGTCACCCGTATTGATCAGGGCATTGGTGGTAGATGCGTAAATTCGGCCAGCACCGCCAGTCGCCAATACAGTGGCTTTGGATTTAACGTGAACAACTTCGCCAGTTTCAATGCACATGGCGATACAACCCACCACGTCACCGTTGCCATTCTTCACCAGATCAACCGCGTACCACTCATTCAAGAACGTTGTATTGTTCTTAAGGTTGTTCTGGTAAAGCGTGTGCAGCAGTGCGTGACCGGTACGGTCTGCCGCCGCGCAAGTACGCGCCGCCTGGCCGCCTTCACCGAAATTCTTGGACTGGCCACCGAACGGACGCTGATAGATGCGGCCGTTATCAAAGCGCGAAAACGGCAGGCCCATGTGCTCAAGTTCAAATACAGCTTTCGGGCCTTCAGAGCACATATACTCCGACGCGTCCTGGTCAGCGATATAGTCGCCGCCTTTAACAGTGTCGTACATGTGCCAGCGCCAATCGTCATTGGGATCAGAAGACGCGATAGCGCAGGTAATACCGCCCTGGGCAGAGACAGTGTGAGAGCGTGTCGGGAAGACTTTGGAAAGGACGGCTGTTTGTTTACCGGACTTCGCCAGTTCTAAAGCAGCGCGCAGGCCAGCGCCACCGCCACCGATAATAATGGCGTCAAACGTCAGGCTACGAAGGTTAGACATTTATCAAGCTCCCCACAGAATTTGAATGCCCCAAACCAGGTACACGAAGATAGCCAGAATAATCAGCGTCTGGGCACCTACGCGCAGGCCAGTGGACTTAAGGTAATCAGTGGTTACGGTCCACAAGCCAATCCAGGCATGTGCTGCAATGGATATAAAAGCCAGCAATGAGAAGATCCGCATCCACGTTTGGTTAAACAGGCCGCTCCAGGTGTAGTAGTCAAGGTCTGGATTAAACAACAGATAGGCCACCATAAAGACCGTGTAAACGGCCAGCACCACCGCAGACACACGCTGCATCAGCCAATCAGACAGTCCGCTTCGGCCAAAACTTGTGACGTTGGTTACCATACCCAAACTCCTGCCAGAATAATTAGAACGGCACTCACCACAACGGTGATCTGTGCTTTTTGCACACCACCTTCTAGTGTCACACCAATATCGGCATCCATTAACAGGTGTTTAATCCCTGCTACAAAATGGAACGCCAGCGCAGAAAGCAGTCCCCAAGCAATGAACTTGGCCAATAAATTATTGGCAAGTGCGCTGCTAACGGCATCAAAGCCTGCTGGAGATGAAAGTGACTTACCCAACGCCCAAAAAGCGAACACCAGGCCAACGAACAGAATAACCCCCGTAATACGGTGGGCAATCGACGTCAGTGCCGGAAGTGGGAAGTGTATCGTTGTTAGATCTAAATTTACGGGTCGTTTGCTATTCACGGCTTATACACACTCTCTTGGCCCGCTCTGCGACAGGTCGGGCATAGCCCGAGCGGGCAGTGGTTGCTGGAAGGGGCTCGGCCGTTTGCCAAGTCGGGCACGACCACCTACCTGCCGGTCGCGCGCCGTGGATTATAAGAACCTTCGCCCCTGCTGACAAACCGAACTCGGACCTAACTCAATTATGTTGCAAAAAAAAGCAGCCCGCCCGAGTCGATTTTGCAATGCAGCATCGATATAGTGACAGAGTCACGATAATTTGATAAGCCTGTTAAGGATTCGTCAAATCTCTGACACCTGGTTACTATAGCTATCATTTGCCATATACAAAAATTGTCTAAGATAATAATTTTGCATAACCATACACGCACCACCCATGCCTAGCGCTTTGCATAATTGACAAAATGTCGCGCGCTCTTATAGTGGGCAAACCTTTTCGCCGGCGCGGCATGCGAAACAATGACTTTACGTCCCAACCCGAATCCGAAAGGAGGCCAACATGGCTGACAGGAAAGCAACATTGACGGTAGACGGTCTTGATAAAACGATCGAACTACCCATGTACTCCGGCACCCTTGGCCCAGACGTTATTGATGTCCGTGGCTTAGGTGCGGAAGGCCTGTTCACCTACGACCCTGGCTTTATGGCCACCTCTTCTTGCCAATCTGCCATCACCTATATTGACGGCGGCAAAGGCGTACTGCTGCATCGCGGCTACCCTATTGACCAACTGGCTAAAGAGTCCAACTTTGTTGAACTGAGCTATACCCTGCTTTTTGGTGAACTGCCCAACGACGAGCAGTACACGGACTTCGCTGCACGCATTCGTAATCACACGATGGTGCACGACCAAATCAACAACTTCTTTAAAGGGTTTCGCCGCGACGCGCATCCCATGTCAATTATGTGCGGCGTCGTAGGCGGCCTTGCGGCGTTCTACCATGACCACATGGATATCACTAAAGAAGAAGACCGCACTATTAGTGCTATTCGCCTGATCGCCAAAATGCCTACTCTGGCGGCCATGTCGCACAAGTATAATGTTGGTCAGCCGTTTAATTACCCGCGCAACGACCTGAGTTATGCAGAGAATTTCCTCTACATGATGTTCAGCAACCCGTGCGAAGAGTACAAGATCAACCCGGTTTACGCGAAAGCGATGGATCGCATTTTCATGCTACATGCCGACCATGAGCAGAATGCTTCCACCTCTACCGTACGCTTGGCAGGCTCGACCGGCGCCAACCCCTTTGCCTGCATTAGCGCTGGCATTGCGGCACTATGGGGCCCGGCACACGGCGGTGCGAACGAAGCCGTACTGGCGATGCTTGATGAGATTGGCGACGACTCTGAAGAGAACATCCAACGCTTCATTGATAAGGCAAAAGACAAGGAAGACCCGTTCAAGCTAATGGGCTTTGGTCACCGCGTGTATCGCAACTTTGATCCCCGCGCCAAGGTAATGAAAGAGACCTGCGACGAAGTACTCGCCGAGCTGGGCATGGCGAACGACCCGCAGCTTAAAATTGCCAAACGCCTAGAGCAAATTGCGCTTGAAGACGAATACTTCATCGAGCGCAAGCTTTACCCGAACGTCGACTTCTACTCTGGCATTATTTTGAAAGCGATGGGCATCCCCACCAATATGTTCACGGTGATCTTTGCCGTATCACGCACGATTGGCTGGATCTCCCATTGGAACGAAATGTTGAGCGAAAGCTATAAAATTGGTCGTCCGCGCCAGCTTTACACTGGCCATGACCAACGCGATTACCCGTCGAAATAATTTTCGATGGTTTAATCTTCAAGAAGGCCACCCACGGGTGGCCTTCCTTGTTTAAGCGTCTCTGCTTGTATATGACCGCTCTCCAAGCCTAATAACTCCCGCAAGCCCATCCCTCTAAACATGTTCGAATACGTGCGCTAGACGCGCATTCTGACCTCATTAACACGGCATCCAACAACGCCTCTCCAAACGCGTATGCTTCACCTCATCAATAGACGAAAACGCCAGTCAAAAAGCGAGCAAAAGGCCGTAATAGCGCTTGACTTTTTTAAGAGCCAGGTTGGAAAAATGTTTTCCACACTATCTGTGGATAACCTTGTTCATAACCTCTCACAAATGCCCCTGAATCGCCATGAACAGTGACCTCCCCTTAAATTGGTCATTTTTTGACCTCATGTAAGCCATTGTTTTTAAACAAGATAAGTTAATTCGAATATTTTTCGCGGGTGCAGCACGGGGTTGTGCACAACCTTTAGCAAGGACCACCAAAAGTGGACAAGTCAAGCGAAAATACCACAAATAAAGTGAGGATTTAGCGGCTCAGCTAGATAACAGGCAGGAAAAAACGCAGCAAATGAAAGAGTTCATTACTACATCAATATGGGGATAGAAGAGTATAAAAGAGATGGCGTCCCATAGGGGGTTCGAACCCCTGTTACCGCCGTGAAAGGGCGGTGTCCTGGACCACTAGACGAATGGGACGTTACGACAAACAAACTAAATGGTGGAGCCTAGCGGGATCGAACCGCTGACCTCAACACTGCCAGTGTTGCGCTCTCCCAGCTGAGCTAAGGCCCCACATGTCCTGAAGACGGAGCGTATAATACTGATTACGCTCGTCTTCGTCAAGCGCATTAATACCCCAGAAAAACGCCAGACGCCTAACGTCAATGGAGAATGGCGTTTCCTGCAGCCATTAGCTGAACGACTTACAGATCGCGGTACTCTTTTTCAAAACGTTTCGCTTGTTTCTTGGAAACGCCACCCAGCACATCAATAGCGTTGCGCAGACGCGCACGAGTGATATCGGACCCCAGAATCGCCATAGCATCCATAACAGACGTGCTTGAGCTACTGCCTGTAATCGCAATAAAAATAGGCGCCAGGAATACTTTCATTTTAAGCTCGAAATACGCTGACAAGCTCTTTACTTCGGCCAGCAACGCTTCTTTATCCCAAGCAGGTAGTACCTCGAAGCGCCAGACCAGGAACTGCAGCAATTTCACTAACTCATCTTTCTCCAGCTTAATACTGGCGAAGTCATCTTCTGTAAGCGTAGGTAAGCCTGAGAAGAAGTGCCCGGCTAGCGGCATGATTTGTGAAAGTGTTTCTACGCGTGGACGTACCTGGGGCAAAATCTGCCTTACATAGGCATCATTAAACGCCCATTCGCGCAGCGCAGTAAGCAGCGCATCATCATCCAGGTCCTCGCGGATATAAACGCCGTTGAGCCAGGTAAGCTTCTCAAGATCAAACACCGGGCCGCCCAGCGATACACGCTGAATATCAAACTCGGCCATCATATCGGGTAAGCTAAATTTCTCGCGCTCATCCGGCATGGACCAGCCCATACGGCCAAGGTAATTGGTAACCGCTTGAGGTAAAAAGCCCATCCGACGATAGAAATTAATCGACGTGGGATTTTTACGTTTGGACAGCTTGGATTTGTCGGGATTACGCAAAAGCGGCATATGGCATAGCTCAGGCATTTCCCAACCAAAGTATTCATATAACAGCTGGTGTTTGGGTGCAGAGTTAATCCATTCTTCGCCACGCAGCACATGCGTGATTTCCATTAAATGGTCATCTACCACATTCGCCAAATGGTAAGTAGGCATGCCGTCCGACTTGAGCAGTATCTGCGCGTCAACTTGTGCCCACTCCACTTCAATCGTACCGCGCAGCATATCGTTTACTACACAGACACCTTCGCTGGGCACGTTCATACGCACGACATAAGGCCAGCCTTCCTGCTGCCGGCGTGCAGCTTCTGCGTCATCCAAAGCCAGGTCACCCGGCTTGAGCGCCAGATGCAAGCCTGCTGCCTTACGCGACTCACGCAGCTCATCCAGCTCTTCTGCAGTGCGGTAGCATTTAAACGCATGGCCAGCGTCCAGCAACTGTTGAGCATGCTGCGCATAAATATCGCCACGTTCGCTTTGGCGGTACGGACCGCGTGGGCCGCCCACGTCAGGCCCCTCATCCCACTCCAACCCAAGCCAGCGCAAGGAGTCCAGAATCATCTGCTCTGACTCAGGCGTTGAGCGTACGCGGTCCGTATCTTCAATGCGCAAAATAAACTGCCCGCCATGCTGACGCGCAAAGCATAAATTGAACAGCGCAATATACGCCGTGCCAACGTGGGGATCCCCCGTCGGGGAAGGTGCAATGCGAGTACGAACGGTCATCAAGACATCCTTATAGCGAGAAAGCGTAGCGATATTATACCTACCCTACGCATAACCAACAGCGCTGTAGATGGAACGACTTTCATATTTAAGCGTCTTACAAAAAGTAATACGGTTATAAGATTACAAGATGCGCGACACTGAACAATCGCTTAGTATGGCGCGGCATCGATGATCGGCGATCATGCTTATAAAAAGTGCTTAAACGCACTAAGCGTGCTCACATCGCTGCAACTGTGGTTGAAGTAAACTTAACGAGCTTACACAGCTCAATTATAGGAAATCGAAATGGAATCGCTAGGCTCACGTATTAAGCAATTGCGTCTTAGGGCCAAGCTCAACAAAGCTGCCCTAGCACGTAACGTTGGCGTGTCGGATGTTACTATTTCCTACTGGGAATCAGGTGCAATTAAACAAATTGGTCACGAGCGTTTGGTCGCTCTAGCCGAGGCGTTGGATTGTTCACTTGCTACCTTGCTGGAAGGCGACACCGCCCCTCAACTGTTGACGTTGAAACACACTGGCCCCCTCCCCTGGGAACAGGTGCAAGCAACGACAATTACCGTTCCACACCATTTAGCGTTAAATATCGACTGGAAAGCACCCTGTGTTATGGCAACGCCAGATTCAGGCACTGACTTTTCACCCGTCGCAGCCAATGATTTACTGCTGCTGGGCCCGACGCACGTATTTCATAAAGCCGGGCATTATCTTGTCAGTCGCGATGAGCGTTTTGTACTTGAGCACTTTGCAAAAGCGCCTTCTGACGTAGAAATACATGCGGTACTGTTAGCCCATTGGCGTTCTGTCTAAAGCATCTACATCCCCGTAAATGTTAATGCACTTCCACCTGGTCACGTGTTCGTCTTGGTTCCTCCCCCACCAAGAAACGGCGTGAGTAGGTGGCCACTTGACCCAACCCATGGCGGGATTGGCTAACCAGCTCTCCCGCCAAATTCTCCCCGCGATTACCGATCACGGCTTGTACGGTTTGAGGCTGCACACTGGCTTCGGAAAGCTGCACCTGTACGATATAGCCACCATCCGGCAAACCGCTCCCTGAACCAAATGGACCGGCAATAAAGCCTCCGTCACTAACCCGCGCACGCGCCCTCCAGCGCACACGACTCACTTCGCGCTCGACAATAACCTGCACCTGCGCCTGATCAGGTAGATTGGTTTCTCCCTCCACCATCAGGCGCCGATCAGGACGCAAGGCAACCGATGTCGAAATAGCGACTTCCAAGGGTACGATGGTCGCAGGCTCTTCCGCTACAGAAGCGTCAGCCGGTTGCGTGCTGGTAGCTGTCTGTTCAGATACATTACTCGGGGGTTCATCTTCGGAACCGCTGCATCCTGCAGCCGACATCGTCACCACCATTAATAGGCCAAAGCCCGTTTGTCGCGTATACCCTGTTCGTAACTTACACATAGTGCTTCCTCAAAAACGGCGGCTTCCAGATTATCACTGCCACCTGCTGGTAGCAGTGAATTTGATCACTCATGAAGCATCAGGAAGAGGAGAGATGGCAGTCATAAGCAAGGTGCCGTTTGGGCTACTTCATTTCAAAGCCACGCTGAATCAAGAAGTCGCGCATATGGGGTCGTAGTTTGTTATCAAACAGCGGCTTCAGGTTTTGTGACCAATCGGTGTCTTTATTGCCACTGCTACGCGACTGATAATACGCCTGCATGGTGTCATCAAACGCTTGCACCTGCGCACTGTCGTCGCTGTAGTAGTCTTCTTTTAAGATCGCTTCAACCGGCAGGCGGGGCTTTACCTCCGGCTCATGAGACGGATAGCCAAGGCACATACCAAATACAGGGTAAACATGCTCAGGCAGCTTTAACAGATCGCTAACCGCTTGGGGGTTATTGCGAATACCGCCAATATAACAGATGCCCAGCCCTTCTGATTCAGCAGCTGTCGCAACATTCTGCGCCATTAAAGCAGTATCTACCGTGGCTACCAACAGCTGTTCTGTCATCCCTCGAACAACGTTGGAACCCGCCCGCTCAGATGCCTCGGTTGGGCGCTTCATATCAGCACAGAAGACCAGAAAGTCCGCACAGCTGGCAATATAAGGCTGGCCACCCGCTAACTCAGCAATCTGCTCGCGATTAGCCGGATTTGTAACATGAATAACCGTATAGGCTTGAACATGACTGGACGTTGCCGCGCCTTGACCCGCCTGGATAAGTTCGATCAGAAGCTCTCGTGCAATCGGCTGATCCTTGAATTTTCGAACTGAACGGTGGGATTTCAAGAGTTTAATAACGTCGTTCATGGTACCTCGCCTTTATAAATCAGTATCGCTTATCAAACACCAGGGTTTGTACGAAAAGTCGCTGAGCGAAGACCAGACAAGGCAAAAATCAGCGAAAAAACGGAGTTTACATGGGTAAATGAGTATTTTGAGCTGATTTTTAACGCCGTATGGTCGAGCGCAAGCAGTTTTCGTACAAAGCCTAGAATCGCACAGTCGCACGCTAATAGCCTACTGCTAAACGCTTTTATCCAATAAGCGCAAACATGGGCTTGCTTAGCGAAGCTGGCTGTCTTTACTACCTCGGCGATTATAGCTGCTAGCGTTCGACTGTTTTTTGTCGTGCTCGTTCTGGCAAACAACGCATAGCCGAACCCCGGGGACTGCAAGGCGGCGCGCCTCAGGAATCACCTCATCGCACTCTTCACAATACTTACGGCTTTTGCCCTGCGGCAGCCGACTGCGGGCAAGCTCGACAGCATCATCCAGTGTTCTTTCGATTTGCTCTTGTTCGGCACCCTCTTTTGCCCATCCGCCTGCCATTATTGAATTCCCTACTCGCTGGTTTATCTATCAAGGTAGCAGCTATCGGCAGGTCACGAATATGCCACTAATGGAATCGCTTAGCGTTAAGAAATTTTCTTTACATACAAGGATGTTGTAGCGCTTCAGGCTATACTCTTTGATAATCCCCTGATGAAACATATCGATGCCAGGAAGCTGCCATGAATAACATTAAATCTGATGCCTATGGTCAAGAGTGGAATGCTGGACAATATGCGGAAAATGCCCATTTTGTTCCCAAATTAGGCAGTGACGTCGTAAAGCTGCTCTCGCCACAGCCAGGCCAGCGCATTTTGGATCTGGGCTGCGGTGACGGCGCATTAACCGAACGTTTAATGCATCTTGGTGCTGATGTATTAGGCATTGACTCATCAGAGGAAATGGTGACAGCCGCACGTCAACGCGGCGTTACTGCTCGCGTTGTTGATGCCCATGAGCTTCCGTTTGACCACGAATTTGATGCCGTTTTCAGTAACGCCTCACTGCATTGGATGCTGGACCCTCAGGCTGTTCTTTCTGGCGTTAAGCGTGCTTTAAAACCGGGTGGGCGGTTCGTGGCTGAGTTTGGCGGGCACGGTAATGTCGCGGCTATTTGTACCGCGCTCATTGCTTCGCTTCAGTTTCGGGGTATTAGCGCTCGCGGTCGGCACCCTTGGTATTTTCCGACCACGGAAGAGTACGCGCACCTGCTGCAAACGGTTGGTTTTCAGGTAGATTCAATTGAGCTGCTTCCGCGCCCTACCGCGTTACCGGCGGGGATGACAGGCTGGCTTGAAACCTTCGCCAATCCGTTTTTACATGGATTAGAAGATGATCTTCGAGACTCAATTATGGATAACACCATGATTCTTCTTGGCCATAGCTTAAAAGATGGCCAAGGAAACTGGACAGCAGATTATGTCCGCTTACGCGTCTCGGCCCACGTATAGCCTGTTACAGCCACCTGCCAGAGCAACATGCTTTGTAGCCCTGGCAGGCATCCAGCCCCGTTCTTAAAACAGCTAGAGTAGTTAAAACAGTTAAAACGCGTCCCACTCCTCAGCTGCGCTCTCTTTAGCAATACTTTCTCTACCAACGCCCTCTTTGCCAACGCTCTCTTTTATGACGGCTGTTTTCGCAGGCAGTTGGTTTGATGAGGTGGCAGGTGCTTGCTCATCTAGCCGAAACGTCGCTATCAACGTGGCTAACTGCTGCGCCTGGTCTTCAAGCGCGCTGGCTGCACTACTGGTTTGTTGCACCAGGGCAGCATTTTGCTGCGTGACCGAGTCCATTTCAGTGAGTGCGGCATTAATCTGTTCAATGCCCCCATCCTGCTCACGACTTGCCGTGGATATCTCGCTCATCAACGTGGTTACCTGCCCAATCGCCTGCACCGTTTGTTGAATCGTATGCCCACTGCGTTCAGCCTGTTCCGCGCCGCCGTTAATTTGTGATGTTGTTTGCCCAATCAAGTCACGAATTTCTTTGGCGGAGGCGGCACTGCGCGTAGCCAATGAGCGCACCTCACTGGCAACAACCGCAAACCCACGCCCCTGCTCCCCGGCTCTAGCAGCTTCAACCGATGCATTAAGTGCCAGGATATTGGTTTGAAAAGCAATCGAGTCAATAACCCCGATAATGTCGTTAACGCGGCTTGCGCTGGCTGCAATGTCACGCATCAACTGTACCGTGCGCTGCACTTCTTCGCCGCTAGCTTCCGCTGATTGAGAGGCAGCAATCGACAGCTGGTCTGCAGTGTGAGCGGTTTCTGCGTTTTTGCTCACGGTCGCTGACATTTGCTCCATGCTCGAAGCTGTTTGCTGCAGCGCAGATGCCTGCTGCTCAGTGCGCGAAGAGAGGTCCTGACTTCCCGATGAGATATCGCCCGCGCCATTAAAAACGCTCTCGCTGCTACTGCGTAGAGAGTGCACCAGTGCTTTCAGCTTGGCCTGCATGTCCGCCAGGGCGCTGAACAATTGGCCCACCTCGTTACGCCCTCGCGCTTCAATGCGGTCGGTCAAGTCTCCTTCGGCAATGGTGGCAAAATGCGCTATTGCCTGGTTAAGTGGGCGCACGACGCTGTGCATCATAGCCATACGGATAATAGTGGCGGCCACTAACGAAAGGATGAGCAGCGCTAATGCAATCACGCCGACCGTTTGGGTCAAATTCCCCACCTGCTCGATCACGCGCTGCCCCCGTGCCTCGGTGTAAGCGATAAAACCGTTCATGGCCTCATCCAGCCGTACACCACTCTCGCCTAATTCCTCCTGGTGACGCTGCACCTGGAACGGCGGAGCCTCCAGCAGGGGCACAATGCCGTCGGTAACAAATGCCTCGTAGCTTAAAACAACAGCCTCACGGTAGCCGGCAAGCTCACTCTCTTCTGGCACCGACAGCGCACTGAATTCATCAAAATTCGCTTGGGCCATTGCTACGGCCTCAATCGCCAGTTGGAGGCTTTCCAGGCCTTTATCAGGATTGCCTTGCGTACTGAAGCTTGCAAAACGGTCCAGGAACGTTTGTGCTCTGAGTGCATTGACTTGGGTACGGTTGGCGAGATTGGTTAACCGAACATTGACATCGGCTAACTCCTCAAGCGCTCGGCCGCTGGTGTGATTGGCATAAAACCCCAATCCACTTATCAGTCCTATCATCAATACCATCAGCGCGAGCGCTGCGGTCAAAGTCCACTTAATAGAGAGATGTCTCATCCAACTGATTCCCTTGCCGTTTATGGTTGTTCATTACTATCGGCAAGAGTAAACCAAGCTGAAGTACTTTATGTGCCACTATCGACCTATGTATAACTAAAAGGTATAAAAAAACCCACCATGGCTTAGGCCACGATGGGTAAATACCGACGCTTTTTTAAGCAGCAGTATTTTTAAGGGTTGCCATATCAATCACGAAACGATAACGCACATCGCCTTTCGCCATGCGCTCAAACCCTTCGTTGATATTATTGATATCCAACATTTCGATATCACACGTGATGTTTTGCTCAGCACACAGTGTTAAAAGTTCTTGTGTTTCAGCAATGCCACCAATTAAAGAACCTGCCACGACACGACGCTTGAATACCAGGTTGAAGGCTTCCACAGGAGGCTCGATAGGCTCCAGCAAACCAACAAGAATATGCGTACCGTCGTATTTAAGCGCCTTTAGGTAAGGATTTAGGTCGTGCTGAACGGGTACGGTATCCATCATGAAGTCAAAGCTCTCAGCCACGGTTTCCATCTGTGCTGGGTCGCTTGAAACCACCACATGGTCGGCGCCATTACGCCTGGCTTCTTCTACTTTGGCATCGGAACGGGTAAAGACGGTCACTTCTACGCCAAGTGCTTTGGCCAGTTTCACAGCCATATGGCCCAAACCGCCCATACCGATAACGCCCAGCTTATGTCCTTTGCCGATACCAAAGTGCTTAAGCGGCGAATAGGTAGTGATACCTGCGCACAAAATAGGGGCTGCAGAGGCAAGGTCAATGCCATCAGGCATGCTCAACACGAAATGTTCGCTCACCACGATGCTATCGGAATAACCACCCTGGGTAATCGTGCCGTCTTGGCGGTCTTCACTACCGTAGGTCATGGTGGACCCTTCCAGGCAGTACTGTTCAACGCCACCATTACAGGCACTACAGGTGCGGCAAGAATCAACCATGCAGCCAACGCCCACTAAATCGCCTGCTTTAAAACGGCTCACCTGACTGCCTACCGAGGTGACTCGGCCTACAATTTCATGCCCCGGCACGACCGGGTATTGGCTCATGCCCCAATCGTTCTGAGCAAAGTGCAGGTCGCTATGGCAAACACCGCAGTAAAGAATTTCTATGGCGACATCATCGGCACGCGGTTGACGACGCTCGAATGAAAAAGGCGCTAACGGTTTATCCGCCGCAAAGGCAGCGTAGGATTTAGCTTGGCTCATCAGATACAACTCCTTAAATCGGTGATCCTCGTGACCGTGAGGACGCCTGACCATTATTCGCCGATTAAACCGCAATAACGATGAGCGAAGCTCCGTATTTTTTGCCTATTCCTCCAAATAACTGTGATTAAATAACAAAAATAAACCGATATTATGGCACTATTATCCGAAGCCACCCATTTTTGCACGTTTCAGGCAGGTCTTCATGAGCTCGCTGCTTCCTACCTACCCGCCCTTGGCGCGCACTATTGCAGCGCTAACCCAGGCAGACGGCATCACCCAGACGCATCTACCGGGCGTCTCGCTGCTGTGTTTGGGGCGCCATCAAGCTCGCACTCCGTTACTGTACGAGCCCAGCTTGACCGTTATCGCTCTGGGCCGGAAAGTGGGCTATCTGGGAGATCGTGAAATTCACTACAACCCCGGCCACTACCTGGTACAGACCCTGCCGCTGCCGTTTGAGTGTGAAACTCATGGCTCACCCGAAGCACCACTACTGGGTATTTCAGTAAAGCTGGATCCGCCCCTGTTAAGCGAGATGGTCATGGCCATGGGCGATGCCGGCACACCCGCCCTTTCTCCCAAGCCCATGGCATCCGTTGCCATGACAGAAGGTATGCAGCATGCCGTTGCCCGCTTGGCAAACACGCTGAAATGCGAAACAGAGTGTGCGGTCATGGGGATGTCGCGCATCCGCGAGGTGGTTTTCGAGGCGCTGAAAGGAGAACAGGGGCCCGCACTCAGGGCGCTGGTGAACGGCCAAGGGCACTATTCACGCATTGCGCAGGTGCTATCGAAGCTTCACGTAAACTTCGCCGATGAGTTTACGGTTGAACAGCTGGCTCAGCGAGCCAGCATGAGCGTTTCGACGTTCCATCACTATTTCAAGCAGATTACTCGCACCTCGCCAGCCCAGTACCTAAAGCGGCTGCGGTTGATAAAAGCCCAGCAGCTTCTGTCGCAGCAGGGCCATAATGTCAACCAGGCGGCATTGGCGGTCGGCTATCGTAGCGTGCCGCAATTCAGCCGTGACTATAAACGCTACTTTGGCGAATCTCCCCTGCAACATCGTCGCCAAGAGCAGATGTTGCAGGGGTAGTTATCGCTTACTTGGCTAGCTCACTGGCGAAATTACTTTGCAGACTTACTTTGCAAAGATTTGGCTCTTGTCCTTGAACGCCTTGAACTCTAGCGCGTTGCCACAGGGGTCGAGCAGGAACATGGTGGCTTGCTCGCCCACTTCACCTTTAAAGCGTACGTAAGGCTCAATCACAAAGACGGTGTTGCGTGACGTCAAGCGCTCGGCAAGTGTTTCCCACTCCTCCCACTCTAAAATTACGCCGAAATGCGGCACCGGTACGTCGTGGCCATCTACCGGGTTGGTATGGGCATTCTCTTGGCTGGGCGTTTTAGGGTGGCCGTGAATTACTAGTTGGTGACCAAAAAAGTTGAAGTCGACCCAGTTGTCACTGGAGCGCCCTTCTTCCAGACCAAAAACGTCGTTGTAAAAAGCCCGGGCTAGCGCTACATCGTAAACCGGGATGGCCAAATGAAAGGGGGAAAGGCTCATAGTGGTCTCCTGCTCGCTCTCGTTATGTAATGAGTGACACGAAGTGCCAACCCGCGATGGTCATCCTAGGCCGAGCCTTATAAAAATAAAATCAATATCTTTTTCGCCAATTCACAAATATTATTTATTAATGATACGAGAGCTTAAAACCCTAACAGCCGTCGCTCAAGAAGGTACCTTTGCCTCGGCAGGCCAGAAAATTGGCTTAACGCAAGCGGCTGTTAGCGCACAGATGAAACGGCTGGAAGCACAGCTGGGCGTTACCCTGTTTGCCCGAAAAGGGCGTGCGGCGGTATTAACGGCGCAAGGCCAGGACGTTCTTCAACAGGCGCATACCCTACTCGCCCTTTATCGGACACTTGGCGAAGCCAATACCGACAAGCCTGCCAGCACGCCGGTGAACATAGGCGCTATTGCCTCCATTCAGCGCTCGCTACTGCCCAGTGCCTTGGCTCGTTTTCACCGAGCCTATCCCGACTGCCGGAGCCGCGTGTTGCCGGGGCTCTCCATGGCGCTGGTCAATCAGGTGGATGCAGGCGAGCTTGATATGGCGGCCATTATTCGCCCGCCTTTCTCACTGCACAGCGATTTACGCTGGACACCACTGGCCCATGAACCTTACCGCCTAATCGTCCCGGCCTTAACGGAAGGCGATGATTGGCGCAAGCTGCTCAGCCGCGAGCCTTTTGTGCGTTACGACCGCACCTCGTTTGGCGGCCGCCAAGTCGACCGCTTTTTACGCGCCCAGCACTGTCATGTGCATGAGCTGTGTGAGGTGGACGAGCTGGATACCATTATCCAATTGGTGGCCAACGGCGTGGGCATTGCCCTGGTGCCAGAGGTAGCCGCCCTGCAGCCCTGGCCACCAGCGGTGCGCGCCATCCCGCTGAGTGAACATACGTTTCATCGGGATGTAGGATTGATTCATCGCGCAAACAGCCAGTTAAGTGCCCCAGCCCACGCGCTTGCCCAGCTGATTTGTGAAGCTGCCAATCCTCACTATTGAATCCAAAAAAACGCTAGCCCCTTAAAAAGGGGCTAGCGTTATCGACCGCACCTGACATGGCACGCTAGTGCGTTCAGGTTTGAGTAAGCAAAACCTTACAGAACAACTTCTTCTGTTTCAGTGTCCTGCTCTTCGCTTTGTGCATCAGCGTTTTCGTCAGCGCTGCTCTCATCACCGGCATCAGAGGCTTCTGATTCAGGCTGCGCGCTTTCAACTTCCGTTTGAACGTCTGTGTCTGTTTCAGCAACGTTCATCGGCTCGTTCAGCTTAAGCGCTTCTGCTGTGTATACCCGCATTTCACGCAGCAGCTCCGGATTTTCAGAAAGACGCTGGCCGTAAGACGGTACGATTTCGGTCAGCTTTTCCTGCCACGCATCGCTTTGCACTTGCTCAGCAAACACGTTTTCCAGCAAATGCAGCATAATGGGCGGCGCGGTTGAGGCACCGGGTGAAGCCCCCAGAAGCGCAGCGATTGAGCCGTCTTCAGCACTTACTACTTCAGTACCAAACTGCAGCAGGCCGCCATGTTCAGGGTCGTTCTTGATGATTTGAACCCGCTGACCGGCGGTCCAAAGCTTCCAGTCATCGCTGTTCGCTTCAGGGAAAAAGTCCTGCAGCGCTTCAAAGCGGTCGTCATCGGACATCATTACCTGACCCACCAGGTAGCTCACCAGATTGAAGTTATGCAACCCCACCTGGGTTGTCGGCCAGATATTATTAAATGTTATGGAGCCAAACAGGTCGGTCCAGGAGCCTTCTTTCAAGAACTTGCTTGAGAACGTGGCAAATGGACCAAAAAATAGCGCAGGCTCGCCATCCAAGTTGCGGAAGTCCAGGTGCGGAACCGACATCGGCGGAGAACCTTCACCGGCTTTGCCATACACCTTGATCTGGTGCTGGGCGACAACCTCAGGGTTGGTGGTGTAAAGGAACTGGCCACCCACCGGGAAACCGGCGTAAGCGTCCGCTTCCGGAATACCGGATTCCTGAAGCAGCGGCAGCGCAGCACCGCCCGCACCAATGAACACAAACCGGGAATCGATGGTGGTTTCATCACCGCTTTCCAGGTTTTTGATCGTCACGTGCCAGGTATCGTCGTCATTACGCTCAAGACCGCGCACTTCACTGTTAAGCGAAAGCGTGAAGTTATCGCTATCGCCCAGGCCTTCAACCATCTGGCGAGTCTGCGCGCCGTAGTTAACTTCCGTACCCATCTGCATACGAGTCGCGGCAACCGGCGTGTTCTCATCACGACCAGCCATCACCAGCGGCATCCACTCAGCGATTTCCTGGCGATCTTCCGAGTATTCCATGCCTTCATAAAGCGGGTTTTCGGTCATGCGTGCGTAGCGTTCGCGTAGGAAAGCGACATCGTCTTCCCCCCACACCAGCGCATGATGCGGCACCGAATTAATAAAGGCTTTCGGGTCGCTCAGGATGCCCTGATCGACCTGGTGGGCCCAGAACTGGCGGGAGATTTCAAACTGCTCGGTAACGTTAACCGCACGCTCAATTTCAACGTGGTCGCCATCACCCGGCGTATAGTTCATTTCCATGAAGGCAGAGTGACCGCTGCCTGCGTTGTTCCAGGCATTGGAACTCTCTTCAGCGACCTGGCCCAAGCGCTCGTAAAGATGGATATCCCAGTCGGGTTCTAATTCTTGAAGATAGGTACCTAGTGTGGCGCTCATGATGCCGCCACCAATTAATACAACATCAACAGGCTCATCCGCCGCAACGGGCATCGCTGCAAACGCTAAAAGCGGTGTGCAGAGTAAAAAACGTAAATGTTTATGCATGTCATATCCTGACGATACAGAAATAACTTGCCGAAGCTATAATTGCCCGGCATCGAGGGGGGTATTGACTTCGACTAAAGTCTAGCAAAATTAGATCTTTTCGGAAACCAATGCGATAGACACGCACAAAGGAAAGTAAGACATGAGACCTGAAGACCTTGAAAAACTGGTAACTCGCACCATGCCGTTTGGCAAACACCAGGGCTGGCTCATTGCCGACTTGCCGGGGCCCTACCTTAACTGGTTTGCGCGGGAAGGTTTTCCATCGGGAGAGATTGGCCAACTGCTGCAACTAATGCAGGAAATTGACCATAATGGGTTAAGCGACTTGCTGGAGCCGTTACGCAAGCCGTCCAAGTAAGGTTACGCGTTTGAGCGCGACGCCAATACCTGCTGATATTCATGACGATACGCCTTGGCATGTTGCGTGGCGTCATCGGGAAAGCGCCCCAGCGCTACGGCCAGCTCAAAAAAACCAGCAGCGGGCATATTATCGCCCCGGCGGCTTACCACCAGCGCGGCGATAAACGGCTGATGGGCAGCAGCATCATCGCGCATCAGCTGCTCTAGCGCCTGAGCCACCCGCTGAATAGTACGTGGAGGTGTCAGACCCAACGCCGCAGCCACTTGCTGATAGGTGATCGGTAATGTTTTTTCGGGTGCCGTGGTGAGTAATTGGCGCACGGCAGTCGCAACATCTGTCATAAAAACCCTGTTAATGTCTGTCTCACGTACTGTCTCACCTACTGTCTCACGTACTGGCTTTATCGCTACTCACTATCACGCTGAGACGGTCAGTGATTAGTGAACCTGGCGGCGCCTGGAGCGGCCTTCACGCACGAGTATCTCCTCAGCATCCAGCGTCGCAATCGGTATTTCATGCGGAGTGGGAATATCTCCCGTTAGTTGAAGCGCCTGATAGCGTAGCGCACACACGCGTAAAAACGAGGTGAAGTTGCCCAGGTCGTGTCCGGCATCGATAGATTCATGATACAGGCGAGTAATCAGTTGAGCCGTATTCATACCATCACGCGTGGCGATCTCTTCCAAAATAAGCCAGAAGTAGTGCTCCATTCGCACGCTCGTCACCATGCCATCAATACGCAGTGAATGCGTCGCACTGGACCATAATTCAGGATTGGCGTGAATAAAGAGTTTGCACATGGGTGTGATCTCTTAACGTTCAGGTAAGCCGTTAGCATAGCGGGCAAATACGCTACGCGCCTAATGTCTGCTAGGTGCATGTCTGTTAGGTAGGCGCGTAAGCTTTGCTTTGTATGATGATGCTAACGGCCCAGCGCTCACTGGTTTAGCAGCGCCATAAATTGAGCAAGCCAAGCTGGGTGGGCTGGCCAAGCGGGCGCCGTCACCAGATTGCCATCGGTTACCGCCTCATTTACCTCAATGCTGGCGAAATGCCCGCCTGCCAACTCAACTTCTGGCTGGCAAGCCGGGTATGCAGAACACTGCCTGCCTTTGAGCACGTTTGCAGCGGCTAGCAATTGCGCGCCGTGGCAAATCGCAGCGACAGGCTTATTGGCTTCAAAAAAGTGCCGAACCATCGCCAACACATCCTGATTCAAGCGTAGGTATTCCGGAGCACGTCCGCCGGGCACCACCAGCGCATCATAGTCAGCGGGATCAATACGCTCAAAATCAGCATTGAGCGCAAAGCGGTGGCCAGGTTTTTCAGAATAGGTTTGATCACCTTCGAAATCATGGATCGCTGTCGCCACGGTGTCGCCCGATGCCTTGCCAGGGCAAACGGCATCAACCTGATGACCAACAGCCATCAATGTCTGGAAAGGCACCATGGTCTCGTAATCTTCAGTAAAGTCGCCGGTAATCATCAGAATGCGCTTGCTGGTCATCTCCGTACTCCTTCTTGTTTTGTCGTTGCGCACACGCTGCGTGTGCCAAACAAGCCTAGCAAGCACGTTTTCGATAGCGGTAGTACACCATTACTACACTGATTTTTTTATAGCGAAAACACGCGGTCAAACCGGCAGATGCATGATGGCACGCTTGTATGTGGCGCTCTTCAAGCCATAATTTGCCAAGGGTAAGGGGAAGCTTAGATCGTTACTATGTGATGTTCAGGCTCAACGCACCAAGTCACTAATACGTTCCTTACCGTTCAAGAGCGTGAACTCCTTGTCTTTCAACGTAGGTGTTTTCACAACGTGCAGCAAGGCATGGGCAACATCTGCCCGGGTAATGGATTGTTCAGGAGATGCCTCCATTGTCCCGGCAAACCCGTGCGTTGCCTCCTCGTTAGTCAAGGGGCCTGGTTTAAGGATGACATGGGGAACCTTGGCAAAACGTAGATGGCTATCCGCTGCAAACTTGGCGGCCATGTAAGGGCGCATCTTTTCGGGTGCTTCAAGCGGATGTTCTGCGCGAATAGCACTCACCATAATATAGCGATCAAGCCCTTTTTCACTGGCGATATCAGCGGCTCTGATAGCACCATAAAGGTCAATTATGAGCGTTTTATCCGGTCCAGTATGCGGGCCTGAGCCAGCAGTAAAAATCACCTGATCGCAATCCTCGAAGGCGTGTTCAAACTCACCCTCAAGATCAGCCACAATGATGGGGATCTGACGCTCGCTGAACCACTCTGCCTGGCTTTCATCCCGGATCATTGCCTTAATCGGCTCCCCAGCCTGTTGGGCGAGTTCACAAAACTGTTTACCAATCTGCCCATTGGCACCTATTACTAATGTGGTCATGTTGCCTCTCTGGTTTACGTATATTCACGGGCTATTCATTAGTTAGTGCAGCCACAGCTTGGAGAAATCAAGCCTTGGGCGTAAAACAGCGAACGTGCTTAGAGCACGCTCGCTGAAAGAAAACACTGCAACAGCATTAAGCTAAACGTGTAGGTGTCTTGTGTTGTGGCAACGACAGTGCAGGTCTCATGCACACTCATAAGGTACTGGGCTCGGACCAAACCTGGTAGGCCAAGGCAAAAGCAGTTCCCTAAGCCGGGCGCTCAATAGCAAAGCGATCAGTGGCGCGAGCGTAGTCGCTGCCCGCTAGTCGGCCAATCGGCTTGAGTAAATCGATATCCACGTGACGGCCATCCCATAAGGTGTCGTCAATATGAATAGAGACTATCTGCGCCAGCACGAGCGTACCTGCCAAAGGCTGGTCACCAAAGCGAATCAGATCATAAAGCTTGCAACCAAAGGCAACTGGGGAGGCAGCAATGCGTGGCACTGTGACGCCTGGCATTAGAGTTTTTTCAAGCCCTGCAAGCGTAAACTCATCTTCCTCTCTGGGCAGGCTGGCACTGGTTGTATTCAATGCTTCAATCAGCGCTTCACTGCCAACATGCACTACGCACTCCGGCAACTCCTCTAGATTGCGCAGGGTATCTTTAGGCTGCCCACTGCCATCCAGAAGTGGCGAAAAGGCCAAAACAGGCGGGGTTACACTTGCCACATTGAAAAACGAAAAGGGGGCAAGGTTGTCTTTCCCGCTGACATCCTGCGTGGCCACCCATGCAATCGGGCGAGGGCAGATACTTCCCGAGAGTAGACGGTAAATCATGCCAGCACTTAACGGGGAATCCTCTAATAAATAGTCGCTCATTCGTTGATCCTTGATTGCCTAGCATGAGAGTAGTATCACCTTATAACAGCACGCTATCGGCGCTGCTTTTTTCGATGATCTTACACCGACCAAGGACCTGCCAATGAATATCGTGATACCTGATGATTACCAGGACTGTGTACGCCATTTGGATGCCTATGCAATGCTCAACGGGCACAACGTAACTATTTATCACGATACGCTGACCGATTTTGAGGCGTTGGTGGCACGGTTTTATCACGCGGATGCGCTTGTGTTAATTCGTGAACGTACCCCTATCACTGCAGCGCTGCTTGAACGCTTGCCCAATTTAAAAGTGATTAGCCAAACCGGGGGCGGTGCGGCTCATGTCGACCTAAAAGCGTGTCAGCAACAAGGCGTTACCGTTATGACAGGTAAAGGCTCGCCGCACGCGGCGGCCGAATTAACCTGGGGATTGGTACTTTGCGGCATGCGCCACCTGCCTGAAGAAGTAGAAAACCTTAAAGCTGGCCGCTGGCAACAAACGCTGGGCACTGGGCTAAAAGGCCGCACAATGGGGATTTTTGGCTTGGGCAAAATTGGTAGCCTGGTGGCCCGTTACGCACAGGCATTTGAAATGAACGTGCTGGTATGGGGGCGCGAAGGCACCAGAGCACGAGCCATGGACGCCGGGTTAACGGTTGCCGAGAGCCAGCAGGATCTCTTTAAACGTGCCGATGTGCTTAGCCTACATCTGCGCCTAAACGATGAAACGCGGGGTATTGTGACCGCTGACCATTTAGCCTGCATGAAACCCACAGCGCTTCTGGTAAACACCAGTCGCGCACCGTTAATTGCATCAGGTGCATTAGTTAGCGCCCTCGAAGCAGGCAGGCCAGGACGCGCGGCGGTTGATGTTTTCGATAGCGAGCCGACCTGCGACGATCCTCTGCTCACCCTGCCCAACTGCGTAGCGACGCCTCACTTGGGTTATGTCGAAAAAGATAGCTACGAGCTCTACTTTGGTGACGCGTTTGCGAATGTCGTCGCGTTTAGCAACGGTGAGCCGGTCACTAATCTCGCCTCTTAAACTCCGTCGCTGCGACCACCTCTGTGTCAAGTGTGCTAGCCTTATTACTCACCTGTGACACAGAGGACTTGATGCTCACTATTTCCAACCATGTTGCCTTGGCCGACTGGGAAATTGATATTAGCCAAATTCGCGCTCAGGGTGCAGGCGGTCAGAACGTCAACAAAGTGGCGTCAGCGGTACATCTGCGCTTTGATATTTCACGCTCTACCCTGCCGCCGTTTTATAAAGAACGTTTGATAGCACTCAATGATCAACGCATCAGTAAAGAGGGTGTGGTGATTATCAAGGCGCAAAGTTATCGCACGCTGGAGCTTAATAAAGAAGATGCCCTTGCTCGCCTGAAAGAATTGATCATCAGCGCGACTCGGCAGCAAAAGGTACGCCGCCCGACAAAACCCACCAAAGGCTCCCAGCGACGTCGCGTTGACCACAAGACCCGCAAAGGAAAAATCAAATCGCTACGTGGTAAAGTTTCCTCTTCGTAAGCGCTATTGAGTCGATTGAATTGCGCATGACCACCATTTCCCGACCGCTCTCTCCTTGCATCCAGCACTGCCAGCTAGACACGACAAATACGTGCCAAGGCTGTGGCCGTACGCTGGATGAAATTGCCTATTGGGGCCAAATGACCGAGGCCGAAAAAGCCCCGGCCTGGGAGCGCCTGGAAGCGCCTGGAAGCGCCTGGAAGCGCCTGGAAGCGCAAGGCTATCTCGATATCGCGTTAACCGAGATTAGCCACCCGACTTAACAGAGCAGTGATTAACAGGGTATTGATTAACAGATCAGAGGTTAACAGATTGGTGGTTAACAGAGTGGCGGTCGCTCAAAATATGGTGCAGCTCACCGCAGGAAACCAGAGGGTCATCACAGTTGATCACGATATCCGACTGAGCCAGCACATAGCTGCGCCCGGTAATCGTATTTTCAACCACCTGGTAGGCGCCTTCCTGATGAGTCCCTGTAAACGTGCCAATAAACCCGGTTTCACGTAGCGAGACCGTTTCCAGTTTATCCCCTATGTTGAGTCGACCTTCGTAGTTCATTAACGCTAGCCTGGCGGAGGTGCCGGTGCCGGTAGTACTGCGACAAATCACACCCGGATGAACGTAGGTTGTTGAACGAGAGCGTACATACCCTTCACCCACTTGCTCTTCGGGTCCCATAAAATGCAGGAAAGGCAACGGGCCTACATCACCCAGCGTGTAGTGGGAAAAGCCGCGCTGAGCCTGCAAGGCCTCAACAATTTTATGCGCACAGGCCGAAAGCGCCTGCTCTTCCTCACGAATAAGCTTAAAACCAAGCTCGGCAGCATCCACTAACGCGTAAAAGCCTCCGCTATAGGCGACAGAGTACGTCACGGTGCCGATACCAGGCACCTGGACGGTATCGCGGTAGGTATCAATATAGCTGGGCAAACCCTCACAGGTAACCGACTCGACCACACCGTTATGCACACGCGCTTCAATATGTACCAGGCCTGCCGGGGCCTCCAACGAAAACTGCTGAATGCCTTCCTGCTTAGGTACAATCCCACACTCGAGCACCGCGGTTGCCGTACACAAGGTATTGGAGCCTGAATAGATCGGGTAGCCCATGACTTCCATAATGATATAACCCGCAGCGGCCTCGGGGTGCGTCGCTGGCACCAGTAAGTCCACCGACATCTCCGGAATACCGTAGGGCTCTTCCAGCAGCAAGCGACGCAAGCCATCGGCATCATCGCGCAGGTACTCCATTTGCTCCCGCACCGTGGCGCCCGGCAGAGCATCAATCCCGCCCGTTACGATTCGGCTGACATCGCCCCCCGCATGAGTATCCATTAATTGAAGCGTATGGATCTTTTTCAAAGGCGTTGCTCCTGAGCGTTTGTTAGTGCAAAAGGTGCGCCGTGGGTATCCCACTGCGCATCTGGAACAATGACAATTTTGCCGAGATAATTGCTGCCCCGATTAACAAAATAGCGCTCGGCGTTATGCAGTTCAGAAAGCTTGAACGCCGCATGGAGAACAGGCTTGAGTTCACCACTACGAATCCAGGCGATTAGCTGCTCGGCTTCTTCACGAGTACCGTGAGAAACGCCAAATATCTGCACCTGATAAAGGTAAATACGCGTCCACATGATCTCACTGAGATTACCGCCGCTGGCCCCTGCGATGGAAAGGCGCGGATAGGATTGGCGGTGCTGCATATCAACAATCATGGTATCGATAAACAGGTCGGTCATCTCGCCGCCGACCAAGTCCATCACCGCATCAATTGGCTTTCCGCCAGTGGCTTCTAAGACGCGCTCAACAAAGGTCGGCAGGTCGCCACGGTCAATAACGGCTTCGGCGCCTAACGCTTGCAGCGCAGCGGCTTTATCAGGCTGGCTGACCGCATAAGGAACAGCACCGACAATACGGCACAGTTGAATGAGCGCGGTACCTACGCCACCGCTGGCACCGCTTACCAACACGCGCTCGCCAGCCTTGATGTGTGCCGAGGTCATCATATGGTACGCCGTTTGATAGGAGCACATGCCCATCGCGGCTAGCTCAGCATCGCGGAGTTCGGGATTATCAATGGAGTGGAACTGGTCTGCGGGTACCGCAATATACTCAGCGTAGCCGCCATCGGCCCCATGGCCGTAGTAGTCGGGAGTGAGATTGATATCCCGGCGCTCATCCGCATAAATATTGAAATCAAGCAGGCCGCGCTGGCCAATACGCTCGGCATCCACGCCTTCGCCTACCGCGACGATACGCCCGGCTACATCTGCCCCCTGAATACGCGGAAACGTTAAGGTGGGCGTGCCACCCATGGCAAAGGACGTCACGTCGCCTTTCTCTTTGGTGGGATACAGGCCTTCACGCGCTTTACGGTCGGTATTGTTTTTCGCGGTCGCCGTCACCTGGACCAGAACATCACCTGGGCCGGGCAACGGCGTTTTGACGTCTTCACGATAATGCAGCTGTTCGACGCCACCATGCCCGACCAAGAGCATGGCAGCCATCGTAGAAGAAACGGCGGTAGATTCAGGCATTGTCAGGCTCCTTGATACAAAGGAATAAGACTAGCCGACCATAGCAAACTCTTGCTACCCCTTAAAAGCCTGCTGAATTAGAACCAGCCCTTTCGCCTGAACACCCAAATCAGCACGCCACCGATTCCTGCCATCATGCCTAAAATGAAGAAGTAGCCATAGCGATAGTGCAGCTCCGGCATGTAGTCAAAGTTCATCCCGTAGATACCCGCAACAAACGTTAACGGAACAAAAATCGCCGTAATGACCGTTAGAACGCGCATTGTAATGTTCAGTTGATGCGACGAGATTGATATGTAACCGTCTACTAAATCACCGCAAATGTCGTAATACATCTGAGTAAGCGTATAAAGCCGCTCAAAACGTTCGGCAACATCGTTAATGGCATGCAGCGTTTCATTTTCCTCACGCGGGACGTGCTCATAGTCGTAGACAGTTAACTCTTGGGTAATCCCTTTATGATAATTAAACACGCGCCGCATCTTAACCAGCCGGGAGCGGTACATGGTAATTTTGCGCATTAATACATCGTTACCATTTTCATGTAACTCATCTTCTAAATCGCTTAATTCCGCTTCAAATTCAAGCAGGCTATCAATGTAATACCCAGCAGAGATATACATCACCTTGAGCGCCACCTGCTCCGGTGATTTCGCTAATAACGTCTTACCGTGCTCCTTAAAGAGCCGCTCAATGCTCATGGCAACGCCTGGATGTAGCGTCACTAGAAAGCACTCACCAATAAAAAAGCAGACCTGCTGAGGAACAAAGTTTAGCTGGGCATCAAAAGATGAAATACCGCGGTAAATAATCAGTGCGTGGTTATCAAACTCTTCTATTTTGGGTGGTAAGCGCTCTTTATGGGCATCCTGAATAGCCATGGGGTGACACTCAAATTTACCCAGTAGCCGCTCAGCAGATTCTGCTGATTCCCCCTGCATATCGATCCATATATGACTGCCGGGGGTATTCTGCCATGTGACAAAAAGCTCTTCGTTCCCTTCATGGGTTTCGCCATCAGGGGTCGTCAAAATACTGCGAATCATAACTGTCCTTGGTTCCAGGGGGTTCTTAAATACGCTAATAACACGCTTACCACCGTGGAAGCTAACAACGCACCTAGAAACGGCGCTAGTGTGGGTACACTGTTCGGAAAGCTTGCCGCCATTATCCCTTCGCTTATGCTGGCGTGACTCATCCACCCAGGCAAGATCGCACCCAATAGACCCGCCATGCCGCCACCGATAGCCGCAAGGGGCGTCATGCGCCGCCACAAGCCCAGCAGTACGGGTACCACGGTTGCAGCGCAGACTAAATCAGCGATTAGAAAAAGACGTAAAACAGACACACCCTGAAGTGCGACAACCACGACAGGCACCATAAGCAAAACGGTCATCCAGCGTGTGAGCGCGATAGAAACGCTTGGCTGTTCACTGCGCGACACGATCAGTGAGGCAATACCGCTTTGTAGCGTATCTACGCTGGACGCCACCAATGTAACGGCAAGCACTAGTGCCGTTATAGCTAGCCAGGGTGGCGCGTTATTGAGCAGTGCAAAAAAAGGCATGGGCGGTTCGCCCAGCGGAACACCGTTCATGGCAGCAAGCATACCCAAACCGCCAATCACCATAACGATCATGACCGTGGCGCCCCCTCCTACCCAAGCCCCGCGGGCCAAACTGTGATCATCACGTGCCGCCCATACCCGCTGCCAGTAGCCCTGGTGAAACAAGTTCGCTGCGGTAACCGCGATGACAAGCGTTAGTGCCACACTAAGCGCATCAGAAGTGGCGATAGAGGGCCATGCCGCACTGCTCGGCATGGCAGGCAAGTGCCAAACGGTGACACTGGAAACCACCACTAACAGTGCAAGCAGCAACCATGCCTGCCAACGGTCAGTGGCCAGGCTTGCGCGCAGCCCACCGCTTACCGTGTAAAGCAACGTAGTGAGCGTTACTCCAATAATCACCCAGCTCGACGGAACATCAGAAAGCAGTGAGGTGATCGCTCCAATAGCGGTTAATTCAGCGGCTAAAAAGCAGGCCATATACACCACGGAAACCAGCGTTACCCAGTGGCGCACTCCGCGCCCATAGCACGCCTCGGCAAACTCAGCGATGCTCCGCCCTTCAGGGAGAGCCCGGCGTATAGACGGACCATAAAAGCCAAGGACGATAAAAGGCAGTGAGGAGCCAAGGGCATAGCCTGCCAAGGCCAATGGGCCAATAAAAGCGCCAATTTCTGGCGGTGCAAACAAAATCCAGGCGCCCATACCAGATGCAACAAAAGAGAGCCCTAGCGTGGTGCTGGTTTGTGAATTACGAGCGGTTACAAAGTCATCCAATGAGCCTTTACGCCCACGGGCTTTAAGGCCTAAAAATGCAAAGCAACAGAGCGCCGCGCCCAGCACGGCTGACGTTAGGTATGGCATGTCGCACTTCCTCCGCCGGTACTAACCGGTTCAGGTTCCAGGGTCTGCGTCATAGCATTCTCAGCCACGCAACGTGGCTCCCCTGGCGACAGTGAATTGAGAGCGTATCCTGATGTAAAGCGAGCTAACCGTCAAAATGAGCAGCTACTCGCGCCGTATCCTAGCCGCTAAATAGCTAACAGGAAAACGGTTTACTTCTGCTATTCATTCGCTACAACGTTGTCTAGACTAACAAAAGCTGCTGTAAACTGAGTCAAAGCATTACAAAATAAAAGTAGCTTACTGCCATTAGTGTTATAAAACATTAATGTTACAAGCGTCGCACAGGAGAATAAGCGACGCGCTTACAGGAAACCACTATGTCATACACCGAAGCCAAGGAGCATACGCAAGGGCGGCTCAATACTCTGTTTGCTGACCCCTACCGTGCGTTTGAAAACAATACCGATGAGCGCCAGCTTCACGTTCGCGTAATGCTTTATATGCTGCTGGCCCGCCCCATGTCACGAGGAGACATGACGCTACGCGTGATCCATGGCTGGGAGAACGGTAGCTGCGAGCCTGGCGACTTACAGCATGCTGACTACGTTTTAAATACGCTAGATGATGTAAAGCGCGCGGTGAAAGACTTCGACCAGGCCACGAAGCAAAACGCTCCGCTACCCTCTGAAGACCCTGCCATTTTGGCGATGCCTTTAGCAAATGTGATCGCCGATGCCAAAGCCGAAGGGCAAGAGGTCACCGACGATATACCCAAAACGCCCGCACGCTGGTCTGCGCTTGAAGGCGGCTTGGCACTTTATACGCTTTTTAAAATGTATCACCGGTTGGTGTATGGCGAGGACGATGTCTACCGCTGCTCCCAATGCCAAACGGCCTTAGGCCCGCGTGAAATTCATGAATTTCATCTAGAGGAGAGTGAGTTCGCCCTTTTAGTGCCCCTTGTCGGACAGCCAAAAGAGGCGCCGTCTCTACTCGTATTGCATGAAAGCCAACTTAAGCCGATTGAAAAGCTACTGGAAGAAAGCTTGAGCCTGCTGAATGATTTTTAAGCCTTGAGTACAACAACGTCACTGGCCCCCACAAGAACCAGTGACTGCTTAGTAAGTAAGCGTCAGCTTAATGCAATAGTACTATTGATACCGCTTGAAACGTTTTCAGGCTCAAACCAGCGTGCCGTTACCGTTTTGGTTTGCGTCCAGAAGGCGATCGCCTGTTTTCCATTTGGCCCTAAATCGCCGAGCTTTGAAGCACGTGAGCCAGTGAAGCTGAAATAGGCAACCGGCACCGGGATTGGCACGTTGATACCCACCTGCCCCACGTCTATATCAGTTCCAAAGCGCCGCGCCACCCAGCCAGAATTCGTGAAGATAGACGTGCCGTTGCCGTTAGGATTAGCATTAATAAACGCAATCGCTTCGTCGAGTGTTTCCACGTTGACAACGCAGAGTACCGGCCCAAATATCTCTTCACGGTAAATGGTCATCTCCGCAGTCACATCGGTAAATAACGTCGGTCCCACAAAATTGCCCTTCGGATAACCGTGTACCTGGCAGTTACGCCCATCAATCAATAGCGTTGCGCCCTCCTTTTCACCGGTCTCGATAAGACCTAACACCCGCTCCTTGGCGGCAGGCGATACCAGCGGCCCTAAATCGGCATCCTGTTGGGTGCCAGGACCCACTTTCATCTGGCCTGCAGCATCCACAATATCATCAATCCATTGTCGCGCCTCACCGACCAGCACCACGACCGAATTAGCCATACAGCGCTGGCCTGCGGCGCCAAATGCTGAGCCCAGCAGATTGTTGATGGCTTGGCTGCGATTTGCGTCGGGCATAACCACACAGTGGTTCTTCGCCCCCATCATCGCCTGCATACGCTTACCCGCATCTGCCGCCCGCTTGTAAAGCAATGAGCCGACGTGGGTTGAGCCAATAAACGATAGCGCTTTAACCGTTGGGTGATCGACAATCTGGTTGGCAACCTCAGGACCGCCGTGCACCACGTTCAACACCCCAGCTGGCACACCGGCTTCATGGGCGAGCTCCACCAAGCGCATGGTCGAGCTGGGATCCTGCTCAGAAGGCTTCAACACAAAGGTGTTGCCTGTAGCGATGGCCAGCGGAAACATGAAACAGGGCAGCATGATCGGGAAGTTAAAGGCCGTAATACCGGCCCCTACGCCTAGCGGCTGATGTAGCGTATAAACATCGACGTCGCTTGCCGCGTTCTCGGCCACCTCTCCTAGCTGGAGCGAGGTAATCGAGCAGGCGTGTTCGACCACCTCCAGACCTCGCCCTACTTCACCTTTGGCGTCTGGCAACGTTTTGCCATGCTCTTCGGTGATTAAGGCGGCTAGTTCATCGGTGTTGTCACGAATCAGTGCCTGCAACGCCAGCATAATACGCATGCGCTTTCCAAGCGGTACCTTGCGCCACTCTCTAAACGCATGATGGGCGCTTGCAATCGCATGCTCTACTTCTTCTGCCGTGCAAAAAGGCACCCGGGCAACCACCTTTTGGGTCGCCGGATTAACCACATCACGCCACTCCTGGCTTTGAGACAGGACGGCTTGACCATCAATGATCATGGGAATTTCGCGAACGGCCATTACGCTTGCTCCTGATTATGATTGTGTTTGTAACAGAGGCAGTCTCTATAGCTGCCCCAGGGCCAAGAATAGGGTATATCAGCAAGTTAACGTAAACGTCAAATACGGTTAGTGACAACCCCGATTAGCGATGACAAGACGCCAAAGACAGTGCAAACGCATGTTTAACCGCTTGACCTCCCCTCCCAATAAGGGATGATAATACGGCGCACCCAGGAGATGTCTCTTTGCCTCAGCAATACATGCCCACCGCTATGACGTCTCTCCGGCTCGGCCAAGTGGGCCTCTGGAGCTTGGCGCTATTGCTGTGGTGCGCCGCTCCTCACGAGGCGATGCCGCGGGCTGCTGAGCCAGTTCATCACTCAGCCCTGGAAGACCACGCCAAGCCGCTGATCGTACTGGCTAACCCACTTAATCGCCTTAGCCTGGACCATGACAAGCGACGCCAAAACCCGGTAGTAATTCAAAATGATACCGGGGTGGCTCTGCCCGCCCATGAAAGATGGCCTGGTATTGCGCCTGCCGTTTATCACTGCGTATTGAATACCCTTGGCTCATCGAACCCAGGCTTACCAGGCGGCCTTCCTCCCTGCAGAGCACCACCCTACGCTTAACAAATAACGACGGTTAACAGAGGCGCGTAACGCCTCTTTGCCACGTACATGACACCAGGCATTTATTATTAAAAGGTCTGGCCATATCAAGTTATTTCAGGAATCGTGCGTATGTTTCTGGTGGACCAACTTATTTTACTAGCAGCCATCCTGCTACTGGTCGGCATTATTTCAAGCAAGCTGTCAGCTCGCTTGGGTATGCCGGTACTCGTACTGTTTTTAGGAACCGGTATGCTTGCGGGGGAAGCAGGCATTGGCGGTATCGACTTTAATAATCCTGGTTTGGCACACGCGCTGGGCACGTTGGCACTGGCAATGATTTTGTTCGATGGCGGCTTACAAAC
Organism: Halomonas hibernica; assembly: GCF_013183775.1. Classification (NCBI taxonomy): domain Bacteria; kingdom Pseudomonadati; phylum Pseudomonadota; class Gammaproteobacteria; order Oceanospirillales; family Halomonadaceae; genus Halomonas; species Halomonas hibernica. The sequence goes on from NZ_VIFN01000003.1 coordinate 267,764, forward strand.
GCCCCTCGCCTCAATCCGCCTGGTGTGGAAGCCAGCCTCCCTATTGGCCACGCTCGGTGTTTTGATCACATCAATGATTACCGGGGTCGCTGCTGCTTATATTCTAAAGCTCCCCCTGTTGGATGGTTTATTACTAGGTGCCATCGTCGGCTCCACCGACGCCGCTGCGGTTTTCTCATTACTGCGTAATGCTGGCATCCATATTAATCAACGGCTCAAGTCTACGCTTGAAATTGAAAGCGCATCCAACGACCCGATGGCGATTTTCTTAACCATTGGATTACTTGAAGTACTGGTTAACGATATGCCCCTTGGAGTGGGCCTGTTAAAACTCTTTATCCTGCAAATCGGGGTAGGTGGCGCCGTCGGCCTGCTGGTCGGCTGGGCAGCCGTTCAACTTATTAACCGTATTCATCTGGTCACATCGGGCCTTTATCCCGTTCTGGTTGCGGCATGTGGGCTCTTCGCCTTTGGCGTTGCTGCGAACCTTGGAGGCAGTGGTTTCCTGGCGATTTTTATTGCAGGCGTCATGATCGGCAATCGCCCGATTGCCTTTCAGCGCAGCACATTTTTGTTTCATGACGGATTAGCGTGGATGAGTCAGATCGTCATGTTCGTGGTGCTTGGGCTGCTGATTAATCCTGTTTCCCTACTGGATGTATGGCTGGAAGGCCTGATGATTGCGGCTATATTAACCTTGGTGGCTCGCCCACTCGCCGTCACTCCCATTCTAAAAATGTTCGGTTTTACGAACCGCGAAACCGGGCTGGTTGCCTGGGTAGGCCTGCGTGGCTCAGTGCCCATTATTTTGGCTATTTTCCCACTGATTTTCGGCCTGGAAGGCGCTGAACTTATCTTCAACGTGGTGTTCTTCGTGGTATTAATTTCTGCCACTATTCAAGGCACTACGCTGCCTTACTTGGCGCGCAAACTGAAACTTACCGAACCACCGCCTGTTGTGCCTGCCGCCAGCCTGGAGATTACCTCATTGGAGGATGTTGACGCCGACATTGTGGAATATCGGCTAGGTGACTTTACTCGTGCAGCCAACCGTCGTTTATCGCAACTCGCACTGCCTGACGGCACAGTGGTGGCCATGATCACCCGTGGCAAAGACGTTATCCCACCGCGTGGGTCCACCCAATTACAGCCAGGCGATCACTTGTTTGTCGTGCTGCGTCCACAGGTTCTGCCGTTTGTTGACTGTATTTTTGCGGAGGGAGCCACGGTCGACCACTACCAACTCCCCAATCAAATATTGCATCTGAAAGGCAACACCAACGTCGACGAAGTATTTAACTCCTATGGCATTACGCTAGACCGTGATATGCACTGCACATTAGACGCGCTTCTGCGTGAGCGATTGACGGACGAACCACGCATAGGTGACTCAATAGCGTTGGAAAACGTGACCCTCTCCGTTCAAGGCGTACTTGATGGGCGCATTACCACGGTAGGTTTGACCATCAGTCAGCCAGAACTCACTGTAGAGCAACACCCCGCCTGATACCCATACGCAAAGGCCACCCGCTATTAACGGGTGGCCTTTAGAAACACTTCAACGTGCTGCAAAAATGTCCTGCAAGAATCGCATTTCAGAACCCGTTCTTGCTGGACTAGCTCTGCAGAAACAACTCAGGCAGCTTCGTAGGCGGCTTTAAGCCGGTAAAACTCATCAACAATGGCGGCCATTTCAGCGGCGTCATAATGACAAAGGCCACTGACCACCAGCTTTTTAGAGCCGACACCGATTGCAGCGCCCTTCGATTCAATGGAAAACTCAAGCAATGCGTCTGCTCGCTTCCCCTGCACATCAAGCGATGAGCGCGTTAAGGCGAGTCCTGGTGTAAACCCATCCAAACGCTCTAATGAAAAACCCATGCTATCGTAGATAACCAAAGGGCGTTTAGGGTTAAACATTACCCCATGCTTTTCCATTAGCGGCTTTAAATAATGCGGGAAATTTTTGCCTGAGAACGCCACATAGCAGCGAGCAAAGGCTTCAATAGCAGCACTATCGTGGGTCGTCTCGCCATCACGAACCACCTGTAAATAACATTTTCCACTCTCATCACTTACGTGAAGCTCACCATTTTCTGCTTCACTAAAGAGCAGTGGCGTATCAGCACTTACCATATTGGTGAAGCGAAATTCCATTTGCCGCGACAGCCCGAACTTTACCAGTATTAGCGTAAACAACAGGTCACCAGGCACGCAGAAACGTCGCGCACCCGGATTATGGATCGGGTTGTAATCACCTGCCACGCCTTTAGCGAAACGGCTGGCCTGCTCGGCGGAGACCACTACATACTCTCCGTGTTGCGCGTAAAAATCCTTGAACATGGCGTTTGCTGCCTGCCTAGCGTTGAAATCGAAAACCCATAACTATCCAGCGTCGCGCATAATGCCATAAAACGCGCGCCAACAGGAGTCACCTGCCAGGAAGCGAGTATGTCAAACACGAACATTACTAAAAAGCGCTTATCCCGCGTTGTATTGGCTACCTTGATCAGTAGCCTGTTTATCATAACGGTTTGGCTGGTGGGCAGCTACTGGTTGCTGAATAGTCAGTGGTTACCGGAAAGAATTTCTCAGTTTGAAGGTATTGAGGTTCGCTGGAGCCAAGGAACTAGCCGCCACCCTGGACGCTGGGAAGTAGACAACCTTTATCTTGCCCGTGAAGACGATGCGCTACCGATGGCAATTGAGGCCGAGCATGCCACGCTCACACTCTCGTTATGGTCGCTACTGCGCGGCGAGTTACATATCAAGGCATTAGAGGCCGAAGGAATCCGCCGCTTAACGGTGGGTGATATCGCCCTTGAAGCGCAGGGCACGCTAGAAGTGGCTGATACAACCCTTAGCCGTGAAAACCTGGCCATACCTCATGTGAACCTGGCAATCACAGAAGGCCGCCTGATACGCCCAAGTGACCACGCCACACTGGTTAACGCCATAACCCTTGAAGCCACTGCAACGCTTGATGAGATCACGCCCACGGACCCGGCCACGGGTGCACTTAACCCTGAACTGCTAGCGGCACTTTCCGCAACACTTGATATTAAGGCGCAGGCAGATGCCTGGAATGTATTCATGCCCTACCTGGAGGCCATTCCCTGGCTTTTCCTGGACGGCCGCGGCGCACTGGAGGGCCATATTGAACTGGTCTCAGGCACACTTAAACCAGGCAGCCTGCTTACTTTGAAGGCACCTGAATTACGTTTAACGCTGGATGAGCGAACGCTTTTAGAGCACGATCAACCAACGACCTGGAGAGAGGCAGATGCACCGCCCCCACGCCACACAGCAACCGGTAGAGGAAGCGTCCAGCTACGCGTAGCCGATCACCACATTGATTTTGAGACTCGCCTGCAGGATGTCACGCTGGCAGATACACAGCCCTATGCGGTAAATACCGCCTTAAGCCTTAAAAGCGATATGGCCAACCAGCGCTTGGACCAACTAACTCCACCCACGGATGCTGAGCTGGCGCTTGAAGGCACCATTACCCGGCTGGACATGATGGACCGCTACCTCGCCAATACGCTGGAGGGGCAGGGCATTCGCTTATCCGGCAATGGCCGTTTAGAGGCCAGGGTTAGCGTTCGCGACACTCACGCCCATAGCGCCCATTTGCGGGTCGAGGCAGACGCAATCGCGGTCAACGCACTGGATATGACCGCTCAAGGGCAAGGCATACTTAACGCTGAGCTAAAGGACGCCTCGATGGTGGACGCGACACTTGGTTTCTCCCAGGCAACACTCTCCCACGCTGACCAAACACTGCTTAACGACGCGACACTTGACCTGGTAGCACAAAGTCCTATCGAACCCGTATTAGCCCGCAGCCACGCCACCGCGACACTTCACTGGCAGGATGCCCGCATGGCCAGCATTAGCGCCCTGCAACCGTATATTGCCACCTACCTGCCGGACCCGGCTCCGTTTAACCTGGTCAGCGGCCAAGCGCAAAGTAATGGAACGCTCCATATTACCCCTGAACAGCTTAGCGGAGCGCTCACCTTAACCGGCGATTCGCTCACTACCCGCTGGCAACGTGATGAGCAGAGCACCCTGTTCACTAGCGATATGCAGCTTTCACTGCAACTACGCGAGGCCGCTACCGATGGCACAAGCATTGATATCAGTGGTAGCCGTTTACGCTGGCAGGTCGCTGATGACACACAGCCCGAAGAGCGCCTGGAAAGTATCTTAGTGGTTCGCGAAGGCCGCTTTCAGCGGCGTGGCGAGATTCCCAGTGGGCAGTTTCAGCTAGAGGGCAGCGTGCAGCGCTTGAGTTTTCTGAACGCCTTTTTACCCACAGATCACGGCGTTTCGTTGTCTGGCAATGGGCAACTGTTCGCCCAAGGCTCTTTTAGCAGTAAGCGCCTGTTGGCACCTACTCGGCTGCGTATCGATGCCAACCAGCTTGAAGTCGCATTTTTAGACTACCAGGCCAGCGGGCGCGGCGAGCTAACCGCGCAAATCGACAGCCCCGAACAGGCACAACTTTCGCTGGGTATTCCGCGCTTTTCGCTACAGCGTAACGGTGATGACCAACCTCATGTAGAGGGGCGTCACTTTGCCTTAACCACCCAGACAGACCAGCTCAGCAACGTGCTCATATCGCCAGAAGCAGAATACTTTGTTACCCGAATAGACTTGCCGATTACCGAAGTGCCGGACTTTACGCGCTATAACCGCTACTTGCCTGCAGATGCAGGCCTTCGCCTGCTTGGCGGTCAGGCAAGCCTGGGCAGCGAGTGGCTCTTGGAGGGGATGAGCGCCCAAGGCAACATGACCCTACGTGCGTTTGGCGCCGACCTCGCCCTTCTTGATCAGCGGCTACGTGGCGATATCGAACTCTACTTACAACTTACTGAAGGCGATTTACAGGCACGGCGTTTTACGGCTAATGACTCATTTCTGCGCTTGGAAAATGTGTTCCGCATAAGCGAGCAAGGCGCTCAGGACGCAGGCTGGTGGGTGCAGCTCTCCATGGATGACGCACAGCTTACCTGGGATGACCCCATTCGCCTGTCCACACAGCTGCGTCTGGCCATGCGCGACACCGGCTTGGTCGCCAGATTGTTTTTAGCCCGTGCTCGAGAAAGCGACTGGCTCGGCAGGCTACTCAACGTGCGCAATGTTAATGGCACCGCTGAACTTGCACTTAATGGCGAACGTATCCAGCTGAGCAACCTGGTACTCACCGGCGGCCCTCTACTGCTGCTTTCCGATGTCACGCTTGAAGAGCAGAGCGCCAATGGAGCGCTCTATGCCCGTCTTGGCGCACTTGGCATAGGCGTGGAGCTTGTTAACAGCGAACCCAGGTTACACGTACTGCAACCCAAGCGCTGGTTTGACCGCTGGCGGCAAGCGGTTCGTTACCCTCGTCCTGATTAGCGCTTTTTGCGCTGGCGCCGAATCATCCTGACCCGCTCTCTGGCTTTAGCCGGCGTCGAAAGCGGCGCTGCTGAACCCGTCTCTTTGGGCGGCAAAGTGACCCAAGCAAACACCGGCAACGCCAAGTGCCAGCGAATCGCGGCTAACCGCAGCCCCAGCGTAATCGCCAAGGCCATGGCGATACTAACGCTCAGCGGCGTATTCAAGGTGTTCAGCGCGACATATACAGTGCCGCCAGCCATGGCAGCGGTAGCGTAGATTTCTTCGCGCAGCACCATCGGTACGCGCTGAGCCAGCATGTCGCGGATCATTCCGCCGGCGACACCGGTCATCATGCCCATCAATACCGCCACTACACCGGAGGTTCCCAGCAACAGCGCTTTATGGGTGCCGATGACCGTAAACAAGGCAAGGCCAAAGGCATCCGCAATCGGCAAAAACCTTCGCGACAAGCGATGAATATAGTGGAACCCCACCAGCGAAATGCCCACCGTTGCCAGGATAACCCATAAGTAAGTGGGATCAGCGACCCAAAAGACCGGCCGCAAGCCCAGCACTAAATCACGCAGTGTACCGCCACCAATCCCGGTCACAGCGGCCAACACCAGCATGCCAAACGGGTCCATTTTTGACCGACACGCAAGGATAACGCCCGATAGTGCAAAAACAATCACACCCATCATGTCCAACCAATACACCACACCCGTCACGTGATTCCCCTTTGTGCGCTATGTTTTTTTAAAGCGGTTTCTTAAAGCAGGCAGAATACCACTAATGCGTTTTTCGCCTATCGCTTGCTCATTCGCTAATTAACCCGACTTAACGCCGTGGCTTAGGGTACGCTTGTGAGAACTTTTTAAAAGGAGGTGCTATGGATTGGAACCCTGCTTATACATGGTTAGTACTGGCGCTACTTCTCAGTTTAGGGGAGTTAACCTCTGGTGCAATGGTACTACTGGCACTGGGTATTGCTGCCGCGCTTACCGCGGCGGTCACTGCCCTTGGGCTCTCTCTACCTTGGCAATTGCTGAGCATGGGCATTTTTGCTGGCCTATTAGTTCCCTTGGGTGTGATGGTGATTCGCCCGCGCTTTTCTCCTCGCGGCGTTGCCTACGGCACCACCGGCACTGGGGTCGAAAAAGGCAATCATTACCATACGTTGCGCCGCGATTATGACGATGCGACCGGTATCAAAATTAACGGCGACTTTTACCGCTTGCGCGTTATGGACACAGGTGCCACAGAACTTCCACCCGATACGTCCGTTATCTTTCAGCGCTTTGAAGGCACCACAGCGCTGGTTGCCCTCCCCTCGTCAGCCCCTAACCCTTTGCAAGACGATCCCCCCCTACGCAAGGAGCCTTAATAATGGATTTACCTATTAGCCCCGGTTTATTAATAAGCCTGATTATTGTCGTTATCGGCATTGTGATTATTTCCAAAGGACTGGTGATTGTACGTCAGTCGGAAGTAATGGTAGTTGAGCGCCTCGGCTCATTTAATCGTGTGCTCGAAAGTGGCATCAATATCATCGTTCCCTTTATTGAGCAGCCTCGCGCGATCACCATGCTGCGCTATCGCAAAATGGGCGAAGAGTACCAGGCAATTACCACGGATGAGATTCGCATTGACCGCCGTGAAACGGTGATGGATTTCCCCGGCCAGCCGGTCGTGACCACCGATAACGTAACGGTTCGTATCAATGGCGCGCTTTATTACCAAATTATTGATCCTAAGCGCGCGGTTTACGAAGTCGTCAACATGAGCCAGGCCGTCGAGGTTCTGGCGAAAACCACGCTACGCTCGGTGGTCGGCAAAATGGAGCTGGATAAACTATTTGAATCCCGCGCGGAAGTGAACAATGAGATTCAGGCTGCCATGGAAGAGCCTGCATCCAAATGGGGGGTCAAAATATCTCGCGTCGAGGTACAGGACATCGCCATGCCTGAAGAAGTAGAAACGGCCATGCGCCTACAAATGGCTGCCGAGCGTAAACGCCGCGCCACCGTTACCGAAGCCGAAGGTGAAAAATCTGCCGCCATCGCCATGGCTCAGGGCCAGCGTGAATCGTCCATTCTTAACGCCCAAGGCGATAAGGAATCGGCCATTCTGCGCGCCCAAGGCGAGCAGGAGTCCATCAAACTGGTATTGAATGCTATTGGCGACAGCGAGGAAAACAAACGCACCGTGGTGGGTTATTTACTCGGCCAGAGCTATATCAAGGGTTTGCCCAACATGGCGAAAGACGGCGAGCGCGTCTTTGTGCCTTATGAATCTTCTGCTCTGCTGGGTTCCATGGGCATGTTCCGCGAACTGGCAGGCTCACCTGAGGATGCGGTAGGAGAACATCTAAAACACCGCACCGGCAATACTAACCCATCCAACAGCTTTCGCAGCGGCGTGGTAGGCGGAAGTATTAGCAGTTAATAACGATTAGCTGATAACACTCATTAAAAAAGCCCAGGCCAAGTCGGGTAACAATACACCCGACTTTTTTTCGTAGCCAACATGACATAAAGTTGCTTTAATTTGCGCAATAACAAAACTTCGATACGCGCCTTTTTATACAGCCCGCAGAATGACAAACTTCATTTCACCACGAGGAAATGAGGTTTATCAGCCGGTTTTTAAGCTAACAGGGGCTCCTCCCCCTGCCAAGCCGAGCATCATCAGCCGCTTTCACTATGTATACACTGGCTGGCCGAGCGGGTTTTAGCATCACTTCATTGACTTATCATCAGTGATGATGCGTTTAACAGCCGCATAACAGCGACCAGGACAGAATTTTGTTGCCGCTTGGGGATGGCAAATATAAGGCTATTCTGTGGAGCATTACACTTTGCGTGTGGGTGCTGTATTCGGGTGTTTTACAGGCTGACTCAGCCCCTCAACCTCTGCATAGCTGGGAGTACCACTGGGGAGACCTTCCTGCGGGAACTCAAGGCACTCTTTCCCAGCCGCCCGATACATCACTCACCTGGAACCCCATCAACTTTCCTGCCGATCCACCGGAAAGAAACGGCCAGGAACAGGTATGGTTCCGCGGTGTATTGCCAGACGGTAACTGGAATGACCCCGTACTCTACATCACCAGTATTAACCTGATTGGCCAGATCTATCTGGATGATGCACTGATCTACCAGTACGGCGAATTCGATGCCCAAGGGCGGGGAGATTTTGCAGGCTGGCCGTGGCACATGGTTGAACTGCCTGAGAATTTTTCCGGCAAACCGCTCAACATCCGAGTATTTTCCTATTACACCAATATCGGCCTGTGGGGCGAAGTAAAGGTCATGGAGCGTCTTGAGGTATTGGAAAGTATCATCCACATGTCCGTCCAAGACCTTGCAGTCAGTGCCCTGGTATTTGTTTTAGCGTTTATAGCGACTATATTCGCCGTTATTGGCCCTGAAAGGCGCGGCTTTTCAGCTATTGCTCTGTTTGCCTATGCCTCTGGCCTAATGTTGTTGGCTGAAGCGCCAGCTCGCCAGTTGATCGTTGATAATGCTCTGGCTTGGGACACATTGCGCGCGGGCAGTTACTACACGCTACCCATTGCTCTTGGGCTACTACTAAGCCATTGGTTTAACGGAAAAACAAATCGCTGGCTGACCAGTATTTGGGCGCTACACTTAGCCTATCTCGCCATAGCGATCAGCCTGGTTCAATTAGGGCTTGTTAGCCTTTCTATCACTTTTCCCGTATTTGATGCATTACTCACCGTCACGCTGCCCACCATGCTAATACTCGCCCTGTTTAGGTTCCGAGAACTAAGTACTGAGCAGCGATTATTAGCACTTTGCTTCACTTTGTTCATACCACTCTTATTGACTGACATGCTGGTAGCCCACGGCTTTATTGCCTGGCGCACCATACCGTTAAGCTACGGCACGCTGATCTTTTCACTGGCTAACGCGGCGATCTTTCTTTGGCACTACCGGCATACTCAGCAGCAGATGTCACTTGCGAATGAAACTCTGGAATATCAAGTGGCATCAAGGACCAAGAAGCTTGGCCGCCTCGTCCAGGAGCTAGAAAACCTCTCTTTTAAAGACCCTCTCACTAACCTATATAACCGACGTCATTTTGATAGAGTGCTCGAGCATGAATGCCTCCGCGCGCAGCAAAACGCCAGCCAACTATCGCTACTCATGCTGGATATTGACCACTTTAAGCAGATCAACGATCACTTTGGCCATGATGCAGGCGATAGCGTGCTGGTGGAAATGGCGGAACTGCTAAAGCATCACTTTCGTGGCCTTGATATCGTTTGTCGGTTTGGAGGCGAAGAGTTCGTTGCTCTACTACCTGGGACATCAGTTCATGCTGCCGAGTCTCGTGCTAACGCGCTATTGACACTGGCATCAGAACTCTCTCTAGCATACCAGGGAGCGCCACTAACAAAAGTGACGCTTTCTTGCGGAGTAGCGACTTATCCAGACCATACCCAGGACCCATTCAAACTGCTAAAAATGGCTGATGAGATGCTATATCAAGCTAAAAACGGCGGCCGCAATCGCTGCATTGTGTGGCCTGAAACGCCTAAAACGCGCGATTTTATGCTGGGGCAGTCGTAGCCCAGCATAACCCCCCCCCTCTCGCTGTCCAGCGATAAGCTGATTGCCAAAAAGCAATCAGTAAACACGCCATGCTACAGGTTGATATGACCTGAGACGCTACAGTGCTGCCTTTTTCCCAAGCCGGGTTAAACCACGCGGCGCCGCAATACGAAAAAAACGCTCCACGACATCCGCTTGTGTGGCCGGAGTCACTAACGACACTCCCACAAATATCGGCAAGTTGATGATTAGCCCCCAGAACCCCGCGTGGATTCCCAGCGGGTGTGGCCATAGCGTAGTAAACGCCACGGTAACCAAAAACCCTGCCACAATGCCCGCCATAACGCCCAAGCGTGACGCGCGCGGCCAGAAGAACATGCCAACAAAAGCAGGCAAGACTTGCGAGGCAAACCCCAGCCCTACCAGCAAAATCATCACCAGACTGCCCGGTTCAGCAATCGCGAGCGGTGCAATCACCAAGGCCATGATGGGTAAGATCATAAGCCTGGCAAGTCGACCAGTAGTAGCATTTGAAAGCTTTAACAGCGGTTGCAGTACATCCTTACTTAATGACAGCGACACCGAATGAATAAACGGCTCACTTGATGACATGGAAGCCGCCAGGGTACCCGCCCCCAGTAGCCCGACCAGCACAACAGGCAAATGCTGCATGGCATATTCAAGGGCCACCGTGTCTGCCCGCGCCAGGTCAGGTAGCGAGTAAATACCGATAAAGCCCACAACCACCATGGGTAAAATCACCACATAGTACGTTGGCAGCCAGGTAGCGCTGCGCCGGATAGTGCGTGCGGAAGACGCACTCATCCACTGGGTCCATACCGGGGGCATAAACGAGAACATCGAGACAATAATCGAGGTGGTCCAGAAGCTAAAACTCATATCCCTGCCAGCCCCTGGTAGGGTTAAAAACGCCACATGCTCAGCCTGAATACGCTCAAATACCGCTGCAAAACTTAAACCGCCGGTGGCGCTATGCACTGCCCACAACCCTACAGCCCAGGCAACGACCAACATTAATACGCCCTGAAAGGCGTTGGTGCGCCCAATCGCCCGCTGGCCGCTGGCGTACAAATAGACAGCAATAGAGGCAAGCACCAACACAACGCCTAACCAGACAGGAATGATACCGCCGCTCATCACAAACAGAATATAGGCCGAACCAACCGTTTGAAGCACCGCGTAAGCAATTGAGCCAACCGCCATTACCAGCGATGCCAGCGCCCCCAAGGCAGGGCTTTGATAGCGGTCAGCAATCGCGCTTGCCTGAGTAACGTGGCCAAACTCAGCGCCAAACTGCCATACCTTGGGGCCAAAGTACCAGGCGATCAGGGCCAGATACGCCAAATAGATAGCGACGTAAAAGACCGCGACCCCTTTCGAATAAGCCCAGCCCGGTGCACCCATAAAGGTATAAGCACTGACGCTCCCTGCGGCAATCAGCAGATACAGCGTGACCGGCCCCATGCTACGCCCAGCAACCCCCCACTCTTCCAGGCTGTTCATATTGGCACGGGTGGCCTGACCACCGCGGGCGCGTAAGCCAATCATCATGGCAATGGCCACATAGATAAGCGTAATCAGCAGAGGCCAGAGGCTATTCATGGTTATCTCGCTCTACGATACGGTTGCCTATCAGCATGACCACCACGCAAGAAAAAATAACCAAATAGCTCCATACCACCATCAGGGGCAGGCCTAGCACTAACGTTGCCCGGTTTACCCAACCAATCATCGGCCACGTTCCCATAGCGATGAGTGTTAAAAACGCAATGAATAAACCCCAACCCGCACGCGAGGTGGGCAGTACCAGTAAACGCCGCATGGTGATTCCCTAAAATTTTGTTAGCCGTCGTACCACTGGCCTACCTATTTTCATGTTGTGTGATCGGCAAATCGTCGGCCGATCAACGGCTTGACTCCGTTAAGAGGCGTCGCATGAGCGTCACGGTTTCGCCTCGGTACTCAAGCGTTTCTATCGCTTGCCAACCTAGCCGCTGATAAAGCGACTGCTGGTCAGGGGTATAGAGATAACATTGGTAAATACTGCTATTGCGTACTTCTGCTTCCACGCGTTGCACCAGCGCGGAAGCAATACCCTGCCCGCGCCACTCAGGCGCTACGAAAACAGAGGCCAGCCACGGCGTTAATTCGCGCCGAATGCTCATATCATCGTCAATTAAGCAGGCAGTGCCGACAGGTACGTCGTCTTGCAAAGCAATAAATACGGAGGGTACACCTGAGATACCGCACTCAGACATCGTGTCATCAATAGCCTCTTCTAACGTGAGTCCTGGGTATAAATCCCCCCACGCTGCAAACGTCCAGCGCACTACCGTGGGAAGATGAGAGCTATCGGCGCTGAGTCGCTGGATAGTGGTGTCCCGCATCACTATTTAACCTTATTTTGCTGAAATTAATACCGTCACGGCAATCCTGTAGCCCGCCTCGCACCATCATGCAAAAGCGCGCACCTGCGGCGATTAGCGTGACGAATCGCGCAACAGCGCATCAAGAGGACCATTCTCAAGCGGCTGCCCCCAACTATCGCCATGTACCAACTCACTTAACGGTAGCCTGGAGCGCCAGCCTTTGGCTTCAAGCTCCGGCTGATCCAGAAACTCGCTGACATAGCCAAGGCATAGATAGGCCACGGGATAGACGTGTTCAGGCAGGTTCAAGGCGTCACTTAACTGCGCCTGATCAATAATACTTACCCAGCCAACGCCAACCCCTTCGGCCCGCGCAGCCAACCACAGGTTTTGCACCGCCAGACACGTGCTGAACAAGTCAGTTTCGATAATACTGTTGCGGCCTAGCACGTGTGGTCCACCCCGGCTGCGGTCGCAGGTGATGCATAGATTCAGCGGGCTTTCGACAATCCCTTGAAGCTTGAGGCTACGGTAAAGATCATTACGCTCACCCTCAAAACGCTCAGCGGCTTTCTGGTTTTCCTGCTCAAATAACGCAAGGATAGACGCCCTGACCTCGTCACCTTCAATGACCATAAAATCCCAAGGCTGCATGAACCCTACCGAAGGCGCATGGTGGGCAGCCTGCAATAGACGCGCCAGCACGTCAGCGGGAATCGGGTCAGGAAGAAACTGTGAACGCACATCACGGCGCTCATAAATGGCACGATAAAGCCCGTGGCGTTCACTCTCTGAAAAGCAGGCATCTGAAGCGGTCACGGGATTGAACTCCTGTTCCATGATCGTTTATGCGTGGGAGACGGGTTTGACCATATCAATATGCGGTATGCCGTCTTCATCGTAGGGCTCACTGATGCGCTCGAACCCAAACGACTCGTAGAAAGCGTTTAAATAGACTTGCGCGCCGATCTTGATGCCCAGACCAGGATAGGTTTGCTCGGTAAAACGAATCGCCTCGCTCATAAGCGCCCGACCATACTGATGCCCTCGAAAAGCCTTAAGGGTCATCACCCGGCCAATCGAGGGCTCAGAAAACTTATCACCCGGCCCCACTACTCGGATATACGCCGCGAGCTGACCATCAACCGTTGCGGAAAGATGCCAGGCAAGCGGGTCCAGCTCATCAATTTCCTGATAGGCACACCGCTGTTCCACCACAAACACCGCTATGCGTGCCTTTACGATTTCATAGAATTCGCGCGTGCTTAATTCGTCCAGTCGCGACCAGCAAAAACGTAAAGACATCGCGGTGTAATCTCCATCGGGCATTAAGAATTCAAACCGTATAAAACGCCGATTATACATGGTCCGACATACGGCCATCTCGCCAAATAGTCACTAAACCTCTGCAGCCAACACAGCCTGCGACACAGATATCTCACGGAATGGCCACGTTCAGCACCTCACGGCTTCTCAACACTGCTCAAAAACTGCTTAAGTAGCGCGTCAAGCTGCGCCCGCTGCTTGTCACTCAAACCACTAACCAGCTCTGCTTGGGTCTCTACATGGGCGGCAACGGCTTCATCAATTAACGCAAACCCTTTCTCAGATAGCGAAATCAGAAATCCTCTCCCGTCGGCAGGGTTTTTGACACGCTCAATCAACTCCGCTTTTTCCAACTGCTGAAGCCGATGCGTCATGGTACCGGATGTCACCATGGTGGAGGCCATTAAGTCGCTGGGTGAAAGCGCATAAGGCGGACCTTCGCGACGCAGCGTGGCCAACACATCAAAGCTTGAGTCATTAAGGCCGTACGCCGCCCACGTCTGCTCCATACGCCGCATCAAGCTCTGATTGAGCCGCTTGAGGCGGCCCAGCGTACCCATCGGAGCCACGTTTAGGTCGGGGCGCTCTTGCTGCCACTGTGTAAGTATTTTATCGACATGATCCATGGCACTCATGCTCACCCCATTTTAACTTGACGTCAAGGTAAAAACTCAGGTACCTTGACATCAAGCTATTTTCAAAAGACATTTCAAGAGCCATTATATGAGCCACGCCATGCAGCCATCCAAGGCAAGATCAGGGGCACCTCCCAAACAGAAGCGACTTGCCGCATTTATCTATCTTTTAGCAGGTGGCGCGCTGCTGGGGCTTTCGACCAACGTGGCCAAACTGGCCGGTGATGCGCAGCTGTCGCCTCTCGCCTTTCTATTTTGGTCGATTACTGGCGCGGCTTTAATTCTGCTGGTAGTAGCAGCACTACGCAGCAATTTGCCGCCTGTCACGGGTCGTACGCTTGAGTATTACCTGGTTTCGGCCTTTGTCGGCGTGGCGGGTTCTAACCTGATTTTCTTCTCGGCCATTCCGCATATTGGTGCAGGTTTTGTCGCCCTTGTGATTACATTGCCGCCGTTGCTTACCTACGTTGGTGCGCTGATAGTAAAGCTGGAACGCTTTCAGATGATGCGGGCGATGGGCGTTATGTCAGCGCTCGCGGGCGCCGTCACCTTGGCAGCTCACAAGCTTTCCGCGCCTGATGCCGACTATGTGTGGATTTTGCTGGCGTTGGCGGGGCCGGTACTGTTGGCCATCGGCAATCTTTACCGAACGTTGCGCTGGCCAGCAGGTGTCTCAGGCGACGCTCTTGCGCCCGGTATGCTAGTCGCCGCGG
Organism: Halomonas hibernica; assembly: GCF_013183775.1. Classification (NCBI taxonomy): domain Bacteria; kingdom Pseudomonadati; phylum Pseudomonadota; class Gammaproteobacteria; order Oceanospirillales; family Halomonadaceae; genus Halomonas; species Halomonas hibernica. The sequence goes on from NZ_VIFN01000003.1 coordinate 282,793, forward strand.
CGGCTCTTCTGTTCAGCGTCGGCCTGCTGCCTGGATTTTCGCTTGGTATTCCAAGCGGGCAACGCCTTCCACTTCTTCTAATTGCCCTTCAATCAATGGTATTTGCAGGCCAGTTTTTACTGCTATTTCTGCTTCAGAAAACCGGTGGACCAGTGCTTCTCAGCCTGCTGGGTTCCGTCGGCGCCGTGGTTGGCGTACCGGTTGCGATAGTACTTCAAGGAGAAGCCGCGCCGGAGGGTTTATTACCCGGCGCCCTGCTGATAGGCACAGGTATCGCTCTGCTTAACATTGGCAAAGCCAAGCAAATTTCCTAAATAAACAAAGGCATATCTGGCAGACATCACTTAAACAATACGCCGTTCCATGTAGTGAGTATTGCCTTCCGTTTTACGAATGTGAAAGCCCATGCGTTCGTAGAGCGCGACGGCAGGATTAATGCAGAACACCCGAAGTCGCAGCGTATCGATATTCGATTGCCGCGCCCTGTGTACCATATGATGGATGGCTGCCGTACCAAAACCCTGACGCTGCCACTGCGGCGCGATTTGCAGCTCGCGAATATAGCAAGCCTCGGTAGCCTGGTTGATACACAGTAGGCCCACCGGATGCGTGTTGATGACCAACTGATAGCTTTCCAGGGTGCGCCACTCACTTTCAAACAAGGCGCTGTCCCAGTGCATATCTAACTGATCATAGTAGCTGGACATATTCTGGCGGATCAGTTGCTCTGCAAAACCCCTATCGCTGGTCGGCTGAAAGAGCGGCGTCATATTTACTCCCGGCGCTCCTGTCGGCACCTGTTGCGAAAGCACTTAATTTGGCTTTGGCTATTATTTTATACGGGCTGCACACGTAAATCCCTGACTCAGGCAGTGCTTCGCGCTGCATCGCTAGCTAAAGCTACTCCTACAACAGCAGGCAAGCGCACCGGGGTTGTTAAAATTGCTCCTACAGCGGTAGGCCAACGCACCGGGGTTGTTAAAACTGCTCCTACAACGAAGGCTAACGCACCGGGGTTGTGGGAGCTGAGTTCACTCGGCGATGGCGGCGCTAGCCGCCCTTGAGTATGCACCGCCACCAAACCCGGCAGCGCTTCGCGCTGCATCGCTAGCTAAAGCTACTCCTACAACGGAGGCAAGCGCACCGGGGTTGTGGGAGCTGAGTTCACTCGGCGATGGCGGCGCAGCCGCCCTTGGGTATGCACCGCCACCAAACCCGGCAGCGCTTCGTGCTGCATCGCTAGCTAAAGCTACTCCTACAACGGTAGGCAAACGCACTAGGGTTGTTAAAACTGCTCTACGGTATTTCTATTCCAACTGAAACGGGTAAACCGATCCTATTTGCAGAAGCTGTGTTAGCTCGTCCAGCGCGGTGAGCGATTCTTCTACCAACTGAGGATCGGCAAGGTCTTGTAGGGCGAGACGGTCGCGGTAGTGTCGGTTGACCCAAGCAGTAAGGTCTTCGTAAAGATCATTGGTGAGCAATACGCGGCCGGTCAGTGCTGCGCGCTCGGCTTCTGAAAGAGCAACGCGCAGGCGCAGGCAAGCGGGGCCGCCGCCGTTGCGCATGCTTTGCTTGACGTCTTTCACCACCACGTCACTGATGGGGTTATTGCCTGCCAGCAGGTAGTCTTGAACGGTGCGCCAGACGGCTTCACGCTCCTGACATTCGCTGGGCACGACCAGCGTCATGGTACCATCGGGGTTGGAAAGCAGCTGCGAGTTAAACAGGTACGACGCCACTGCATCTTCCAGGCTCACTGCTTCAATGGGTACGCGGACAGGAATCAAGGGCGTCGTCATCTTGCGGCGCAGCTCGCCGAGCGTGCCCTCTTCGTCCAAAAAAGCCATTTCGTGATACAGCAGCACGGGGCCATTGCCCACGGCGATGACGTCGTTATGAAATACACCTGCATCAATAGCATCTGGATGCTGCTGGGCAAACACCGTTTGCGCTTCACTCAAACCATGCTGACGGGCAATGGCTTGGCTAGCTTCCAGCGTTTGGCGGGCAGGATAGCGAGCGGGTTCGCGCTCGCCGCTACGCACGTCACCAAACGCTTGGCGGCCATACACAAACAAATGAACGCCTGGCTCACCGTACTCACCACACAGGCGAGTATGATTGGCAGCACCTTCATCGGAAAACGCCGGCGTGGCGGGCAGCACTGGGTGGTGGGCGAAGTGCTGTTCGCTGTGAAAAATGGCCTGCAGCACACGGCCCGTGGTCTGCGGCTCAAGAAAGCGATGAAAGCTTGATTGCAGATTGGCCGGGGTAAAATGAACCCGGCGGTCCGGCGCGTCGATGCTGGGGGTAACGGTGCCCGCATTAGCCGTCCACATGCTGGAAGCCGAGCAAACGGCCCGCAACAGCTGTGGTGCATCGGCGGCAGCGCGGGCGAGCACTTCGTGGTTGCTGCCGCTAAACCCTAAATCGCGCAGCGCGCCGATATCCGGGCGCTGTTGAGGCGGCAGAACGCCTTGGGCGTAGCCTGCCTTCATCAAGGATTTCATTTTTAAAAGCCCTTGTAGCGCCCCCTCTTTAGGATTGGACTCAAAGCCGCCGTGGCTCATGGAAGCCACATTGCCTACGGCGAGCCCTGAGTAGTTATGCGTCGGGCCTACCAGGCCGTCAAAATTGACTTCCCTAACGTTACTGATCACAGGTGTACTCACAGACTAACTCCCGGCGGCAGAGTATCGGGCATCTCCAACGCCTCGGCTTCCATGGAGGCCACCGGATAGGCGCAGTAGTCCGCCGCATAGTACGCGCTGGGGCGATGGTTGCCGCTGTCGCCGACGCCGCCGAACGGCGCATCACCCGAAGCCCCGGTAGTCTGGCGATTCCAGTTCACAATACCCGCACGGATGCGCAGCAGAAAATCGTCCCAGTCGGCCTTTTCACCGCCAATCAAACCCGCTGAGAGGCCATAGCGCGTGTTATTGGCAAGCTTTAACGCCTCGTCCCAATCGTGGTAACGGTGCACCTTCAATAACGGGCCAAAGTACTCCTCGTCAGGCACTTCCAGGCCCGTCACATCGATTAACGCAGGCGTGAGCAGACTGGTATTGTCTTTAACACGCTGCATACGGTTAATCACCGTGCCACCCAACGCCTCCAGCGCATCCTGTGCTTTTAGCAGGCCATCAGCCGCCGCCACACTGACCAGGCCGCCGTAAAACGGTGTGGGCGACTCATCAAACTGCCCGGCCACATGAAGCCTGGCAATCGCTTCGGAAAGCGCGTCAATTAGCCGGTCGCCAACCTCGCCCTGGGGTACGATTAAACGGCGAGCACACGTGCAGCGCTGGCCGCCGGACAGAAAGGCGGATTGCAAAATGGCCAGCACGGCGGCGCGCTCATCGTCCACGTCCTTGACCACCAGCGGATTGTTGCCCCCAAGCTCCAGTGCGAGGATTTTATCCAACTGCCCGGCAAACTGCTGTTGCAGCATGCCGCCAACCTTTGCACTGCCGGTAAACAGCAGGCCATCGATCCTTGGGTGTGCAGAGAGCGCCTGGCCCACCGGTACACCGCCTTGAACAAGATTGATGACGCCAGCAGGCAGCCCGGCTTCTTGCCAGCACTGCAGCGCCAAGTCCGCGGTTAGCGGTGTTTGATCGCTCGGTTTGAAGACCACCGTGTTGCCCGCCAGTAGAGCCGGCACCATGTGACCGTTAGGTAAGTGGCCCGGGAAGTTATAGGGGCCAAACACCGCCATCACACCATGCGGGCGGTGGCGCAGCACCGCTTTGGCACTGCCTACAGCTTTTTCGCGCTCGCCGGTGCGCTCCTTGTACGCCTTGAGTGAGAGCGTTATTTTCCCCACCATAGCGCCCGCTTCCGTGCGCGCTTCCCAAAGCGGCTTGCCGGTTTCAGAGGCAATAGCGACAGCCAGCGCTTCACTGCGCGATTTAAGTACCTCAGCAAAACGCTCGACCAACGCCTGGCGTTCGCTAAAGGGCGTTTTTGCCCATTCGGGAAACGCCTTACGCGCAGCGGCTACTGCTTCTTCAACCTGCGAATCACTGGCTGATGCCCCTTGCCAGAGCAGCCCTCCTGAGACGGGGTCAAACTTACTAAACGATGCTGCAGCGCCATTCACCCAGGCGCCGTTGATAAGCTGCTGTTGTTGGGCGTGCATCATGCTCTCCTACCTGTTCAGGTTTCCAGAAGCCGCACGGCATCACCTGTGGTCACCCCTAGGCGCTCGGCTTCTGTGTGGCTTAAAACAATCGTATCGCGGGTGGGTGCACGGCCTATCCACGCGGCGGTAAAGGCCTGCATGGTGGTGGTCGCGGCCAACCAGCGGCTAACGCTCTCATCAGGCGCCTTGGTCGATACTTCAACGTGATATAGCTGCGAATTGCGCACAGCCCGCACATCGTCGATATAGGCTTCAACCGTCGGGCCACCGTCAAAAATATCGATATAGCCTTCCCAGCGCAGCCCCTCTTTTTTGAGCATTTCAAGGGCGGGCCGAGTATGCCGATGCACTTGACCAATACACGCGCGCGCCTCCTCGGTCATAAACGTGGTGTAAATGGGAAAGCGCGGCATTAATTCACCGATAAAGCTTTTCTGCCCAAGACCGGTCAAGCGGTCGGCTTCGCTGAAGTCCATGGGAAAAAAGTGTTTTCCCAGGCTCTCCCAGAAGGGACTGCGGTTCTGCTCATCGAACACGCCGCGCATTTCAGCGAGCACTTTCTCAGGAAAACGATCACGAAACTGTGCAATAAACAGCCAGCGCGCCTTGGAGAGCAGCGCACCGTTGCGCAGGTGTTTATTGGCCTCGCCGCGGTATTCCGGGCGCAAAAACAGTGAGCAGACTTCGGCATCGCCGGTATGGTCAGAGCTTAAAAACAGCGTATCGATGGTGCGGTGTAAATCCAGCTGTACCGACGAGTGCGCCAGCGTGCCCAACCGATAATTATAAAAAGGCACTTCGTGCCCTACCTGGCCTTCAATGGCACAGCAGCCAGCCAGCTCGCCACTGGCCTCATCTTCCAGCACAAAGAAGTAGAGCCGATTGTTAACCGGGGTACGCTCTTCAAACGCGCGGACAGACGTTTCTATTTTTTCTGCCAGAAATTCCCGGTTATTGGGCAGCGAGGTAAAGCCCACGCCCGCCTGCTGCGCAAGCGCCAGCAACCCATCAACATCTGCACGGGCGATAGGACGAATGCGCATCATATTTCTCCTTCATCAAAGGCATCCACCGCGCTGGGCAGAGTAAGTGGTGCGGCAAATACAGCTCGCCCCTCCTCTACTCCCAAGCGTTTGGCATCCGCCTCTGAAAGCATCAGTTGCCCAGTGGCTGAAAGCGCGTAACGGGCGACAATGCAGCGAAAATCACCCAGCGCCTGATTAGCGATCAAGGCAGGTTCGGCATCGGGAAGTGTTTCGTCCGGACGAAGGCGTACCGGATGCCAGGCGGCACGGTTGAATGTCGCCAAACGCTCGCGTTCGGCTTTCACAAGCGGCCCCGCGTCGAAAATGTCCACATGGCGCGAGCGCACGAAGCCTTCGGCAAGCATCTCCTGCAAAGCTTCTTCATGCGCAGGATGCTCCCGGCCAATCGCCGCCCGGGCCGGTGGCGTCAACAGCGGCAAATAGAGCGGGAACTGAGGCATCACCTCGGCAATAAAGCTTTTGGAGCGCACACCTGCGATGTGGTTGATATCGTGAAAACTGCGCGCAAAAAAGTGGTGGCCCACACTTTCCCAAAAGGGCGATTCGTTCTGCGCATCCAGGTAACCGGGAAACGCCACGGCCAATATGCGCGAAAAACGCTCGGGGTACTGGGCAATAAACATCAGCCGAGCACGCCGCAACAGGCTTTCGGCGCTGGTCCCTTTGTAACGCGGATTTAGCGAATACGCGCACAGCAGCGTAGCGTCAGAAACTTCATGAGAGAGCGCCAGGGTTTGTACTTCGCGACGTACGTTGAGCTGTTGAGATGCATGAATCAACGTTTCCTGGCGGTAGGTGTAGTAGGCCTCATTGGCGCCCGCCTGGGCACGAATAGTGGCCGTTCCCAGTATTTCACCATGCCCCGCCTCATCCACCAGCACGCTATTTTCAAGCACAAAGGTGTAGTGCTCGTTACCCGGAAACTCGATCTCATCATTAAACGCCGCCAGGGAGCGCCCAATGCGCTCCTCTAAACGTTCGCGGTTAGCGGGCAGGTTGGTAAGCTTGGGAGTCGCATGCTCTGCCAACATGACCAGCGCTTCGAGATCCGCCATTTTTACCGGACGAATGACCAGCATTCTTAACGCCCCTCTCTCAATGTCGCCGTGGGCGAATTCATGCGTTGGCAACAAAGCGCTCAATCGCACGCTCCAAACGGGCCATACCTTCAGCAATGTCTGCCTCCGGCACTACCAGTGAAGGCGCCAGGCGAAGCACGTTAGGACCTGCAATCAGTGCCATTACGCCTTCTTCGATGGCCAGCGGCAGAATATCCTTGGCGCGGCCTTCATAGGCGTCCGACATCTGGGCACCTATCAACAGCCCCATGCCGCGAATTTCTTTAAACACGCCATGCTTGCGATTAATGGTTTCCAACTGCTCACGGAACAGGTCGTGGCGCTTTTGAATGCCTTCCAGTACGTCTGGCGTATCGATAAATTCCAGCGCAGCCAACGCAATCGCGGAGCCCAAGGCATTACCGCCGTAGGTAGAACCATGGGTTCCAAACGCGAGGGATTTGGCGACGCTGTCGGTTGCCAGCATCGCGCCAACCGGGAAGCCGCCACCCAGCGACTTGGCACTGGTGAGAATATCGGGCGTTACGCCATAACGCTCATAGGCATACAACGTACCGCAACGGCCAACCCCGGTTTGCACTTCATCAAATACCAGCAGCGCATTGTGCTGATCGCAAAGCTCGCGCAGGCCTTCTAGAAACTCGGGGGTGGCGGGCAAAATGCCGCCTTCACCCTGCATGGGTTCGACCATCACCGCGCACGTGTCATCGCCCATTAAGGCGCGCGCACTGTCAAGATCATTAAACTCAGCGTGTAAAATACCGCCAGGCACTGGACCAAACCCCTGGGAGTACTTGGGCTGACCACCTACGCTCACTGTAAACAGCGTGCGGCCATGAAAGGATTGGCTGAAGGAGATGATCTTGTCTTTCTTTTCGCCGTAATGGTCTACCGCGTAGCGGCGCGCCAGCTTCAGTGCGGCCTCGTTGGCTTCACCGCCGGAAGAGCATAGGTACACCTTGTCAGCAAAGGTCCGTTCAACCAGCTTTTTAGCCAACTTAAGCGCGGGTTCATTGGTATAGATATTGGAGAGATGCCAGAGTTTTTCCCCCTGCTCTTTTAAGGCATTCACCAACACGGGATGGCAATGACCCAGCGAGTTCACCGCGATACCGCCCGCAAAATCAATATATTCACGCCCCTGCTGATCCCACAAGCGGCTGCCTTCTCCGCGCACCGGAATAATCTGCTGCGGCGCATAGTTGGGAGTCATGTAGTGATCAAAATCCTGCCGGGTTGGGGTCGTGCTCATGGGTCAGTCCCTCTCGTTGAGTCAATCAGTTATATCAGTATACGGGGCGAGCAAGCTCACCCGCTTTCAGTAATGTGACGGTAAATTATGTAATGCTGCCCATATTTCAGATTATTTCTGAAGGGAGGTCTCTGGTGCTAATGCGTTACTGCAGGTTTTGCGACGTGGGCGTGCATCAGCTCAAACGCTCTTCCCGTGGGGTTAATCCAAAATGATTGCGGTAAGCCGTTGAGAAATGAGCCGCCGAGGAAAACCCCGTCGCAAACGCGATATCGCCTACCGAGCGATCACTTTCACGCAACTGTTTACGGGCATCCTGCAAACGCAAATTGAGGTAATAGCGGCTAGGCACCGCCTGAAGATATTTTTTAAACAGGCGCTCCAACTGGCGGCGGGAAATGCCTAAATGCTCAGCCAGCTCCAGGGTCGAAAGCGGCTCTTCTATGTTGGCTTCCATCAGCGTCACAGCGTCTACCAAGCTCTGCGGGGCGTGGCCCAAGCGGTGGCGCAGCGGCACATGTTGGCGCTCATCGGCCATGCGGATTCGCTCACACATAAAGTGTTCTGACACCTGCTCAACCAGATGACTGCTCTGCTGTTGGCGCACCAGCGTCAGCATCATGTCCATGGCCGCCGTACCACTGGCACAGGTGATCCGGTTGCGGTCGATCTCAAACAGCTGTTGCGACAACGCCACCTGAGGATACGCTTGGGAAAAGGCCGCAAAACGTTGCCAGGGTAAGGTCGCTCGATAGCCTTCCAGCAATCCCGTGCGGGCCAATACTTCAGCCCCTCCCGCTAATCCGCCCAGCATCGTTCGGCTTGGCTGGTGGCGCAGCCACTCCATTAGTTTGGCCGGTAACGCATAGGGCAGAGGCGAAGGCGCGCAGATAAGCACCATGTCCAGATGAGGCGGCGCCCCTTCCAGGGTGTAGTCAGCATGACAGGATAATTGAGCGCTGCTTCGCACCGGCTGCTCATCGGTACTGAGCGTAAACACCTGATAGAGCACCTGGCCGCTAAGCTGATTAGCCATCAGCAACGGCTCGACGGCACTGGCATGTGAGAGCATGGAAAAGCCAGGCAGCAGTAATACCCCAATGCGCTGGCGCGCAAGTGTTAACGGGGGAGACAAAGAGCTGAGCTGCATGCCAAAACGCCATCAGTAAATGAAACGTCATCTTACCCAATTGTGACGTTTTGGGCAGTGCCTGATAGCTCCCAATAGAAAAAGGTGTCGCCGTACGCTGGGCTTAGGCTATGAAGATAAAGAGCTGAGGCCCGGGAGGCCGTAGCGATCAATAGCCTACTCTTTAAAACGGTCTTGAGGCCCGTTCTGGGAAAACGTCTTAGGAAACCATCGCAGTAACGTTCTGCTGAACGGCGCGATGCCTAACATTTGCTTGAAGCCAGGCACCCACCTCACACTCTAAACATGGCGTATCAATCACACCCTGTACAGTTGCTTGTGGCAGTAGCGTGGCCCTGGCATGCGCTTTCAGCGTGCCTGAAACATGGCCATCAACGGTGACAAAACCACCTTCTATATAGGGTGCTACTTGCCCTGATGCATTCACCGTTAAAGAATGCTGCGACGCGACGACCCTGCCCTGCACGTTCCCTTTAACCAGCACGGGCTCGTTGGCGGTGATATTCCCCGTAATCGATGTGGCCGCCCCAATTCGGCTGCCCTCTTTTAACGGGGCCACCAGTGGTGTAACGGTGGCTTTAGGTGGTGACTGTTCAACAGCGATGTCAGAAACGAGAGAGACAGCAGGCGACGGTTGAGGCACGTCACCTGAAGAGTATGAGCCTTCAGCGCGCTGCCTTGCCTTACGGCGCCTGCCATCCCATACAATCAGTGTCATTGCGCTAACACCAATAAGAATAAACCATGCTTGAATACCCATACACCGGTCCCGCCACTGTCAATATTTTGCCCAGACTAAGGTTATACGCGATTTATTTTTATGGCGGCGCGAATAACCTCCCCCACTCGGCTTAATTCTGAGCTTTATCCAGCCGTTAAGCAGATTAAAGTATTCAATGACTTTTTATGCTCAACGCGTACGTCTTAAAAGCGCCAGGCCGACATTTACCAGGAGTTAACGATGTTTAATAAAGCCAAGAATGCAACTGCCGAGCAAAAAACGACGCCGCCTAGCTCACCAGACTCAAGTGACACGCTTCTATCGAGCACGCCAACCAGCAGCAATGCGCGCCCCAGCACCTCCATTATCGGTAGCCATACGCAAGTAGAAGGCGACATCAATAGTGATGAGGATTTGACCGTAAAAGGGCGTGTTAGCGGCACTATCACCTGCAAACAGCACACCGTCACATTAGGCGCAAATAGCTATTTTAAAGGCGATGTGTTTGCTCATACTTTGCACGTATCCGGCGAAGTAGAAGGTAATTTAATCGCTTTACACCGCGCAACGATCCACAAGGGCGCCCAAGTGACTGGCACCATCGTATCGCCCTGCCTTGTGCTTGAAGATGGCAGCGTTTTCCACGGCAGCATTGATATGAGCGCCGACAATGAAATGCTAAAAAACAGCTTTAATGACGCGCCCACCCATACCAAAACGTTACCGGCGAAAGGCAATGCGTCAGGTGTTAGTACGCGAGCGACCACCAAAGAGTCATCTGCTGACAAAAAGGCCAGCCTTGCAGAGCAGGAAGAGGTAAAAGCCTAAGTATCGAAACGCACAGTCGCACCTGGCTAGTGCTGATCGCAGCTGAGGGCCGAAGTGATGGGCATAGCGATACATCGTATTGATAACAGAGCCATCAATAGAAAAAGGGCAAGGCGCGAACGCCCTGCCCTTCCTGTCAGCATCTAAGCCGCTTATCGATCAAATCGCTTATTGGTTTTGATTCTGCTTCGCTTCGGATAGCGTCATATCGCTATCGACCTGCGTATAATTATCCTCGACATAATCCTCTGAGGACGCTTCAATCTCGTCACTGCCATACGTGGTATTCATGATGAGCTGTTCATCCTGGAACTCCACTTCATCCATCGGCAAAGCGATTTCTGTCGCGCCGAAGCCCCAGATACCACCGACGGAGATAATGGCAAACAGGTCACCAGAGTCGTTGTGTTGAGCGATATGTTGAATATCACCGATCTCTTCGCCATCCTGGTTAATGACGGCCATACCTTCCAGCTCGCTAACCGGGTGAGACATCAATGAATTATTGCCATCCTGGTCGTTACGATTATCCTGGGCAGCCTGCTGGCGTTCTTGATCGTCATCGCTATTAACGTCGACCTGTGCATCATCGGCTTGCTCGACGTTAACGTCAGGCTCGCCACCCTGCTCAACAGTAACGTTAGGCTCAGCGTCTTCAACGGTAACGTTGGGCTCGGGCTGTTCAATCGTCACGTTGGGTTCAGGCTGCTCGACCGTCACGTCCGGCTCTGACTGCTCTACTCGAATGTTGGGAGAGTCTTGTTCAACTTTTACCTCAGCAGGCTCCTGGTCGACTTCAACGTCCATCGTTTCGTCGCCATTAGGCTGAGACTGAGCACGGCTGTCAGTTGCTGTGCCTTGTGGCTGCGTTTGCGCCGTAGCATCTTGCTGCTGCGTCATTTGATCGGCATTGTCAGTGTCGTTCTGGTTAGCGTCTTGAGCCAGAGCGCCGCCTGAAAGTCCTGCACAAATCGCACCAATAGCAATGGCTAGTGTTGTCCGTTTCATAATATTGCTCCTTGTGTTGGCTTGCACTTAAAAAGCTAGTAGACCTAAGCGCCTAAGAGCAAAGCTAACGATGAATTATAATAAAAATTAACACGTATATTATCACCGCTTACTTAGTAAGACTCGTCAAGAAACAATGGTGAGGTTTTACATTATTCAACAGTGGTCTGGTCGGCATCCTCATCTTTCAAAACTTCCAAGCGGTTACCACCTTGTTCATTCTGCGTATCGTCGCTGTCTATATCGGCCTGGTCAGGCATATCCAAGTCGTCACTTTCGGAACTCTGTTGAGGCCCTTGAGTGCCAGTTTCACGCTCGGTATCACCCTGTTCCTGATTACGGGGAGTGTCCGTACTTTGCTGCTGTCCGGCTGTTGAGCTGTCCTGCTGCTGGGTCATCTGACCGTCGCTCTGTGATGCATCATTTTCATTGGCCAACACGGCTGTTGAAATGCTCGTAAAGATAGCACCGATAGCAATGGCTACTATTGTCCGGTTCATATGATGTCCTCCTTGGATGAGTCACTCTTCAAACGTTAGCCAACGGAGGAAAAAAGTAACAATAAAAAACCATCTTTCTTAAAACTTGTATGAAAGTTAATAACGATCTTGATAATCGTTTAACGACAAAAAAACGCCTTGCCTCATTATACAAGGCAAGGCGAACTCATGAACAAAGTGTTATGGCCTTTCAGGCATTAGATGGCCATGCTCATGACAGTATCTTAATTAGGATGCTGCTGGGCCTGCGTTACGGTCATACTGTTATCTATCTGGCTGAAATTGTCTTCGTCATACTGCTCTGCCGTCGCTTCTATCTCTTCACTACCATAGGTGGTGTTGGTAACCAGTTGGTCGTCCTTCATCTCAATTTCATCTAATGGCAGCGCCACTTCATCGGCACCGATCCCCCATACGCCACCAATGGAAATAACCGCATACAGTTCGCCAGACTCTTTATGCTCAACGATCCGGTCAATATCGCCAATGTCTTCATCCTGCATATTGACCACTGTCATGCCTTCGATATCACTTATTTGGCGAGACATCAGGTCGTTCGGATCATCACTCCCCTCCTGGTCAACATCCGAAGAAGACGCCGCGTTGCCGCCTGTCATAGCGGCGGGCTGCTCATCCTGAGCGTCGTCCTGTTCATCGACCGCCTCTTCCTGTTGTTCCAGCGCACCTTCTGATTGACCATTTTCTTGCTGGTTATCCTCAGCAAACACGCCACTGGACATTCCAGTGCAAAGAGCTGCAATTGCAATCGCTAATGTAGTCCGTTTCATGCTGTCTCTCCTTGAGTGCCACACTCTTACAAGTTAGTTGAGCGAATTGAAAATCACCAATACCCGCCAGTTGCGGGATAATCGCTGCCTGTTTATCCAATCAGTTTCATGACACCGTCTGTTCATGGCATCTTCTGGCCCGCAGTTGAAACGACTCTATTACGAAACGTCTTTTCCTGCGTTGGGATCAGACGCATCGTAATCCTGCGTATCATCAGGCGCTGAACCAGGTTCGTGGGCAGTTTCGGCTTCAAAGCGGCGCGCTGCATCAATTGCTTGCGGCTCAGTGTCGTGGCGGGATATTTCTTGAGGGGCATCAGGCTCGGTAACATCGACAACGCGCCAACCCGATACGATGATCGCGTCGCCCTTGTCTTCGCTAACTGGCTCCACTCGTGCGGTACGGGTCATATTTCCTCCATGGTAAAAGCGAGTAACACTCTGCTTTTAACCATGGCAGAACCTTCAAGGACTTGCGTATCCAGCAGTAAACATTTAACAGTGATTGATTTTGCGCCTGCCGCTAGCGGACTTTACGCGTCAAACGCAAATTGCCGGGCACAAAGGCCCGGCAATTCATTAAACCGGTAAGCAAGTCGCTTACCGGTTTAACGGTTTATAAATTAACTACATCGAACTCAACGTTAGGGTTCACGTCGGCGTCGTAATCAACATCATCACGCTCAAAGCCGAACAGTTTTAAGAATTCATGCTTATAGCCAGCGTAATCGGTGATATCAAACAGATTCTCGGTAGTCACTTCCGGCCACAGATCCTGGCAAGCCTGTTGGATATCGTCGCGCAGCTCCCAATCATCCAAGCGCAGACGGCCTTTATCATCCGTGGCCATGTCGCCGCTCTGCTCTGCGGCATAGAGCCGTTCACCAAAGAGTCGATTGAGCTGATCAATGGTGCCTTCGTGTACGCCCTGCTCTTTCATGATGCGATACACCATGGCGATATACAGCGGCATCACCGGAATAGCTGCACTGGCCTGGGTAACAACAGATTTGAGTACCGCGACATTAGCACCGCCGCCGCTAGTTTTAAGCTTGTCATCAATCGCCGTGGCCGCACGGTCCAGGTCTTCCTTGGCTTTACCCAAGGCGCCGTGCCAGTAAATCGGCCAGGTAATTTCCGTACCGATATAGCTAAACGCCACGCTGCGTGCGCCTTTGGCCAGCACGCCCGCCTGGTCCAGTGCGTCCATCCACAGTTCCCAATCTTCGCCACCCATCACGGTGATGGTATCGTCGATTTCCTGCTGAGTGGCAGGCTCCACTTCTGCCTCGATAATCCGGTCTTTATTGGTATCAATGGCCGTGGCGCGGTAGGTCTCACCGATCGGCTTCAGGCTTGAGCGCTTGAGCTCACCGCTATCCGGCAGCTTGCGCACAGGCGATGCCAGTGAGTACACCACCAGGTCGATTTCGCCCATATCTTGCTTGATCAGCTCAATGGCTTTTTCACGCGCTTCATTAGAGAACGCATCGCCATTGATCGACTTGCTGTAAAGACCTTCCTGCTTGGCAAACTTGTCAAACGCTGCGCTATTGTACCAACCCGCCGTACCGGTTTTGGTGTCACTGCTGGGCTTTTCAAAAAACACGCCCAGCGTATCGGCGCCGTAACCAAAGGCAGCGGTAATCCGAGCAGCCAAGCCGTAACCGCTGGAAGCCCCGATCACCAACACTTTTTTGGGGCCGGCGCTTTTATCCAAACCACGCGCGCGGGTTGCTTCAATCTGCTCAAGCACGTTTTGCTCGCAGCCTTTAGGGTGAGTAGTCGTGCAGATAAAGCCGCGTACTTTGGGTTTAATAATCACATCGAACCTCACTATCGGATTGATTTCATTATCAGCATGACAATGCTGTAAGCATGGCGGCTATTTTAGCTTGCCAGGCGGTCGCTGTCCGCTCTTGAGCTTATTTGCCTTTCACGGCAGGATAGTGCCCCTTCTTTTAAATGCCTGCGAGGCCATCATGAACGCACAGCAACTAGTCGACGAGCGCGGCGACCTTTGGCTTGCCTTGGCCCCCTTATGGCTAGACCGCGAACCCAGCGAACGGGATTACGCCCGCATGGTCGAGGTCATTAACCAGTACGACATGCCGCTGATGGAGCTTGAGTGGATGTTTCGCCTGGAGCTAGCCCCGGTGATGTCACGCCATCAACTTTCGATTGCCAGCGAATGGCGAAAATTTGATGACCATAAGCTGATGCAACAGTTAGTGAGCCATAACCTGCGCTTAAAGGGGTGGCGGCGCAAAGGCTGGGCGCTTTTTTCCGGGCTAACTACCATGATGGTACGCCACCGCTGGGTCGAGCTTATGAACCGCGTTAAGGTTGCCCGTGGAGAGCATTAAGCCGCCGTCAACACTCTGGTTCGTTGATGGCCAATGACCTACTCACGATCCAGCGCCGCTTCCAATGCCAAGCGTAAGGGTTGCCCATGATCTCGCGGGCCAAAACGGGCAATGACCCTGCCATCGCGTCCAACCAGGAACTTGGTGAAATTCCACTTAATGGCTTGAGTGCCCAAGACCCCGGGCGCCTGTTGTTTCAGCATGACAAATAGCGGGTGTGCGTGGTTACCATTAACACTGATTTTTTCCATCAACGGGAAGCTTATCCCGTACGTTTGCTCACCAAAAGTACAAAATGCCTCGGCACTTTCCGGCGACTGACGGCCAAACTGGTTGCAGGGAAACCCCAGCACGGTGAAGCCACGGTCACGATAGCGCTGGTATAACGCCTCAAGCTCTTTTAATTGCGGCGTAAATCCGCATTGGCTGGCCACATTAACTACCAACAGCACTTGCCCACGCAGCGCGCGTAAATTAAACGGCTGCCCTTGGTGGGTGTAACAGTCTTGATCGTAAATCGTCATTATTAAGCCTTACACCTTCCAGGCGATATAAACACTACCTTGCCACGGCTACAGGGATGGCACCAGCGCCTTGTATCGATTATTGCCAAGCACAACGGCCTATTAACCCAAGGTAATTGGCCCCATGACAACGCGCAGCGCCAGCGCAATCAGTAGCACGCCGGTTAATCGATTGATCCAGTGCGCATGGCGCTGCAACCAAGGCAGTACCCGCGAATGCGACAAGCCGACCGCCACCAGCACGTACCAACCACCATCAATAAGCATAGCGGTTAGTACGACGATCATCTTTGCCATACTACTCATATCAGGAGTAACAAACTGGCTCAGCAACGCTACAAAAAAGATAATCAGCTTGGGATTACCCAGCGCTACTAGCATCCCCTCTTTGGCCGCCTGACGGCGAGTGGTTACCGCCCCCTGTTGACTCATTGCCCCCGCCCTACCAGCCCGTAACGCCTTGATGCCTAACCAGGCTAAATAGGCGGCGCCCGCCCAGGTAACCAGTTGAAAAACGTCAGGCGAACGAGTCACTAACGCGCCCAGCCCCCAGACGGTCAAAAGCGCATAAAATCCAACACCAGCCGCATGAAATAAGGCAGCGGTAATGCCTGGCCACCGCCCACCGCCCAGCGTGTGTTTTAAAACCAGAGCGAGGCTGGGCCCGGGCGACATCGCCCCCATGGCGCAGATAGCCGCGAGTGACAACCAGAGTGAGAACGGCATTTTTTCCTCTTTTTACTTATTAATGAATCATTGTCTACATGCGCCAATGCCGTTACCGGCTGAGTTGCTTGCTGTATAACGTCGTCTCGCTTAAATAACGCTGTTAGCATGGTACGCTGTTGGGTAAAATTTGCCCCTTTTTCGATGAAAATGACGCCTGCTGTCAAGGCAGGCGTGGCACGGCTAATAAAGGACTCCGATATGGGTAGGGCGTTTCAAAACCGTAAAGAATCGATGGCTAAAACGGCCGACGCAAAAACCAAGGTTTACAGCAAATACGGGCGTGAAATTTACGTTGTTGCAAAAGCAGGCGGCTCCGACCCGAACGGTAACCTTGCCCTGCGCGGTTTAATAGAGCGTGCGAAAAGAGATCAGGTTCCCTCGCACGTTATTGATAAAGCGCTAGACAAGGCCAGCGGCGCAGGTGGCGAAGACTTCTCTCCAGCACGCTACGAAGGCTTTGGCCCCGGTAACGCCATGGTGATTGTCGACTGCTTAACCGATAACCCTAACCGCACCTTTGGCGATGTACGCGGTTGCTTTACCAAAACGAAAAGCAAGATTGGCACCCCCGGCAGCGTTAGCCACATGTTCGATCACTGCGCGATTTTTGCGTTTGTCGGCCAGGAAGAAGAGGCGGTGCTTGAAGCTCTAATGGAAGCCGATGTTGATGTGACCGACATTGAGCAGGAAGAAGCGCGTATTACGGTTTATGCGCCACACACCGAATATTCTAAAGCCAAGCAAGCCCTGCTGAATGCGTTCGGTGAGCTCGATTTTGAAATTGATGAAATTCAGTTTCTGCCGCAAAACACCACGCCGCTCGAAGGCGATGACGTGGCGCTATTTGAAAAATTTGTGGGCATGCTCACCGATCTGGACGATGTACAAAACGTCTTTCATAGCGCAGAGCTACCCGAAGAGACAGCGTAAATAGCACGCTCGGTACGTTTAAAGTGGCCGTCAGCGTATTGCTGACGGCCAACGCCGCATGACCACCCAGCGCAGCATTCGGTGACAACAGCGCGGGGTTAATACCGGCATCGCTCAGCACCTGCTTCCCCTGCACGGTTAGGTCGGTAATAAACAAAAACTGCTGCCACACCTCACTGCCTCGGCAATACACCGCCAAACGCTGTCGCTCTGTATGGACAGACGCTTGATAAGTAGGCGCCATCAAACAACGAACGCTCTGAGGTTTACGGTCAATACATTCAACAAGAACAAGGTTAGTATCTTGAGGATAAATCTCTGCGGAGCTATTCGAACTTATCGACTAAAATGACATCTTCAGAGATAACCATTATCCGCAACCATTTCATGTTACGCAGGAGGCGACCATGAGTATTGTTCATGTTAGCGAGGCAGAGCTCTACGCCAAGCTTGAAAAATGCATGTCGGGAGAGCGCGTTCTTATTGACCAGGCTGGCAACCGGTTTAGTGCGCGCATTCAGCTCGCCCGCAAAATGGATGCAACGGTCATTCCCGAACAGCAGCTACACAAAAGTCACGATGATCCTGATGAGGTGGATAGCATCACCGTGCCTTATGAGCATATCTGGGAGCTTGAAATCAAGGGCGTCGTGTATAGCCGTTTAGCAGAATAACCACCTTGCTCTACCAGCACCTCCTTGTGGGCAGTGCTGGTAAAGATCACACGTAAACGCTTTTAGAACGTTAAACAAATTTTTCCTAGATGCTTGCCTGCCTCCTGGTAGCGAAAAGCCTCCGCAATCTCGGCTAATGCAAACTCCCGATCAATAATGGGGCGCATATCGTTAGCCTCAATAGCCTTGATCATCTCTATCTGATGGCGACGACTGCCCACAATCAGGCCCTCCAAACGCGCCTGCTTCGCCATTAGCTTCGCAGTTGGAATGTCGCCCTGGCGGCCTGTCAGCACACCAATCAATGAGATATGCCCACCAATTTTGATCGCTTCGATAGATTGCGGTAGCGTTCCAGGCCCGCCTACTTCGACAATATGATCAACGCCTTGACCATCCGTCAGCTCATTAACCTGCTTGCCCCATTCAGGGGTTTCCTTGTAGTTAATCGTATGGGTAGCGCCCAATTCACGTAACCGCTCGCATTTCGCGTTGGAAGATGACGTCGCGATAACGTGGGCGCCCATCATGCGTGCAAACTGCAACGCAAATATGGATACACCGCCAGAGCCCAGCACCAAAACCGTATCACCTGCTTTCAAGCCGCCATCCACCACAAGTGCACGCCATGCCGTTAACCCTGCGGTAGTGAGCGTTGCCGACTCAGCATGGCTATACCCCTTCGGCTGATGGGTAAACCACTGTGCCGGGCGAACCACCTGTTCACAGGCATAGCCATCAACACCATCGCCAGGCGTTGTCGTAAAATCCGCAATGCGTGCAGGGCCTTCCAACCAGTAGGGGAAGAACGTCGATACCACGCGATCACCCACTGAAAACTCGGATACTCCCTCACCGACCTCTTCAACAATGCCCGCCCCATCCGACATGGGAATACGGCCGTCAGCGGTCGGCATTATGCCCGCCACGACGCCGTAGTCATGGAAATTCAGCGAGCTTGCATGAATGCGTACGCGAATCTCGCCCGCTGCAGGTGCGCCAGGCGCCGTGGCATCCTGCACATTAAGTTTATCCAGCCCGCCTGGGGCCTGTAGCGTTACCACTTGCATTGTCGATCTCCTAGGTTAGCTGTCATCTGGAATACGTTAGCAGAGGATCAGAAACATCACATATCGACCCCAAGAAAGCCGCCCGACTGGCGCTTCCATAGCCCCGCATAAATGCCGTCTTGAGCGAGCAACTCAGTATGCGTGCCGCTTTCTACAATACGCCCCTGCTCGACCACGATCAGTCGATCAAGCATTGCAATGGTAGAGAGACGATGGGCAATAGCAATAACCGTTTTACCTTCCATTAACGTATCCAACTGCTCTTGAATGGCGGCTTCCACTTCAGAGTCCAGCGCCGACGTGGCTTCATCCAATACCAAAATAGGCGCGTTTTTCAACAGCACGCGCGCGATGGCAATACGTTGGCGCTGGCCGCCCGACAGCTTAACGCCGCGCTCGCCCACATGTGCGTCTAACCCACGACGCCCCTGAGGGTCCACCAGGTCGTTAATGAACGCATCCGCATGGGCACGGCATACGGCGGCCCATACCGCTTCATCATCTGCCTGTGGGGTGCCGTAACGAATGTTATCGCGCAGTGAACGGTGCAAAAGCGAGGTATCCTGGGTCACCATGCCAATCTGGTGACGCAACGAGGTTTGCGTGACCTGAGCGATGTCCTGATCATCGATAAGAATGCGCCCGCCCTGAACATCATAAAAACGCAGCAGCAGGTTAGCGAGGGTCGATTTACCCGCGCCTGAACGACCAATCAGGCCAATTTTCTCACCGGGGGCGATTGTCAGGTTCAACCCATCAAACACAGTTCGGCTTTCGCCTTTGGCCTGCTCGTAGCCAAAGCGCAGCGCGTCAAAATGAATTTTACCCGCTGGTACATGGAGGGCGGGCGCATTGGGCACATCACTGATGGTCGGTTCGCGAGCAATAGTGTTCATGCCATCCTGTACCGTACCAATATTTTCAAACAAGCCCGCCACTTCCCATAAAATCCAGTCAGACATAAAGCGAATGCGCATCACCAGCGCAATCGCGATGGTTAATACGCCTAGCGAAATGGCGTCGTAATACCAGGTGCTAATCGCCATACCTGCCGTGCCTACCAGCAGCGCGGTATTTAGTAGCGTTAGGCTGACACTCATAATGGTGACCAGACGCATCTGCCGGTGCACAGTTTCCATGAACCCTTCCATGGCATCACGTGCATAGCGCTGCTCACGCTCGGTATCCGCAAATAGCTTTATGGTTTGAATATTGCTGTAGCTGTCGACCACGCGCCCAGTCATCTGCGCGCGGGCATCGGCCTGCGCCATGGACACATCACGCAGCCGAGGAACAAAAAAGCGCATGATGGCCAGATACCCAACAAGCCAAAGCCCCAAAGGGAGCAATAGCCACAAATCGGCCCGCCCCAACAAAATCGCCGCACCGGTGAAATACACAATGGCATAGACCAAAAGACCCATCACCTTGGTGACCGTTTCGCGGATCGCCAGGGCGGTTTGCATCACTTTTTGGGACACCCGCCCGGCAAACTCGTCCTGATAAAAAGCCAGGCTTTGATTGAGCATATGACGATGCGAGAGCCAACGGCCAATCATCGGGTAATTGCCGAAGATACTTTGATGAGTAACCAACGATTGAGCCAGCACCAGCAGCGGCAGCCCCACAAGCATCAACACACCTACCCCGGTCAACCAAAGGCCATTCGCAGCCCAAAAGCCTTCACGCTCTACATTGCCCAGCCAATCAACCAGTTGTCCCATGTAGTTAAAGAAAACCACCTCCGCAGATGACACCAGCGCAGTAAATAGCGTCATGGCAATCAGCAACGGCAATACCGGGCGCGAGAAGTGCTTGATGAAGGGCAACAGGCCTTTAGGCGGTGTTTGAACCTCCTCCATGGGGTAAGGATCTACGCGCGTTTCAAAGTAACGAAATAGCGGCTGCAGCATACGAGAAAACATGAACGTTCCTTACGTTACTTATCGATCATTAGTAGGGTTAGATGCCTGATGCCGTAAAAGCCAGCGAGCCCAAAATGGCGCAAAAACCATCAACGTTACCATGCGAAGAAGGTGGTGAAATGCGACGAATACCGGGTCAATATTAAGCGCCACCGCCAAAATGGCCATCTCACCAACCCCGCCGGGTGCCAGCGCCAGCAGAGCGACATCACGGCCAACGCCCACAAACTGATGAATCAATTCGGCAAACAAGGCCAACACCATAAGCGCCAACAGCGTGGCAATGCCTGACTGCCATAAATAGCGCCCCCACAACCGTCGCGTCATGCCTTTAAAACGAGAACCGATTGCGCTGCCCAATACCCAAAGCATCAGGTTCATTCCCCAGTCAGGCAAGCGAAGACTGGCAATATCAAACCCTGAAAGCAGCGCAGCGGTAAGCAGCGGTACCAATAAGGCGGGGGTAGGAAAACGTAGCCAGCGCCCGAGCGGCAGTAGCAGAGGAATAAGCAATAGCATCCAGGCATGTTCAAACTCATTGGCCCGCAACGCCATGCCACCCTCCCCGCCCTCGTAGGCCCAAAAAAGAGGAGGTAACACTAAAATCACCAAAATCACGCGAAGCGATTGGGCAATAGCAATACGCGGAGGGTCGCCGCCACATTTGTCGCCCAGGATAATCATCGCGGTCATGGCGCCGGGAGCGGCGGCAAACCAAGCGCTGACGGAATCAAACCCACAGCGCCGATACCAGGCCGAAGCCACCACCGTGGAGGCGCTAATGCCCGCTAGCAATAGCACAGCTGATATTGGCCAGTCGACCACCCGCTGAGCGAGCTCCGGTGTCACCTGGCTGCCTAACACCAACCCCATAACAGCGAGAAAAACATTGCGCAGGCGCTCCGGCACTACAACGTTAACGCCCCGAGAGGAAACCAGCAGATTGGCAACCAGAGGACCAAGCATCCAGGCAAGCGGTAAACCGGTAAGTTGAAAAATCGTGCCACCTATCGCGCCAACGATGAGCGACGTTAACAGTCCTTTTGCACTTCTTGTACTTACAACACCTTTCACACCAGCCCTCGCTACCGCAACCTATCCCAGCGGGTTGGTTTGTTAACCCGCTAAATATGCGGCAGTTTATCACTGCCGATGCACATTGAGGGGTCAGTAGGGCTGGGGAATCTCGCCGTCATCCTCGTCATCGCGCATCCGCGCCTGACGCTCAGCCTCTTCTTCCTTGGCATCATCGATCACTTCCATCAACTCATCGACATTGGCGATATGGGTGTCGAAGTCGAAGTGGCCGGTCAACTTACTCTCTGGATGCAGCTCGCCTGCCTCATAAAGCGCCCACATCTCTTTGCCATAGTGGGTCTTTAGCAATTCAGGCGCATAGTGGCCAAAGTAGGCGCGCATGTTATTAACGTCACGCTCTAGCATGGCAGCGGCGCTATTGTTACCAGCAGCATCCACGGCCTGGGGCAGGTCAATAATGACTGGCCCCTCGGCATCTACCAGCACGTTAAATTCCGACAAGTCACCGTGGATCAGGCCAGCGCAGAGCATGCGCACCACATCCTTGATGACTTTATCGTGATAGCGCAGCGCTTGCTCGTGGGTCAGTGTTACGTCATCCAGGCGTGGCGCAACAGTGCCCTCGGCATCGGTAATCATCTCCATGAGCAGCACACCATCCACAAAACCGAAAGGCTTGGGTACGCGTACATCAGCTGCGGCAAGGCGATAGAGCGCGTCTACTTCCGCAGTTAGCCACGCTTGCTCCTGCTCTTTTTGACCATAGCGGGTCTTCTTCGCCATGGCCCGGGCACGCCGGCTATTACGCTCTTTACGCCCTTCCTGGTACTGTACCGCCTGCTTAAAGCTGCGCTGTTTAGCCTCTTTAAATACCTTGGCACAGCGTACCTCTTCGCCACAGCGCACCACGTAAACCTGTGCTTCCTTGCCGCTCATCAACTGCGTCAGCACCTCATCGATCAGGCCGTCATCGACCAGGGGCTGTAATCGTTTGGGTGTTTTCATGGCTAGCTGCAATGGCTCCTATAGAAGTAGAAACAGTTAGAAGTAGGGACAGTTTCTGGCACTCAGTAGCGAATGCGACGCACACGAAAGGCGCGTCCTTTTAGTTTGTCACGTTCGAGTTTGGCCTGAGCTTTTTGAACAGCGCTGCGCTCAACCGCGACATAAGCACTGCGGGCCAACACTTTAATTTTACCGACCTGATCACCGCGCAGCCCGCCCTCGCTGGTCAGGGCACCCAAAATATCGCCTGGCCGCAGTTTATCCTTTTTACCACCGGCTAATTGCAGCGTCGCCATGGGAGGTTCAAAGGGGGCTGTTTGTGTGGCTTTAGGAAGCGCTTCCGTAGTGAGCTGCTCGCTCAGAAGCTCTGCCAAGCGCCCCAGGCGATAGGTTTCTTGAGGGGTTACCAGTGTACAGGCAATGCCACTGGCGCCAGCCCGCCCGGTACGCCCTACGCGGTGGACATGGACCTCTAGCTCACGGGCAATTTGATAGTTAAACACCGCATCCAATTGCGCAATATCCAGGCCACGTGCCGCCACGTCGGTGGCCACCAGGATTGACGCACTTTGGTTGGCAAAGAGTATCAAAATACGATCACGGTCTTTTTGCTCTAAATCACCGTGCAGCGCCACCGCGCTAAAACCGGCATCCACTAGGCTATCGGCTACCGTCTGGGTTTCGCGCTTGGTGTTGCAAAACACCACGCTGGTCGTCGGACGGTTGACCAGCAACAGCTGTTTAAGCGCACCAAAGCGGGCATCTTCACTAGGCACTTCATAGAAGTGCTGATCAATGGTAGTGGCGTCATGCACCTCAGCCACTTTAACGCTGACAGGATCCATCATGACGCCGCGCGTCATGGCCGCCAAGCCACCGGACTCCTGTTCATCAGGGAAGGTAGCGCTAAATAGCAGCGTCTGGCGATCCGCCGGGGTTTCCGCAATGATCGCGTCCAATGATGCCTGAAAGCCCATATCGAGCATGCGATCCGCCTCGTCCAGCACAAGTGTGCTTAGCGAACCCAGCGTCAACGAACCTTTACGCAGATGCTCTTCAATACGCCCCGGGGTACCAACAACAATATGCGCGCCATGCTCAAGCGAGCCTAACTGTGGCCCAAACGGCGCTCCGCCACACAGTGTTAATACTTTAACGTTAGCCATGGCCCGCGCCAAACGGCGCAGCTCTTCGGCTACCTGATCAGCAAGCTCACGAGTGGGGCAAAGTACCAGCCCCTGTACAGAAAATACTTCAACCCGTAGTTCAGCGAGTAGCGCCAAACCAAACGCCGCTGTTTTGCCCGAGCCTGTTTTGGCCTGTGCCAGCACATCCCGCCCGGCCAGCATAGGCGGCAGGCTTTGCGCCTGAACAGGCGTCATCTGGTGATAACCCAGCGACTCAAGGTTAGTAAGCAGCGTGGCCGGTAAGGCGAGCGACGAGAAGGAGGCGTCTGACACAATAAAACCTGCAGGGCCGTTTAACGGCCAGTAAAAGAGGTAACTAATACGGATACACTTTAATGTGAAGCACCATACCAGAAAGTGCCTGCCCCTGCGTGCATCTCATACCGCCAGTGGCGCAAGCTCAGCCTTACAAAGGGTTGCCAGGTCATTGGGCGCCAGCTCAATTTCAAGCCCGCGCCGCCCGGCGCTGACAAAAATAGTGGCAAAGCCCGCAGCCGACGCATCAATATAGGTTGCCAGGCGTTTTTTCTGCCCCAAGGGGCTTACCCCACCCAACACGTAACCAGTGGCACGCTCGACCTCGGCAGGCACCCCCATGACGGCTTTTTTAGCCCCAGCGGCCTTGGCAATCTGCTTTAGGCCCAACTGATGAGTGACCGGCACGATCCCCACAGCAAGCGTCTTGCCGTCCAGCGTTACTACCAGGGTCTTGAATACTTGCTCGACGGCCACCCCCAGTTTTTCAGCGGCTTCCAAGCCGTAAGACTCCGCCGCTACATCGTGCTGATACTCATGAATTTCAAACGGTATACCCGCTTTTTTGGCCGTATTAATGGCTGGTGTCATGACGCTCTCTTGATGTTTAGTAAAGTTGGGCAGCCCTTGTGGCGCGCTCTGGAAAGCCTATTCCTGCCTGCTACGCTAAATAGCGTAAGCGCTAAAGGGAAGTCAACCTAAAGGAGCCTTAATTATGCCAGCCACATCGAAAGCCCAGCAAAAAGCCGCAGGCGCTGCCCTTTCCGCCAAACGTGGAGAAATCAAGCCCAGTGAGCTTTATGATGCTTCCAGGGATATGTACAACTCAATGAGCGAAGAGGAGCTTGAGGAGATGGCAAGCACCGAGCGCAAAGGCAAACCAGAGAAGAAAGACGATTAACTGCGCTTGTAGTGCTCCGCTTTTACATCATAACGCCCGCTTCATTAAGCAGGCGTTATGATGAACACTAACGAAAGTGACAGTGCTATTCCCCCCGGTTTACGTGGCCACCAGGGTAATGCTGGTGACGGGGCGCAAATTACGCTGCAAGCAGTGCTGTTCAACGCTCTCTACAATCTCTTCAGCATCATCGATCTGTTGCTTGTCGAGCTGGATATCCACCATCAGAAAGCTGCCCACCTGCGCCAGGCGCACATCGTCACTGGCGATATCAAACTCGGCGATCTCTTCCACCATGTCCTGGCGAATGCTGCCCATGGGTTCGCCAAACATTAGTTCGCGAAGCGCTCCACGCACCATGCGGATAGGCATGGGTAAAAAGTAGCCTGCAATGATCAGCACCATTACCGGGTCAGCCAACCGCGCATAACTTGCCCAGGGCGTTAACGTGAGTCCCCAGGTAAGTGCAAAACCAAGCATTACCGCCGCGCTTAACCAGGTATCCATTTGCCACTGACGCAGCTCAGCCGCCAATAAGGAGGAGCGAGCAATACGGGCATAGCGCTTTAGCCACCACCAGGTCAACAAACAGCCGCTCACGTTAGCGACACCAAATAACAAGGCCAAATCAAGTGTCACCAAGCGTCCGCCCTGCGCCAGGCTCCACATGGCTGACACTAAAGAGAACAGACACACCAGCGCAATCACCACGCCTTTGAGCAACACCGCTAGCGGCTCTACCGTTAGCCGCCCAAAGGGGTAGTGATCATCCGCGGGTTTGCGGGCATGCTGTAACGCAAGCAGTGAGAGCGAAGCCAGAACAAGGCTTAACAGTGAATATCCGCTATCGAATAAAATCGTGATAGAGCCACTGGCTAATCCCAAGACCAAGCCAGACAGCGCAAAAAAGCTTGCTGAAATAGCTGAAAATCTTAGCGCACGGCGCTCAGCAATAAAGGGGGTCACGCAGAAAACTCCGTTCTGATTTAGCAGTATTGTAGGAAATCGTGCTGCATGGTAAAGGGTGTACTAACGTTTAACGAATCACTCAGCGCTAAAAAAAATAGCACTCAACCACGAGACTCCGTATGCGAGCTGAACAAGTCCAGGCATTTGTTGAAGTTACTGAGCACGGCTCATTTGCCGCCGCTGCGCGGCAGTCAGGTATAAAGCGCGGTACGCTAAGTGCGGCGGTCCATGCGCTGGAAGATAGCCTGGGGGTGGCACTGTTTGAACGCTCGGGAAATAGCCTGACACTAACTGCCGTAGGTGAAAGCGTACTCCCCGACTGTTACCGGCTACTGACAAGCGCCAGCCGAATCAAAAAGCATTGCCACCAACATCTGCAAGGGGTCGAAAACCAGCTGTGCATTGCCCGCGATGATGCGCTTCCTGAGCGGTTCTGGCACCAGGTCATGCACGATTTAAAGCAGCAGTTCCCGCTGACCGCGGTATCGGTTTATCTTGTTCCACCGCAGGAGCACAGCCAATTTATTCTGCGCCAAACTGTCGATATTGCGTTTGGGCTTTATACCGCCGAAGGCGTTGCCCCCCACGCAGCCAACCTGGCACCTGTGAGTATGCGCTTAGTGGCCTCTCCACAGCACCCACTGAGTCGGCTCCCCAGCGTCAATCGCGATGATCTCGCCCAATACACGCAAGTCTGCTTAACCCACATTCAGGACGACAAACTGGTCAGCGAAGCGCTTTTTTCCGCTAACTACCTGGGCTTCACCATGTTTGAGGTGATCCGAGATGCGGTAATAAACGGCACGGGATGGGCACTACTTCCTCACCCGCTGGTTAAAGAAGCATTGGAAAGTGATCAGCTCTGCTCACTGAATCACGACCTTGCCCTGGAAAGCCACTATTACCGCTATGTAGAGAGTGAAAACCTGGGCGTAGTGGCCACCGCACTCCTTAACAAAGTGGCGCGTTTTCTAGGCAATGCGCAGTAGTGGTCACTTCGCTGAAATGCAGGAGTGGTCACTTCGGTGAAATATAGCAGTGGAAAAAAGTGCAATATCCTTCCACGCTATAAAAAAGTGCCTCACAAGGAGATTTAAAGACACGCCAGAGGAACGACACAGGCAAGTGTCATCTAGGCGTAAGATGTAGCTGCCAGTGTCGATGTTGCCGTCAACCAAGGAGCTATCGCCCGATGGTAAGACTCGATAAGAAAGCGACAAGGCTTTATGTCCTGGACACCAATGTCCTAATCCATGACCCCACAGCGCTCTACCACTTTGAAGAGCATGACGTGGTTATCCCCATGACGGTTCTTGAGGAACTGGATAAGCATAAAAACGGAATTCGTGAGATTGCCCGTACGGCACGTCAAGTTAGCCGTACGCTCTCTGACCTTACCAACCAGGTTACTTTTGACGAGATTCAACGCGGCATCCCCATCCCACGTATTAGCGGCGAATCTGGACGCCTGCACTTTCTCTGCTTCAACGATTTAAAGCCCTTCGACTCGATGGACGACAGTCAGGATAACCGTATTCTGGCGGAAACCTGTCGGCTACGCGATGAGCGCCCCGATGCCTCGGTCATTCTAATTACCAAAGATATCAACCTGCGCGTAAAGGCGGCCGCGCTAAAAGTCCCTGTGGAGGATTACTTTAACGATCGGGCATTCTCAGACAGCGATGCCATGATTGAGGGTGCCCAAGTATACGCATCGGCGGGACACAACGGCGGGGCGCTTTGGGAAGCGCTGAATGTTGATGTCAGCGTTGAGCGGGTGGAGCATCAAACGTTTTATCAATTAAGTGGCGACATGCCCCGTCACTGGCACTTGGGAATGCTTGTCTCCGACAGCGAGAATGGCGCTGAGTTTGAGGCCATTATTCGTGAGCTGTCGCCCTCATCAGCACGGTTACAGCTGTTGACCAACTACCGCCACCACGCTGGAGTGTGGGGCGTTCACGCCCATGATAGCCGTCAAAACTTTACCCTGAACCTGCTGATGGACCCGGACATTGATCTGGTCACCATTGCCGGTAACGCGGGCACGGGTAAGACCTTTATGACGCTGGCCGCCGCTTTCCAGCAAACCCTGGATGCCAAGCAGTTTGAGCGCATCGTGTTTACCCGCGCACCTATTCCGATGGGCGAGGACATTGGTTTTTTGCCCGGTACCGAGGAGGAGAAGATGTCACCGTGGATGGGTGCCTTCCACGACAATATGGATAACCTGCTGCGCAATGACGAAGGAGAGTCGACCTGGGATAATGGCGCAACACGGCAACTGATTGGCTCACGCGTACAGATTCGCTCGCCAGGCTTTATGCGAGGGCGCACCTTAAACGACACCTTTTTGATTATCGACGAGGCACAAAACTTTACACCCAAACAGCTTAAATCACTGGTTACCCGTGCCGGGCGTAATACCAAAATTGTCTGTTTAGGCAACGTGGGGCAAATCGATACGCCCTATCTAACCGCCAATACCTGCGGCATGGCGGCCGTGGTTGAGCGCTTCCGTGACTGGCCACACGCCGGGCATATTACCCTCAAAAGCGTTGAGCGTTCGCGCCTGGCGCTGGCGGCTGAAGAGCTTTTGTAAAAAGGCTGTTCTAAAAAGGGCTTTTACCGCGAGGGTAACCGCCTAATACGTAAACGTACGGTAAAACCGCCAGCTCGCTACTGGCGGTTTTTTTCTTTATCGCCGTTCCAAGGGTTCTCAACCCCCAGCGTATCGGCGGCAAAGGCTTCGCGCTCACCTAATGGGCGCTCTTCACCAATAGTGGTGTCTTTATAGGTCTGGCGCTCCATTTCACTGTTCACTTCTGCACCTAGCAGTACCACAAACGCAGACAGCCAAAACCACATCATCAGTACAACCACGGCGCCCAATGACCCATAAAGCTCACTGAAGCTTGAAAAGTAGCGGACATAAAGTGAAAGCCCGCCTGACCCAAGTAACCATAAAGTGGTCGCCAGCAGCGTGCCATAGCTTAACCAGCGCCATTGTGCGGCACGCCGATAAGGCGCAAACCGGTACAGCAGGGCAATTAAAAAGCTCATGATGATCAACAAGGCAGGCCAACGCAGCCACTTAAATACTTGATCGAAAGGATCATCCACCGCTAAGGCATCGACCAACACAGGCACAATCGCAATAAAGCCAAGCGATACCAGCGTCATGCCAATCAGGCCAAACGTCAGTAGCACCAACACAACACCGCGAAGAAAGAAGTTACGCCGCTCCTTTTCGCCATAAACCACATTCAGCCCTACCACGAGCACTCCCACGCTTTTGGAAGCGATATACATGGCGACCAACAGCCCTAAAAGCACCGCCATTACGTTGCCAGATTCGGCACTCTCAACCACTGTCTGGGTTTGCTGATCAATAAGGCTTGCCGCATCCGGGGGCATAAAACGGCTTAGTTCATAAAGCTGCCGCCCTGCTTCCACCGGATCAAACAGCAATCCCCACAGCGATATTACCGCTGCAATGGTAGGAAATAGTGCCAGCAACGCGTAAAACGCGACACCAGCCGCCAACATGGTAAGGCGGTCACGCTTAGCGGCGCGCAACACCCGCCATACAACATCAAACCACCCATAACGTGGAATCTCATCGGGCTTTTTGGCACGTCTCCCTCGGTGGTTCTGTGAACTCTCGTGGCTCATGGCGACCCTTCCCAGATTAATAACAGTGCCAAAACAATGGCTAACGCCATCATCAAGCCGCTCGTATGGTGGCGCATCCAGCTTTCCATAGCCGTTAGTTGAGTTAAGCGCGCCATCATCCGCTTTTCAATGGCCAGAGCAATACCCACAGACGCTGCTTTAACATCGCCACACCACTGCCCAGCAGAGCGAACCCCTACCAAGGCATTTTGAACGAGCCACGCATAAGGCCACCATAAGTCGCCTGCAGGCAGGGGGCGTATACGCCAATGGCGCGTTAACCACCACCCCGCCCACGTTAACACGATGCCTACGGGCAGTGGCCACATCAGGCTAAACCACTCTTTCAACGGGGGGATTTCCGCACTCCCTTGAGGAAGCGGTAGCCATATCGGCGTCACAAGAGCGGCCGTTAATGCAGCAAGCCAGGCGCCCCACTGACCAGGATGACTGCCACCGGTGCTGCGCTGCTGCCACTGCCGCCTGAGACTGACACTCACCAACGCAGAGGTGCCAATTGCCGCCCAGGTTAACAGCGCGACCAGTTGCTCATGATGCATCTCATACAGCGCGCTTTTGACGCCCCATTTGCTGACGAGCCCAGCGCCAAAGGCGCCGGTAAGCGACAAGGCAGGCAGCGCCAGCAGCACCCAGACAAGCGCCAACGGCCACCGAGGTAAATGCTCACTAACACTGGTCCCCATAAATAGCGCGCCTTTGGCCAGCGCGTGGTGAGCCGCAAAGAGAACCACGCCCGGCAGCAACAAGGGCCACACCTCGGGTGCAGCCAATCCCATAGCGACCATGGCGGTCAGCATGCCCATTTGGCTGATGCTGGAGTAAGCCAATACGGCCTTGGGATGCCTCTGCCACACCCCATACAGCGCCGCGCCAAAGGCAGCGGCCAAACCAGCGATCACCATGATGTCGCCAAGCCGGGTGAGCGCACCGGAAAGCGAGGTTTCCCCCAAGGGTAATACGTAGATCCAGCCAAGCAGCCCGGCCTTGATCATCGCGCCGCTTAGCACCGCGCTGGCCGGAGCGGGGGCCGCCGGATGCGCAAGCGGTAGCCACACGTGTAAGCCGATAACGCCTGCCTTCACGCCCAGCCCAAGCCATAGCAAGCACGCCATTAAGGCACCATACTCAGCCGTGGCGATTCCCTCACGTACGCCTGCCAGCAGTACGGTTTCCGCACTACCGGCCGCCCACAGCAAGCCTCCCAGAATCAATCCTTCGCCTACCACCGCGAGAATCAAATAGGCCCTCGCCCCCAGTTTCGCTTCAGGCGTACCGTTATGGACGACCAGGCCATAGGCGGCAAATGTCATCAGCGCAAAGCCCAGGTAAAAAGTGGCAATATCCTGGGCGATAATCAAAAGTACGTTACCGACAAACGTCAATGGCCATAACAGAGCCAAGCGCAACAATCGGCGTTCAGCGGCACGGTCGTCTGCTTGAGCGCTGGCCTGCTCCTTGGCAAAATATCCACGCGCATGAATCGCTGCGAAGCACCAAAGCAGCGCGGTGAACGCAAGCCACGGGCGGCTCAGTGCGTTAAGCGACCAGTGCCCGCCCAGCATCCAGGCATCTATCACCCACTGGGCTTCCCCTATATACGCCAACAGTAGTGCCGGCCATGCCGCACTGAGCCAGACCCACGAGAAGTAGCGACGATGAGTAGCGGGCGTACGATAGGCCTTCCATACGCCCATCAACGACACGCAAATCGGCCAGCAAAGTGTTATCACCAAGAGTAGCGTTATCATTGCAGGTACTCCCCCTCGGCTACGCGTGTTGCCCAATCCAGTGGGCTAAACGGCAACCCGGCAAGTGCGCCAGCAGCGATACTGAGAACGGCGGTAAACACGGCAGGCCAGAGCAGCCAGCCGTGAGTCTCCCAACGCCCAAGACGCTGCTCTTTTGGCCAGCGTCCATTGCCATGGGCAGGCCCAACACGAAACCAAAGACGATGCACGATCGGCAAAAAATAAAGGGCATTTAGCGCACTGCTTGACACCAGTACCGCGACAACCCAATACATATCGGCCTGAATGGCGCCAATTCCCAAATACCATTTAGTGATAAATCCGGCCACAGGCGGTAAACCAATCATGCCAAAGGCGCCCACCGTAAAGGCCAGGCTGGTGAGTGGCATACGCTTACCCGCTCCATCCATCTCATCAATGCGGTGGATGCCCAGCTCTTCTGCATAAATACCCGCACAGAAAAATAGCGTTACCTTCATGATCCCTTGGTGCAGTAGGTGAGCAAGCGCGCCAATGGTGCCAAAAGGACCCACCAGGCTAACCCCAAGCACGATATACGACACTTGGCTGATGGTTGAAAAGGCCAGTCGCGGCTTTAACTCCTGCTGCGCGATGGCGCGTATTGAGCCGTATATAATGGTGACCGAGGCCGCCACTGCTAACACCGTCGTAACCCCAAGCTCTACGCTTAGCTCAATGCCATACAAGTCGTAAATAATTCGCAAAATGCCAAAGGCACCGGCTTTTACCACCGCGACTGCGTGCAATAGTGCGCTTACCGGTGCCGGTGCGACCATGGCCCTGGGCAGCCAACCATGCAGCGGCACCATGGCAGCCTTAACGGCAAACCCACCCACCAGAAGCGCAAATATAAACGTTAGCAGGCTGCGGTGGTCTACTAAGTAGCCCCCTAGACCGCGCTCGGAGGCGAACGAATGGTCGCCCGTTAAACTATATAAAAGCACCGCCCCCAACAGCAGTACTACGCCTGCGGTCAGGGTGTAACGTAGATAAATTCGCCCGGCATTTAAGGCTTTATCAGTGCCCGAGTGGACCACCAGCGGATAGGTGGATAGCGTCAGCATTTCGTAGAAAATCAGAAAGGTAAACAAGTTACCGGCCAGCGCAATACCCAGCGTACTGGCAACACATAAGCTAAAAAACCCAAAAAAGCGTTTACGGTTCGCGGTTCCTTCCAGATAACCAATGGCGTAAATCGTGGTGCATAGCCATAAGAGCGACGAGAGCCCAGCAAACATGACGCCCAACGCGTCAGCACGCAGTACAAAGTCGATATTACCGACCACCTGAAAGCTGAACACGGCCTCCTCGCCACGTGCTACGAGCGTTACCATTAGCGCCACTAGGCTGATTTTGATGACCGCCGCCAGCAGGTTGATACGGGTACGCATCCGTCTGGATGCTTCAGGCAGTACAAAAATAATCACCGCAGCCAGTAGCGATGCGGCCAACGCAGTCAAGGGTAGCCAAGCGACATTCATGCGTTATCTCCATGAAGAAGCTCAAGCGGAAAGTGCGCTAAAAGCCCTAACGCTAACGCCGCCATGGCTAAGCAAAGCGCAATCGCATCCATACCCGGAGCAAGCGGCTGAAAACGGTGGCGCGGGTCCTCCTCCAGGAACGAATAGCGGAAAAAGCGAAAAATATAGGCGGCGGTTAACAGTGTACCTATAAGCAATACTGCCACTGCCAGCCACTGGTGGGAGAGCACCATGGCTTGCAGGAGCAGCCATTTAGCCGTAAAGCCCGCGCTTGGTGGCAGCCCCATTAAAGTTACCGACGAAATTCCAAAAACCAACAGTGAAAGCGGTAGCCGGCGGCTGGTGCCAGCAAGCCCCTTTAGGGTCGTTTCACCGGTGACCATCATCAAATTACCGGCGGCTAAAAACATCGCGGCTTTCGCTAGCGCATGGCCTATTAACTGCAACCAGAACCCTTCCCACGCCAGCGTCTTTACCACTGATGCTACATTGGGGCCTAGCAATAAGGGGAACACCACCATCAAGTAGCCCAACTGCGCCACGGTTGATGAAGCCACCACTGTTTTGAGCGTTTCAGCACGCCAAGCAATTAAGCCACCCCATATAATGGCCAACATGCCCAGCCAGGCGATTAATCGCGGCGCCCAAAAGGTGTCCGGTAATAAAAGACTCCACAGCTGAAGCAGCACGAATAGCGATGCTTTAACCACCAGCCCAGCATGCAATACGCTCACAGGCGTCCAGGCGCTGGAATGCACCGGAGAAAGCCAAGCATGAAGCGGAAAGAGAGCAGCTTTCAAGGCAAGCCCCGCCCCTATTAGCGCCGCTGCGATCCAGACAATCGGCCCTGGCTCAATAACCTGCGCAAGCCCGACCAAATCAAGCCGCCCCCAAGTGCCCAACAGCAGCGCGACGCCCAGTAAATAGGCAAGCGACCCCACCAGCGTAAGCAACAGATACCGCATACCGGCCAACAACGCCGCGGCCTTACCTGAAAGCAGCAGCATGCCTACCGCAGCCAACCCCATGGCCTCCAGCGCAAGGTAGAGCGTGATCAAGTCAGTAGCCAGCCAAATCAACGAAAGCGCGCTGACCATAACGCCCATCAACGGCCATATCCAACGGGCCAACGGTTCGGGTGCCGAAAGCCGCAGCGAGCCTGGGGTATAAAGCGCCGCTGCCGCTGCCAGCCACTGCGTTAGCAGTAACATCAGCACGCTTACCCCGTTTAAGCGCAGCGCAACATTAACTCCCCAGGCTTCCCAGCCCCAGTGCAGTAGCCCTACTTGCTGGTAGTCGATCAATAACGATAGCCCGGCGGCCAATACAGGAACGCATGCCAACGCGATAGGCCACATTCGCTTAGGTGGCCAGAGTGCGGCTAGCCCACCGAAAACAAGCGGCAAACACACGGCGGCAGCCAATGCCCAATGGCTAGTTAAAAGCGGCTCGAATGTACTGTCTGTCAGGCCAAATCGCTCTATCATTTAGCCTTCTCCTCACGCCCGTCATCCTCTAACAGGGCCTCTTGCCCTTCAAGCTGGTAAAGCTTTCGGATCACTAATGCCCCCAGCAGTGATCCGAGCCAGGCGATCACTAGGCCCACTATAACCAGCGCCTGCCCTTGGGGAATTGCGCCTGCGACCCCGGCCAAGAGCAGAAACACACCCGACCCCAGTACGTTAAAGGCAAGCAAACGGCGCAATAAGTGGCGCTGCCAGGCAAAAGCGCCCATTGCTGTGGCCACCACCGCCACTCCGGCCAACACCAGGGGGTGCTTTGCAGGCGAGTAAGCCATTTCAGGTAGCACAAGGAAAATGGCAGCTCCGACCATCAAACACCAGGCAAGCGCTAACACAATGCGCATGATTCTATGTGTTAGTGGCGGCTCAAAATGATCGTAACGGGGTAATTTAGAAGCGCTTGAGGGAAAGATACCTAACGCGTAAAAAAAGCAGGCGACGGTTAATACCGTGCCCAATAGCCCTTCGACAGCCGCTAACCAGGGCATCCCCAGGGTTAGCCAGGCAAGCGCCATAGTGAGCGTAAAGGCAAAAAAGGCGCGACACGCACGCACCAAATGGCGGTCAAATAGGCAAACCAGCGCTGCTATCAAAAGACACAGCGCTAATACAGCCTCGATGAGGTCGACAGACGAGATTACTGCCATTGCTATCCTTGCAGCGGCTTATAGACAAATTACTTTGCCTATCTTTTGATCACTTGTCGATGTAAGGATTACTTCAGAAGAGTGCTCAACCACTGACCAATATCGCCCACTTGCTGAGGGCAAAGTGCGTGAGCCATAGGATACTGGCGATAGTTGGCGGTGTAGCCTTGGGCTTTTAAGCGCTCAAACCCAGCCCGTCCCAAACTCTCTGCCACGATAGGATCCATATTACCGTGATGCACCTCAATCGGAATTGCCTTGTTGGCGTCACTCAATTCGATACTGTCTGCCGTGGCAAAGTAGGTCGACATTGCCAGCAACCCACCTAACGGCAACGGAAAAGATAACGCCGCCTGATAAGCCACTGCGCCCCCCTGAGAGAACCCTGCCACGATAATCCGCTGGCTATCGATACCGTGATCAATCTGTTCCTGTATCAGCGCCTGAATACGCTTGGCAGAGCATTTAAGCTGTACTTCATCAACACGGCGCCCGAGGTCCATCGCCAGAATATCGTACCAGGCGGGCATCACCATGCCGCCGTTAACGGTCACCGGCAGCCGTGGCGCGTGCGGCATAATAAACCGTACGTGGGCATCTTCAGGAAGGTTAAGCGCGGGCACCAGAGGCTCGAAATCATGCCCATCAGCACCTAAGCCATGAATGATAAACACACAGGCATCGGCAGGTTGACCGTTTTTCGGTTCAATAATCAGTTCGCCTGGGTCCGTCATGATATTTATCCTTACTTAATTGAAAAAGCACGCGATTAGGGCGCTTGAACGGTTAGCGCAAGCGGCGATGAAACATTAACAGACCCTAACGTAAACCGGCATTCACAGCGAGTGATTACGCTTAAAAGGGCCACACATGAGGAATCAATATGAGTGCGATGGCCCCGGTTAGCACGTTTAGGCCACCGCCTACGCGCATAAAATCACTAATACGATAACCGCCGGGGCCATACACCATTAAGTTGGTTTGATAGCCAATAGGCGTTAAAAAGCTGGCCGAAGCAGCAAACATTATTGCAATCACATAAGGCATTGAGCTTACGCCAAGGCTCTCGGCGGCGGCCATGACGACCGGAAAAATGATCACCGCCGCACCGTTATTAGTGACAAGCTCGGTTAGCAGCGCCACAACGCAGTACGTACCTATCAAGAGCAGCCAAGGGTTACTGCCTACGACATGCAGTATGCCCCCGGCAATAGCATCTGCGGCGCCCGAACTCTGCAGCGCGGCTCCTACGCCAAACGAGGCAGCAATCGTCAAAAGCACTTGGCTATCCAGCCCGCGCCGGGCAGCTTCAACCGAACAGCAGCCGCTTAACAGCGCCAGTGCAGCGCCCAGCATCGCGGCATTTAACATGCTCAAAACGCCGAATGCAGCCAGCAATACTGCCCCCAGCAGAATCCCCCAGGCGAGCGGCGCTTTTTCATGAACAGGCCGCGCAGAGCCGTTTAGCTCACTGATCAAGAGAAAGTCTTTTGACTGACGGTGGCGTTCAATAAACGGAGGACGCGCTTCCAGTAGCAGCACATCAGCGGGCTGCAGGCGTACCTGCCCCAAATTGCCGGTGACACGCTCACCGCCTCGGCAGATAGCCAGTACGGCCGCACCATAAAGCGTCCTAAAGCGGCCGTCTCGAATGCGCTGGCCAATGAACTGGCACTGGTTCGACACTACGGCTTCGACCAAGCGGCGCTCTTTGAACTCTTTTTCAAGGCTGGAGGTATGATCATGCGAGGGTATTAATCCACGAATTTGCTGTAATTCGACAGCGGCATCGCTGGTGCCCACAAACACCAACCGGTCGCCACCCTTTAACTGCTCGCCAGGCCCCACAACACTCACAACGTTACCGTCACGCTCGATCTCAACCAGAAACAGCTCTTGCAAGTGGCGCAGCCCGGCCTCCTCCACCGTTCGATTAACCAGAACGCCTTCCCGATCGATCTCCATCTCAATGGTAAATTCACGCGGGTTAGCGAACGCATTGGCCAACCCCTCGCGGGCAGGTAACAGGCGCGGCCCAAGAATCACCAGATAGGCAAGCCCTACCACGGCGACCGGCACACCCACCCAGGCAAGGTCAAACAGGCCCATAGTCACATTGGGATAACGCTCCGTCAGCAGCCCATACACCACCAGGTTGGTGCTGCTGCCAAACAAGGTAATTGTACCGCCAAGAATGGAGGCGAAGCTTAACGGCATCAGCAGCCGCTGGGGAGAGCGTCGCAGCCGCCGACTCCAGCTCATAACCGCCGGTATATAGGTAGCTACTACAGGGGTGTTATTTAAAAAAGCACTTAAAGAGGCCACCGGTAACAGTAACCGCACCAAAGCACCCCGCTCGGTTTTAGGGCGCCCCAATACATAGCGAATAATAAGATCGATACCGCCCGTTTCACGGATGCTAGCCACCAGCACGTACATAAAAGCGACCGTAAACAGCCCACTGTTGGAAAAGCCGCTTAACGCCTGAGCTGGCTCAATAACGCCCAGGGTCATCAGTACAATGACAGCGCCAAGCAAAATGATGTCAGGCCCTAACCTCGAGACGGTCATTAGCGGGAAGATGGTGGCAACCACCGCTATCGCAATCCATGCATCCAGTGTCATAACGCGACATTCCTAACAAAAGTAATGCGCTATTGTGACCTTAACCACATATTCTAAAAAGTTATTTTTAGAAACATTTAAATACCAAAATAGAATAAGAAAATTCACACACAAAAAACCCCGCTCGTGAGCGTAATGCTGTTCGGTTAAGGTTTGCCGAGGACCGAACAGCATTACCGCTTCGGCGGGGTCATCCTACCTCAAGCCCTTGAGAATAAATAAGCGCCCTAGTAGACAGTAGGCGATATATCCATGGTGCCACTGGAATCGATCGAAATACGGTATCGCGTTTCTTCATTCTCTCGCGCCAAGAATTCAGCCTCCTTCAGCCCTCCGCCGCAAGCGCCCCCTGAAAGGCATGCAGTCGATCACTGGGAACGCGCTTAGCGGCATCTGACGATATGGGCGTTCTAATCAATCTTAGCTTTCAAAGGAAAGGCGGCGCTAGCTTGTTGGAATCAAGCTTTACTCCCAAATTGGGAGGCGCTACAATATCCCATATTGGGAGATGGCATGAGAGTCATAGCAAAGCGTACGCTGAAAGAGTTTTGGGAGCAGGGCTATGGCGATGCCGAAACCCCGCTGACCGAGTGGTATAACATGATGCTAAAGGCATCTTGGGAAACACCACAGCAACTAAAGGCTGATATTAGAACAGCCAGCATCCTTAAAGGTGGGCGCGCTGTTTTCAATATCGGCGGCAATAAGTACCGGGTAATCCTATCCATTCGTTATGAGCAGCAAATTGCCTGGGTTCGATTCGTCGGCACCCATGCTCAGTACGATAAAACTGATGCGGAGACAATATGATGAACATTCAGCCCATCCGTAATGATAGCGACCTTGATCGCGCTTTCGCTCGCCTAGAAGAGCTTTGGAGTGCCGCGCCGGACTCTCCTGAAGCCGATGAAATTGAAGTGCTTTCCATCCTTATTGAGAAGTACGAGGATAAGCACTATCCCATTGGCCCGTCCGACCCCATCGAAGCTATCAAATTTCGCATGGAGCAACAGGGACTAACGCAGCGCGACCTTGAGGCTTATATCGGTCCTAGTGGCCGCGTCTCTGAGGTATTGAATCGTAAGCGCAAGCTAAGCCTGGGCATGATAAAAAGACTTCATGACGGCCTGAAAATCCCTTACGACAGCCTTATGAATCAGGTCGCCTAACCACCAGACCCCGCTTCAGCGGGGTTGAATCCTTCCTGCCCATCAAAAGACTCTAACCGCAATGTCTGCTGTATCTGATTTGCTCGGTAGTGGCACCTGTGACGCTTCTAGCTGGGAAGTGGATAGCAAAAAGCCCCGGCGCTAGGCTCGTAATGCTGTTCACTTAAGCGGCGCCGCCTTGCGATTTACTGGATAGCGGTTTTGGATATTTTTACCGTCCTCGGCCTTGATGGTCGAGGACGGTCATCCAGAAAGGTGAAGAGCAGACTCTATCCATTCGACAGGGATATGCTGGGCAAAGGTGCTGAGGCCAGTGAAGGAATGTAGCTCATCAATATCGAGCAATGTCTGTTGAATAGGCACAAAAAAATCCGGTATCCAATGAAGAATACCGGATTTTCTTAGAGCCTTCGGTCATCGTTAACCGAACGGCATTACGCTCACGAGCGTTTTTTCAGCATACTAGCGCTTGGCGCTAGCAGCGAACATCAAATGCTGAGAATTAACCCAGAACTTTGATGTTGGAAGCCTGAAGGCCTTTCTTACCCTGAGTGACGTCGAAGGAAACCTTCTGGCCGTCTTGCAGAGTTTTGAAACCGTCAGCTTGAATTTCAGAGAAATGCGCGAACAGGTCGTCGCCATTGTCGTCCGGAGAAATGAAGCCGAAACCTTTAGTGTCGTTAAACCACTTAACGGTACCAGTTGCCATGATCGAAATCCTCGATGTAGCTTAATGTAAAGCCGGGAAATACCCGAATTGCAGTGGGTAGAACAAGAAACTTTCACCAGACTCACGCTTAGGCGTTCGATACTGCTGACAACGTTCGACTTGCTAACCAACTGCGTTTAAGAATGCGCCTAACCAGGTCACACGTCAACACTATGCTTAAAAAAAAAGTTAATGCAACACATTTTCCTCTAAAATCCATTTAGCCGCTTTTTCTGCAATCATTAACGTGGGCGAGTTTGTATTACCGCTGGTGATGGTGGGCATTATCCCCGCATCCGCAATGCGTAACCCCTTGACGCCCAGCACTCGTAATTTAGCATCCACAACGGCCATCGGATCATCAGCACAACCCATCCGTGTTGTGCCTACTGGATGAAAAATGGTGGTACCTATGTCGCCTGCCAAGCGCGTTAGCTCGTCATCACTTTGATATTCAAGCCCCGGTTTAACCTCCTCGGGAGCATATTTGGAAAAAGCCGCCTGCGCTGCAATGTGCCGAGTAACGCGCAGTGAATCAGCGGCCACCTTTCGATCCTCGTGGGTGCTTAAATAGTTGGGCGAAATAGCCGGAGCATCAGCTGGATTGGAGCTTTTCAGGCGGACTGTTCCGTGACTGCTCGGATTTAAGTTGCATACGCTGGCGGTAATGGCCGGATAAGGATGTAGCGGCTGCCCAAATGCCTCAAGGCTTAATGGCTGAACGTGGTACTGAATATTCGCGTGCTCATACTCGTTAGAGCTGCGCGTAAAGGCGCCAAGTTGTGAAGGTGCCATGCTCATGGGGCCGGTGCGCTTGCACAGATACTCCCAGCCAATGCCTGCTTTACCCAGCAAAGTGCCTGCTACTGCATTGAGCGTTTTTGCATTGGTGACACGATACACTGAGCGGATCTGAAGATGATCTTGCAGGTTCTCGCCTACACCCGGCAGGTCATGCACTACCTCAATGGCGTGCTCTTCAAGATGTGCTTTAGGCCCAATACCCGATAGCTGTAAAAGATGCGGCGAGCCAATGGCACCGGCGCACAAAATTACTTCTTTGCTGGCGCGGGCGTTCAGATATTCCCCGCGCTGGGTAACGTCTACCCCGTTACAGCGTGGGCAGCCCTGATCATCTTCAAAGCAGAGCCGATTCACCTGGGTAGAGTGCCAAAGCGTCAGGTTGTTACGTTTAAGCGCGGGGCGCAAAAACGCCTTGGCCGTGTTCCAGCGCCAGCCATTGCGCTGGTTGACTTCAAAGTAAGCAACGCCTTCATTATTGCCGCGGTTAAAATCCTCGGTGCGGGGAATACCGGCCTGCACGGCCGCCTCGGCGAAGTCGTCCAACACTTCCCACTTCAAGCGCTGCTTTTCAACCCGCCACTCACCGCTATCGCCGTGAAACTCGCGCTGCTCGGCATCCGCATCGCCTCCTTCATCCAGCCGGTAGTGGCTTTCATGCTTCATAAAGTCCGGCAGGCAGTTCTCCCACCGCCACGCATCATCACCCACGACCTCAGCCCAGTGGTTGTAGTCGCGCGCCTGGCCGCGCATATAAATCATGCCGTTAATACTCGAACAGCCGCCCAGGGTTTTACCTCGAGGGTAAATCAGCGAGCGGCCGTTCAGGCCTTGCTCTGGCTCGGTGCGAAACAGCCAATCGGTGCGCGGGTTATTAATGCAGTACAGATACCCTACCGGAATATGGATCCAGTGATAGTTATCGCGCCCACCCGCTTCGATTAGAAGCACCCGATTATTCGGATCGGCGCTTAACCGGTTGGCCATCAGGCAACCTGCGGTGCCTGCACCTATCACAATGTAGTCAAATGCCAAGGTTTGTTGTTGTGTCATTTGCCTTGCTCCGCATCGACTTATTTGGCCGTCGGCATCACAAACTCAGCCCCGTTATCAATCGAGTCTGACCAGCGCTGCATAATTGACTTCTGCCTGGTATAAAAACGTACGCCCTCCTCACCGTAGGCGTGGGTATCGCCGAACAGTGAACGCTTCCAACCGCCAAAGCCGTGCCACGCCATCGGCACCGGGATAGGCACATTGATCCCCACCATGCCGACCTGAATACGGCGCCCAAACTCTCTTGCCACGCTGCCGCTTTCGGTAAAGCAGCTGACGCCGTTACCGAATTCATGGTCGTTGATTAACTGAATGGCCGTCGCGACATCCGGCACGCGTACGCACACCAACACCGGGCCAAAGATCTCTTCTTTATAGATCGTCATTTCCGGCGTGACGTGGTCGAAAAGCGTGCCGCCCATCCAGAAGCCGTCGGCACAGTCACTACCCACCTGGGCAGTGTCAAACTCACGGCCATCCACGATCAGTTTCGCACCTTCAGACACGCCTTTTTCGATGTAGCCGGTAATACGCTGGTGGGCCTGACGCGTTACGATCGGCCCCATTTCGGCATCCAGCTGCATGCCATTTTTTACTTTTAGCGCTTTAGCGCGCTCGGCAAGCCTGGGCACCACGCTATCCGCCACGTCGCCGACCAGTACCGCTACGCTAATCGCCATGCAGCGTTCGCCCGCCGAGCCGTAGGCGGCGCCGATTAACGCATCCACCGCTTTATCCAGGTGCGCATCAGGCATCACGACCATATGGTTTTTCGCCCCGCCCAATGCCTGCACGCGCTTGCCGTGCTTGGCACCCCGCTCATAGATCAGGTTGGCAATTGGCGTCGAGCCAACAAACGAGAGCGCTTTGACCTCGGGGTGATCGATTAATGTTTCAACAGACTCCTTCCCTCCCTGCACCACGTTAAACACGCCATCGGGCAAACCGGCCTGCTTCAGAAGGTCTGCCAGCATTAGTGACGCGCTAGGGTCAAGCGGGCTTGGTTTGAGAATAAAGGTGTTACCCGTGGCGATGGCGATAGGGAACATCCACATCGGCACCATGATCGGGAAGTTAAACGGCGTAATACCCGCCACAACGCCAAGCGGTTGCCGGGTTGTCCAATTATCAATACCGGTACTGACCTGCTCGGTGTAGTCACCCTTAAGCAGTTGGGGGATACCGCTGGCAAACTCGACAACATCGATCCCGCGCGCCACCTCGCCCTGGGCATCGGTAAATACCTTGCCATGCTCTTGGGTGATCGCCTCAGCGAGGGCATCTTTATGCGTATTCAATAATTCCAGAAACTTGAACAGCACTCGGGCCCGGCGAATGGGCGGCGTATCGGCCCACGCAGGAAACGCTGCACTGGCCGCATTTACAGCCGCCTCCACATCGCTTTGTGATGCCAGGGCGACACGGCCGGTGACTTGGCCGGTGGCTGGGTTAAACACATCCTGGGCATCGCCAGAGCGACCTTCGCTGATCTGACCATTAATAAAGTGCTGAATGGCTGTTGTTGTCATCATCACTACCTTTATAAGCAGAACCAATGGGATCTGCCCAGACTAGCGTGATTGTTGGCGCGATCAATTGAGTAAATTTAAACCGGGATATAAGCTCTGCTAATAACAAAATGAAAACCAGGAGGCGCCATGCACGAATATGCGACACTACGGGCATTTGTCATGGTCGCCCGTCTAGGCAGCGTCTCACGCGCGGCTGAGCAACTGCACCTTACCCAGCCCGCCATCAGCCTAAAGTTGAAGCAGCTTCAGCTAAGCTTGGGGCTTACTTTGTTTGAACGCCGCCCCCAGGGCTTAGCGCTAACGCCTGATGGCCATACCCTGCTACCCTCCGCCGAGAAAGCCTTGGCAAGCGCCTATGCTTTTGAGCAAACAGCCAATACGTTGCATAGCACGCCAAGAGGCAAGCTCAAGATAGGCACGATTGTCGATCCAGAATTTATACGCCTGGGCGCTTTCCTGCGCCGCCTAATGACGCAAGCACCGCAGCTTGAAACCGAGCTTCATCATGGGATGAGCGGCAATACGTTAAGGCGTGTTGAGCAAGGCGACCTGGATGTAGGGTTTTACCTAGCGCCGCCCGGCCTGGGAACCGACCATGAGGTGCTTGCCTGGCGCGAACTGACCCACTTTCACTACTACGTTGTTGCCCCGATGGGCTGGGATGCCCAACTGGCCGATACGCGCTGGGAAGCCCTGGCCCGCCTGCCCTGGATCGTCACGCCCGAGGACTCGGCCCATCACCGCCTTTTACAACACACACTTGCCAGCAGTGGCGCCACACCCAATCGCGTCGCTCAGGTCGATCAGGAGGCCTGCATGCTGGACTTAGTCCGCGCGGGCGTTGGCCTGAGCCTTGCGCGCGATGCTCTGGCTATGACCGAGCGTCAGGAAAGCGGCCTTGTCATTGCCAGCAATATTCGCCTGCCCTGCGCACTTAGCTTGATTTGGCGCCATGATCGTGCAGAAGAACCTCCCATTGACGCGGCATTACGTACGCTGAGCGAAGTATGGCCCTCGCTTTAAAGAAACTGGCTTTAAAAAGATGGACGGAACTATCACTAATACATACGCCAGCCAACCAGCCATTGATAAAAGACGTACGCACTTTTTATTGCCACCCCGGAAATGCCCTTTGGCGGGTCAAATTCAGGAGTAATCGATAACGCCGTTTAGGCTATTACCACCGGTAAAAATAAAGCGCCGCCAGCATCCTGGCGGCGCTTTTTAGTGTGAAAACGAAAACGCTATCAGCCCGCCTGCTGGGCCTGGCGCTCAAGCTCTTTGGTGACATCCGGGGTAAGCTTTAACGCTTGCGCCAGTTGATCCAACCAGGCGCGCTCCATGGGGTTCTGGTCATCAGTTACTGCGACACTCATTAAATACATTTCCCGGGCAGCCTGGGGCGAGTCCGCTTCGCGGGCAAGCGCTTCGGCATCCAATGGAGTCTTTAGCTGCCTTTCGACCCAGTTATGCATTTCCTGGTCGGCCCCTAGCGC
The DNA here is from genome assembly GCF_013183775.1 of Halomonas hibernica. Lineage (NCBI taxonomy): Bacteria > Pseudomonadati > Pseudomonadota > Gammaproteobacteria > Oceanospirillales > Halomonadaceae > Halomonas > Halomonas hibernica. Next base: position 327,389 of record NZ_VIFN01000003.1, read on the forward strand.
ATCGATCTGCTCCGTAATCAGCACCTGTTCCTGCTCATCAATATGCCCGTCGGCGCGAGCTGCCATTATCATGGCCTGCAGCAGTTCAAGGCTACGCCGCTCCTGAATCTCACCGCTTAATACATCAACACGCTCGCCTTCTGCGTTACTGCTGGTGGCGGGTTGATTTTTAGCGGCCTGTGAATTCTGCCAAGCCTTCCAGGCCAGCATGCCAACCCCAGCAATGGCACCATACTTAAGCGCTTTACCACCCATACTCCGGCCACGTTTGGAACCGACCAGCATGCCCATGGCGCCACCGCCCAAAAGGCTTTTCATATCGAAGCCGCTGGAACTTCCCGACTGGCTTGAGCGCTGATCACTACCGCCCCCGCCCAACTGACGAGACAAGCCCTCCAGCATGCCCTTCACATTGACTCCGCTGCTGCCTTTTTGGCTGCCGCCGGCCTGCTGCATAAGCTGTTGAAGAATTTTACTAGCGTTCATCCTTGTACTCCTTGGGGCTGACAGATTGTACTGACTATGTACGTGCTAACCATGTACGTACTGGCAACGAATGCACGCCTAGATCCTACTGAGTCTAGAGGACCTACGCCGGTATAACACCTTGCACTTGTACCGTGCTTCCCTGACGGCTGGCACGCACTTCTATACGAACCGGCATTTGCTCTTTGAGTTCGCTGACATGAGAAATAATTCCGATCATACGCCCGCCCATTTGCAACTCGCTCAGCATCGCAATGGCTTGGTCAAGGGCATCCTGGTCCAGGCTGCCAAAACCTTCATCGATAAATAGCGTATCGAGCTGAATGCCACCGGCATACGCCTGCACCACGTCAGAGAGCCCCAATGCTAGCGCCAGCGCGGCCATAAACGATTCACCACCCGAGAGCGTCGCGACGGGGCGATTTTTACCGGTATAGGTATCGGCAACATCCAGCTCCAGGCCTGAGGCCTTATTTCCTTTGGAGGGGTCTGCACGGCGTACCAGCTGATAACGCCCCCGGCTCATCCGCACCAGCCGCTCGGATGCCTGGATAAGCACATCATCCAACAGCACACCAAGCACAAAACGCTGCAGGCTAATGCGATGCCCGGTGCGCCCATTGGCGATCTCGCTCAGCGTTCCCCACAACCGATACTCGGCTTCAAGCTCCGCCTCGGCGGCATGGGCGGCCTTGAGCTTTTGCTGAGTGGCGGTTAGCTGTGCAATCCGAGCCGCCAAGCGCTGGTAGGTTTGATTACAAACCTGCTCATGCGCCTGCGCACTAGCCACTTGCTCCGCCAGAGCGGTTAAATCAGGCGGTGTTAGCCCCTCAAGGCGTGTCTGGCTATCCTCAAGCTGACCATCCAGCTTGGCCAGCGCCTGCTGAAAGAGGGTGACGGTTTCAATAAGCGCCTGGCGCTCGGGCGCTTCCAGACGGGCCTGAATGAAGTCAGCGTCGTTGTCGAAAGCGCTACTGCTTAGCGCCAGTTGCCATTCGTTTTGGGCCGCGCTTAGCGCCTGAGTCGCGGCGGCGGCGCGCTGGGCAATATCTGACAGTGTGGTTTCGGCGCGGGCCAGCGCCGTTTGTGCGTGATGAGCACTCTCCTGAGCAGATTGCCACGCCGCCTCAGACTGCTGAATGTCGCTTTGCACACGGCCAAGCTCTGCCTGCAGCGCCTCAAGTGACCCATGTGGCTCGGGCAACGCCCTGCGCAGTTGCTCACATTGGGCTTCCAGCTGATGACACCGCTTTTGGGCGGCCTCTAACTCAGGCTGTTGTGCCTTTATCTGGGTATCCAGCGCTTTCCATTCGCTGCGCTGTTGCTCAAGTGTGCGCTCCTGGGTTGCCAACTCTCGAGTAAGCACTTGATAGCGCTCAATATGTCGCTGGCTCTCCTGGCAAGCAGCCTCCAGTGCGCTTAGTGGCTTGGCGCCCCACTCGCCCAGCGTGTGACGCAAGTACTCGCTCTGCTCATCGTTATACTTAAGCTGTTGGGTCAAACGCTGCTGCAACTGTTGAGCTTGCACCAGCGCTTGATGCGCCTGCTCATGCTCCGTGCGTGCGCGCTTCACATCGGCCTGGGTAACGGGGGGCTGCTCTTGTACGGCGGGTGCAGGGTGATCACGGCTGCCACACACCGGGCAGGGCTGCTGGGATTCCAGCCGAGCGGCGAGTAACGCGGCTTGGCCCTGGTGCCAGTGCATCTCCTGCTCGGTGGCGCGACGCTTATAGCGCTCAACCGTTTGCTGATGATGCTCAACATCGCTTGCCGCCTGAGCCACTTGCTCGGCAAATGTAGCGCGCTGGGATTCAAGCCCGGCCAGTGTTTGCCGCTGCGCGTGCAGCGCTTGGCGGCTTTTTAACACCTCATCGCAACCTGCAAGGTGATTGCGCTCTATCTGCTCCGCTTTCAGCCTAGCGGCAAGTGCCTCGCCCTGCTCAGCGATGGTGTCGCGCTGCTGCGTTTGTTGGTCAAGCTGCCGATACAGGCTTTGCCATGTTTGTTGCGCCTGGTGTAGCGCCTGCTCTACACCAGTGAGCGCCTGAAATTGCTCCAACGCTTGCTGTAAACGGCCAGCCTGTTCACGGCGTTCCGGCAACTGCTGGTAGCGGCTTTGTGCCTGGTGTAACGCTTGCTGAGCGTGTTGATGCGTCGCCTGCTGTTTTTCAACAGCCGTTTGAGCCTGAACGTGCTCTTGCTGGGTAGCGCTTGCCGTTTGCTGCGCTGTTTGTACGCGGTGAAAGGGTTCGACCAGCGCCTGGGTTTGTTCATGGGCGCTTAGGCGCTGTTGGGCACGCTCTATTTCCGGCTGCTGGTGTAGCCGCTGGTTTTTTTCTGCGCCCAATGCCGTATGGCGGTCAAAAAGCGCCTGGCACTCCTGCCCCTGGCGCTCGGCAGCCTCTGCCTGTTCACGTTGCTGTTTAGCAATGGCTAACGCCTTTTCAGCAGCCTGATGCTCTGGCGCCAGCGTTTCCAGCGCCTCAATAAGCGCCGCTTCACTTTCAATGTCGCTTGCATCCAGAATGCCCTGGACACGGTGCTGGTGATCTTTCACCGCTCGGTCTATCTGGTTGGCCTGGGTGCGCAGATGCTCTTCAATGCGTTGAAAAATATGGGTTTGAAATAGCTGGGAAAAAATTTTTTCGCGATCTTTTGACTCCGCCAGCAACAGCTCCCGGAACTTGCCCTGGGGCAGCACCATCACCTGGCGGAACTGGCTGGCATCCAACCCCAGTAGTGCCTGCACTTGGGCGGTAGCATCGTTAACGCTACGCGCGACGAGGCACTGATTTTCCTTGTCGTCAGCGGTTAGCCGCCACAGCTGGGCTTCTGCGTTTTGCGTTGTCGTCCCTTCGCCTCGCGCTTTAGGGCGCTCCTGCTGAGGCACGCGGCGCACCCGGTAGTTTTCTCCGCGCAGGTAAAAATCCAGCGTTACTTCGGTTAGCAACGTATCGGCGGCCTGGTCGCAGCGCATCTGAGTGCCCGAGCGTTCTTCTCCCGTGGTCTGGCCATAAAGCGCGAAGCAGATGGCGTCCAGAATCGAGCTTTTCCCGGCGCCTGTCGGGCCGTTGATCAAAAACAGCGGGCTTCTACCCAGCTGAGAAAAATTGATGGTCTCCTCGGCCGCAAAAGGGCCGAAGGCCTGCATGGTGAGTACGAGCGGCGTCATGACTGGCCCTCTTCATCGCGGCTGAGGGAGGTGATGACATCACTCATGGCGCGCGCCTGGTCCGCGCTCATGGCGTCACCGCTGGTTTGTTCGAAGAAATCGCTGAACATATCCAGGGTATTAAAGCGCAGCCGTTCGCGATCCAGTTGCTGACGCTGTTGCCCACCCAGCATGCCGGGCTTTTCGAGGTGCAAAACGTTGGGGTAAACCGCGCGCAGCTTGCCCATGGGATCTAAAATAGCGTGGCGGTCGGTTAGCCGAACCAACAAGTAGTCATCGGCACAGAGGTCCTCGTGCCCTTGCCGCAATAGCTCATCGAGCTCACCTTCCAGCACGCGCACTTCGCGCTTGGGCACCAGCGGGCGATGCTCAATGCCGGTCACTCCCTCGTTACCTATATCCACAAGCGTAACGCCTTTACGCTGCTGAGCTTCTGAAAAGCTGTATTTAAGCAACGAGCCGCTGTAGCGAATATGTTCGCCGCCACGGTATTGCGGGCCATGCAAGTGACCAAGCGCGACATAGTCAAAGCCCTGCATGGGCTCCCAGGCAACGCTTTCTGCACCGCCCAGGGTTAACGGGCGCTCGGAATCAGATGCGCTGCCGCCATCTACAAAGCAGTGGCTCATCAGCACCGTTGGGCGGGTAGCGTGGCGCTTCTCACCAATACGCGTTAGCAAGTAGCGGTGGGCGCTATCAAAGTCGCGGACCGGTTCACCGAACTGGCTGCGTACGTATTCCGGGTCAGCATAGGGCGCGCCAAAAATATCGATCTCAACGCCGTTGATAGCAAGCGTAACCGGGGTATCGCAGGCGCTCAAATCAGAAAGAATATGCAGCCCCGCCTGACGCAAATGGCGTGCGCCAAAGCCCAAGCGCTCGGCGCCGTCATGGTTGCCGGAAATAATAACCACTGGCAAACCACGCGCTTGGCAAAGCTCGCCCAGCACATCATCAAGCAACGTAACAGCCGCGGAAGGCGGCACCGAGCGGTCATAGATATCGCCCGCAATCAGCACAGCGTCTACGGCTTCGCGGTCGACGATCTCGATCAGCTGGTTTAGAACGTGGCGCTGGTCTTCAAGCAGTGAGATGTTGTGAAACAACCTCCCCAGGTGCCAGTCGGCGGTGTGGAGTAGACGCATGGCAGGCTCAACAGCAGGTTAGGTGGTTGCATCATAACAACCTAACCTGACGGCGTTTAGCCTTTACTGGTGAGAAATACTTAAGGGCTCTTGGGCAATTGGCGTTTATGCTCGGTACGGGTATAGGTGTCAATGATGGTGGTATACGCCTCATCACTGATGGCATCGCCGACCAGGAAGGCATCAATATCCGCATAAGTCACGCCTAGCGCCACTTCATCCGCCAACAGGGGTTTGAGCGTTTCAAGATCAGCAGTGGGTTGCTTTTCAACCAACGCGGCGGGTGCGCCCAGCGCCGCACCGACGTCACGTACCTGGCGTTTGGTTAGCCCAGTGAGCGGCGCAACGTCACAGGCACCGTCGCCATATTTGGTAAAAAAACCCATTAGTGCTTCGGCGGCTTGATCCGTGCCGACCACCAGGCCACTTCGTGCTCCGGCCGCTGCGTATTGCGTCACCATACGCTGGCGCGCCTTAATATTGCCCAACACAAAGTCGCGGTGAGCGTCGTCTCTAAACGTTAGCCCGCCCTCTTCCAGTGCGGCCAACAGGGCATCACTTGCCGGTTTAACGTTAACGGTCAGCACATGGTCGGGCTCGATAAACGACAGTGCCTTCTGCGCATCGTCTTCATCCTGCTGAGTACCATAAGGCAAACGCATCGCGTAAAAAGAGGCATCCACGCCCTGCTCACGCGCCTTATTAACCGCCAATTGCGCCAAGCGGCCACCTGCCGTGGAATCCACGCCGCCACTAATGCCCAATACAAGCGCATGCTGCCCTGTATCGATCATTTCGCGACACAAGAAATCAACGCGCTTATCAATCTCTTGCTGCGGGTCAATACGCGGCGTTACCTGCAAAACCGTTTGAATATGCGATTGGGTTGCCTGCTGATCTACCATCCTGGCCTCCTTGCGGTCGAACGTTGATCCATAGCGGATAGCGTTTTATTCAGGCTAGAGCAGAAATGTGTTTGGTTCTACTCATCTAATGGCGCGCTACCGTTCAATACATCACGATGATATTTAGGAATGCACTCCAATGCATAGTGCGCGGCGGCCAGGCGAACGTCGTTACGATCACCGGAAAAGCGGCGTGTCTCGGTAATCATGTAAATCTTTTGCTCATGGCGAAAGGCCCAAGCAAAGCATACCGTACCGACGGGAATATCATCATGCGGTTCAGGGCCTGCAATCCCGGTATTGGCGACGGTTATAGTGGCATCGTTATTATTAAGTGCCCCTAACGCCATTTCTCGAGAGGTTTCTTCACTGGTAAGCCCATACGTATCAATCGTATCGAAGCTGACCGACAAATAACGATTTTTTGCCTCAGGGGAATAAACCGCCAGCCCACAGTCAATACACTGCCCGCTACCGGGCACACGGGCCAGCTCAGAGACAATCAGCCCTGCGGTGCATGATTCGGCAGTGGCCAATTTGAGCTTTTGTTGCTGTAGATAATCAGTAATTTGCTTAAGCAATTCCATTGCGTATCTCCTGACAAATCACAATCCCTGTCGTTTTATTCTTCCTCTTAAAAGGTAGCTGTTCTCGAAGAAGGCTGAAAAATCAGCCAGCAAGTTCATCATTTGTTAAAAAGCCCTTATCCATTGATAAGGGCTTAGCGCTGTTTCTTCCACCCATCCGCGTAGGAGCTATTCTGTAAGCGGTAGTCATGGCGCTCCTCTACAATGACCAGGGCATTTGCCCTGGTCATGTGCTGAACTAGCCGGAAGGCTTTTTAACTAGAAGCTTTTTGAAAGCGTAATCGCGCCGTACTTGTCCTGCTTTTCCTGGCCATCAAATTCACGTGTGCGCTGAACACCGGAAAAAACGGCTTGCCACCCATCCCAGGCAATGGCAAAACCAGCGGCCCCTTCTCCTACCCACTCTTTACGGTCAACCGAGTGACTGCTGGAAAACACGTTGCCATCCAGAGTGAGGTTATGCGCGACGTAGTAGCCTTCGACATTAGCGAATACATACCACTGCCAGCCCGTTGTACTCGTCATGCGGCCACGGTTACTGGGGTTGGGGGTAAGCGTCGGGATACCGCTGGCATCATCACCCCAGCGAACGCCATAACCCGCACTGGCGTAGGTATTGAGGTTGCCCAAGGCAACGCTGACACCGGGGCCATGAGCCAAGCGCTTACCGGCCAGAGGCACGTTATGCCACCACTGACGACGCATGGTCAGGTTAAGCAACGGCTCATCCTTTAACTGGTTATGCCAGCCGCTTGGACGTTCGCTATTGGTAATACGGTGTACCTCACGCTGAATGCTGTCAGCAAGCGATGATGGGCCTACCAGGCCGGCCTCTATATGAAGATCAGTGGCTTGCTGCCAGCGTCCTACCGGAACATCTTCATAAAGTGACATACCCGCATAAACCAGGCCTGCATAGGGGCGGTCGTCCTCAATTAGCTCAGAGCGCTCGATATCATCCGGCGTATAAATCTGGTGCACCAATCGGAAAGCAACTGAATCCGCCTGGCCCATCAAACTATCCGGCAGCGCCGTGGCTAAACGCTGGGTCCAGTTTTCCGGGCTGGGCTTAAATGCCCAATTAAGCTCGAAGCCGCTGGTAAAGTGCCCATCGTCACTGCTCATTAGACCGTCATTTTCATGTGTCACAGAAATGACGTTGTTATCTGCATTCGCCAAGGCAGGGAGTAGACTCATTGCTGCTACAAAGGGAAGCAGGCGCCAAGCAGGCAGGCAGACGTTGTACATTGCTCATCCCTTGAGTGAGGGTTAAAACCAAAGTAGCGCTCTCGAAGAGCGCTAGCAAACATTGCTGATTGTATGTAAACATGCAAAAAGATAGCAAGGAAATATTATTCGCCAAACATCAATAACAACCCAGCACCCGTGGCGCAAGGCGCTGCCTCCCTGCTGTTCCAAAGGTGGGTAACAGTAGGCATAGCCAGTTCATATGCCCTCGCTGCGCGCACCATCCGTTGGCAGTACCTTGCTGTATGTCTTTAAAGAAATAGCCTAGCGGTCCCTTAACAGCCACTGCGGAGTAATTTCATGCTGGCCGTTTTCATCAGTGATAAACAGCGAGCCCTCACTCACCATAACCGCCCAGTTAATAGCGCGCGGGAGGTTCTGAGCAACCACTGCCAAGGCTTCTTGAGGCAAGGTCGCTACGTGAAGGTTTTTAAGCGTTGCCACGCCTGAAAGTACTTTGTTTTCCCATATATCGGTGCGCCCGTAGGCAAGCAGCGATACGCGCTCGGCGCGCCGTGAGCACCAGATTAGGCGTTCGGCATCCGGCAAGCCTACTTCAACCCAATGCAGCACCCGCCCATCCAGGCTCTTTTCCCATAGTGCGGGTTCGTCCACATCGGAAAGCCCGCGCCCAAATGCAATCGCCTCGCTGTACCACAATATATAAGCAATCAGCCGCGCACTCATCCGCTCTTCTGTTTCAGAGGGGTGGCGTACCACGGTAAAACGTAGCGTTTCATACACCCCACGATCCAGGTCGGTAAGGTTAATATCAACTTTGTAAGGCGTCGCACTAAGGGCCATCAGAATATCCAGCGATAAATTTTGGCTAGTTTACCTGATGCGCGGCCCGATAGGCGCTAGGCATTCCGATAATCAGCCGTTAGGGTGCTGTGTTTTAACGTATCGGCTTCGTGATGAGGCTCACGCCATTTTTCGTCGAGCGCTGCTTGATACCACGCCTGCATCGCTGGCAGCGTCAACAGGTGCTTTGCATAAGCGTTCGAAGCCTCGCTTAAAGGCAAGCCAAACGTTTGTACACGGAAGACGACAGGTGCGTAGAAGGCATCTACCGCCGTAAATTCGTCACCTGCCAGGTAAGGGCCACCAAAGCGTGAAAGGCCTTCCTGCCAGAGCCTATCCAATCGAGCGAGATCAGCTCTGAGCCCAGCAGAAACATCCTGAAGCGTGACGCGCACGCCGCAGTTCATGGGGCATTCGTTACGTAACGTGGAAAAGCCGCTATGCATTTCGGCGCTGGCCGAACGTGCCCAGGCACGTATTGTCGCCTCTTTTGGCCATACCCGAGCATGCTGCTCGGCAATGTATTCAACAATGGCCAGCGAATCCCAGACGGCCGTCTCGCCATCCACCAGGCAAGGCACAAGCCCAGAAGGCGAAAAGCGAATAAACGTATCTCGACTCGCCCCATTGCCACCCTCAAAGGCCATAACGTGTTCCTTAAAAGGGATATTAAGCGCTTTCATAAGCACCCAAGGCCGCAATGACCATGAAGAGTAATTCTTGTTGGCAATGTAGAGATCAAACATGGTTACCCCTTTTTTACGTCAAATAAGCAAGGATGGCTACGCTAGTCGCATTATGTCGCCTTTCTTTATCCCATAAATTGCCTGTTTCATCGCCTAACAGATTCTTTTTTTACTTTATTTAAACCAAGGTCGTGTATGCAAGAAAATATCAAGCTGTACGATGTTACCGATAACATAGCCAGCAATTAGCACTATCATTGGGAGTACTCGCATGGATGAATGGACGCAAACGTTGTCCACAGGACCGTTGCTAGGCATTGCCGCCGTAGCGGTCTTGTCCCTTTTACTATTGATCATCAGATTCAAGATGCATGCGTTTGTGGCGCTGATGTTGGTGAGCTTACTGACGGCGCTCGCCACACAGATTCCAGTCAATGCGATTGTTCCCACGATGGTGGATAGCTTTGGGGGAACACTGGGCGCTGTTGCTCTACTGGTAGGGTTAGGGGCAATGCTTGGCAAGCTTGTTGAGCATTCAGGCGGTGCCAAAGCGCTTGCCGATAAAATGATTGATCTCTTCGGCGAAAAGCGAGCGCCTTTTGCCCTCGGCATCACGTCGCTGCTAATGGGCTTTCCGATATTTTTTGATGCCGGTTTGATCGTCATGCTACCGATCATTTTTGCCGTTTCGCGTCGTTTGGGTGGCCCTATCCTTCTTTATGCCATGCCTGCTGCCGCTGCGTTTTCGGTTATGCATGTTTTCCTGCCCCCTCACCCAGGCCCGGTTACCGCATCGGAGCTTTATGAGGCAAATTTAGGGTTATTGCTGCTTGCTGGCGTGGTGATTGCGTTCCCCCTTTGGTGGATATCAGGCTATATGTGGGGGAAAATTGTCGCAAAGCGCTACCCCTTCCCTCTCGCAGACTCCCTGTTCGGCGATGTCAGCGATGACCACGTTATCAACCCGCCTTCTGTCAGCGTTGTTATCAGTATGCTGTTGCTGCCGATTGTGCTGATTTTCATGAACACCGGCTTAAACTTTCTGCGCTCAATGGGCGTTGTGGATAGTGACGCACAGTGGTTCCAACTGCTATCAGCCGTTGGCAACACGCCGGTAGCGCTGCTTATTTCAACGTTGGTGGCAATGTTAGTGCTAGGCCGCCGCCAAGGTATCGGAGGCAGTGCATTAGAAAAAGTGCTTGATTCATCCTTGGCGCCGATTTGCTCGGTAGTACTGATCACAGGCGCCGGCGGTATGTTCGGTGGCGTACTCAGGGCATCCGGCATTGGCGATGCGCTATCAAGTTCGCTCAGCGATATTGGTTTACCGATCATCCTGGCGGCTTATGTCATTGCCGTGATTATGCGCTTGGCCCAAGGCTCAGCAACTGTCGCCCTGGTAACCGCCGCCGGGCTCATGGCCCCCGCCGTGATTGGCGGTGACTTTACATCCATGCAGGTAGTGGCGATTACCCTGGCAACAGCAGCGGGCTCTGTCTTTGCTGGGCATGTCAACGACTCTGGGTTCTGGCTGGTTGGTCGCCTGTTAGGAATGGACGTTAAGACAACGCTCAAGACCTGGACGGTTCAGCAGGCGCTGCAATCTGTTGTGGGGTTTGTATTCGCATCACTTATTTTTATGTTGTTTTGAACGGTTACGCTGCCCAGAAAAACATCAACTAAAGAGCTTTCCAGGCGTGCCTAGCGTGCAGCCTGGAACAACGTATTTCCCCCAAGCGCCATCAATATGCCTGCGTTTAAGCGTTGAATAAGTGATGAGGAGTAGCTCAGCATAAAACGAGGGCGGCGCTTCCGCCACCCCTTGAATAGAACGCTATGGGCTTGTTGCCTGGCTAAAAGCTGGCCTTACGCTTCTCTATAAATGCACTCATGCCCTCTTTTTGCTCTTCACCGGCAAAGCAGAGCGCAAACAGGCTGGTCTCCAGGGCCAGTGCACTATCAAGGTCCTGGTCCATCCCATCATGAACGGCCTGCTTGGCACCGCGTACCGACTGAGGGCCATTGCCTTTTAACTGTTGGGTAAGCTCTTCGACATAGCTTTCAAGCTCTGCCTGAGGCATTACGCGGTTCACCAGACCGATGCGTAGCGCTTCTTTCGCGTCTATCTTGCGCCCTGTCGTCACAAGATCAATCGCCATGGCTGGGCCTACGCGGCGTGGTAAGCGTTGCGTACCACCAAAGCCTGGGATGACACCCAACAGGACTTCAGGCTGGCCGAATACCGCGTTGTCGCTGGCTACTGCCCAGTCGCAGGCCAGTGCCAATTCGCAGCCGCCGCCAAGGCAAAACCCGTTCACAAGGGCGACCACCGGCACCGGAAGTGTTTCAAGTCGTTTAATGGTTCGTAACGCCTGGCTTGCAAAGGCGCGCGCTTCTTCCGGCGTTTTATCACGCATTTCGGTGATATCCGCTCCGGCGACAAACGACTTCTCACCGGCGCCAGTCAGTAATACAGCGCGCAGGTTTGGCTGATTCTCAAGCTCAGTCAGGTGGGTCTCTAGCGCGGAAAGTACATCGCTATTTAACGCATTCAACGCCTTGGGGCGGTTGATAGTCAGCCGGACGATACCCTCGTTATCGACCTTTTCAATAACTGATTCGCTCATATTAGCTCCTTCATTGTTATGGTGACTTACATCGTTATGACGGCTTCACTGACCTGCCTTGCAACCCTAGCGAACGCTTGGTTGGGGGGCAATCACTTCTTTTCTCGCCCGCCAGAAATACAATCGCCGCCTCCAGGGGCGGCGATTGTCACAATAGGGCGATTAGCCAATCTCGAAATCACTCAGGCATTGAATGCCTGCGTCAATTACCGCCCGCTGGGCACGCCCAACAGGGAGCCACTGGGTGATCACAAACTGTGCGCTTAGAAGTTTTGCCTTATAGAAGGGGTCTGTTATGCCCTGCCCAATGGCCGCCTGCGCACTGAGTGCCGCCTGCCCCATTTGCCAGGCGCATAACACATGGCCTGCCAGGTTGAGCAACGGAGTCGCATAACCCTGTACGGCATCAGGCCCGTTTTCCGGGTCTTTGCCTTGCTCAAGTACCTGCTGCTTGGCAGCACGTAAATCCTCAAGCCCGGCATCCAGCGCCTGCCCCAAATGAGCCAACGCAGGTTCAGCCTTGAGACGTTCAACCGTGTCGACTACTTCGTTTAGTAGACTGGAAAATGCTTCGCCATTATCACGCTGTAACTTGCGTCCTGCTAAATCCAGCGCCTGAATGCCGTTAGTGCCTTCATAAATGGGTGCGATACGAGCATCACGCAGCAGCTGTGCCGCGCCGGTTTCTTCGATATATCCCATCCCGCCGTGCACCTGAATACCTAACGAGGCGATCTCTACTGCTTGATCCGTCGAAAAGCTTTTTACCACAGGAATCAGGATATCCACGCGGGCCTGAGCCACTTGGCGCTCATGCTCATCTTCAGCATGACGGGCGGTGTCCAGCTGTGCCGCACAGTAAAGCGCTAACGCACGCAGTGCATCGGTACGTGCGCGCATGGAAAGCAGCATGCGCCGCACGTCGAGATGCTCACTGATGGGGCACTCTTTACCACCTCGCGCTGCCGACAAACGGCCCTGATGGCGCTCTTGTGCATAAGCAAAGGCGTGCTGGCAGGCACGTTCGGCCACGCCAATCCCCTGGATACCCACTTTATGACGCGCCTCGTTCATCATGGTGAACATGTGATTCAGGCCGCGTCCTTCCTCACCTACCAGGTAACCGATTGCCCCGCCCTGTTCGCCAAAACTTAATGAACAAGTAGGCGAGCCGTGGATACCCAACTTGTGCTCAATGGCGGTGCATATAACGTCGTTACGCTTGCCCAGGGTGCCATCATCATTGACAAGAAATTGGGGCACCAGAAACAGCGAGATGCCTTTATTGCCTTCAGGCGCATCAGGTTTACGCGCCAGCACAAAATGAATGATGTTTTCTGCGGCGTCGTGTTCCCCCCAGGTAATATAAATTTTCTGACCACTTATACGGTAATGATCACCTTCAGGTACTGCCTTGGTACGCACTTTAGAAAGATCCGACCCTGCCTGGGATTCGGTCAGGTTCATGGTACCTGTCCAAGTGCCTTCTACCAGATGAGGTAAATACGCCGCTTTCAGTGGCTCGCTGCCATGATGGGCCAATGCCTCAATGGCGCCAGCGGTAAGCATGGGACAAAGCCCTAATGCCATATTGGCACCGTGAAGCATCTCCTGAACGGCACTGGCCACCACTTCAGGCAAATTCTGCCCACCTAATGCTTCCGATACGCCGATGCCGTTCCAGCCGCCTTCTACATACGCCTGGTAGGCCGCCGCAAATCCATCGGGGGTGGTTACTCGCCCATCCGGATGGCGTTTGGCGCCTTGATGATCACCGGTAGCATTCAGCGGCCCCCAAACATCACCCGCAAGCTTGGCGGCTTCATCCAACACCGCCTCAACAACGTCGGACGTTGTATCTGTAAAATTGGAAAGCTTCAGCGAGTGATGCCCGAGCAGTTCTTCGAGCACAAAACGCAAATCGCGTACCGGCGCGACGTAGTGATTCATGGCAAAACCTCGATGTAAAAATAAAACAGTCGTTTGTTATAAACCGTTATATTCGATAGTAGTTTCCTGCCTATCGTTACACCATTAGCCCAACGTCTCACCTCTTTACGATACAGACCCGCTATCGGATTACTTACGCACGCCTACCTGCTCAACATCGTCATAGTAGGCTATTCGGGTTTCTTCTTCGGCAGGCGGCCCCACTACGGGTTCCGCTACGTCCACATTCGGCACTGCATCCGACAAATCTTCCAGATGCTCGTGTTCAAGCGCCCCTTGGACAAGCTCTTCGGTAATTACAAGCTCTGCCCCCGCAGCGGTCATGGGCGTCGTCGCGGTAAACGGCGCCACCGGCATGGGTGCAGGGCGCACACTGCGCCGCCAGGCAAAAAAGAGCAGGAAGAACAGGCTGAGCCCGCCAAATACCCAGAATAACCCGGCATCGCCCACGGCGGTCATAACCGGTGAGATCATCAGCGGGCTTAAGGTTGCCCCAATAGAGTTAATCAGTAAAAGTCCTTGGCTCATACGCACAAGCGCCCCGGCTGGCGCTCGGTCGGCAGCATGACTAACGGCCACGGGGTAGAACGCAAATACTCCACCGCCCAGCAAGAACAGCAATACCGCCAGCAGCGGTGTGGAGAGCGGTAGCCAAAGAATTGCCGCCGACACTAGCACACAAAAACCACTGATCCCGATAAGTACCATTTGGCGATCGTGACGGTCTGACCAGCGCCCAATCGGGTACTGCAGCAGCATGGCCCCCAGCACCACCAGCGCCATCATCTGGCCTACCTGGTTCACGCTCATACCAATGCGCTGCAAATAAAGGGGCAGCAGGGTATACGCCGCGGCGACCACCATGCCCGACCCCAGGCTGCCCACCACGCCCGTTGGGGTTAACATGATTAATCGATAAGGAGGTAGCGGTTCGGCGTGTTCAATGAGCGGGGAAACGCGCGGAATCATCGCCATTGGCAGCACAGAAAGCGACGCCAGCATGCCGATCACCATAAACGGTGCCGTCACGCCCATGGCATTGGTAACGCCCAGCAGCAACTGACCAATGACACCCGCAGCGTAAAGCGAAATCATGTACAGCGCCAACAGGCGGCCTCGCACTTTTTGCTCACCTGCCGTTAGCAGCCAGCTCTCAATGACCAGATAGACGCCGACCGTGGCCCAGCCGCCAATCAAGCGCAACGCAAACCAGGCCCAAGGGTCAAAAAAGAGCCCTTGAAGAAGCACGGTAACGGCCACCAGCGAGGCAAAGCTGCCATAGGCGCGAATGTGTCCAATACGCAGCAATAACCGGTCGTTAAACAAGGCGCCCAAGGCCAAGCCAATAAAGTACGCTGACGAGACGACCCCGATCACCGTCGCAGACTCGCCGGCCGCATCCAGGCGTACCGTGATCAAGGTAGCTAAAAAGCCGTTGCCAATGCCTAAAATAAACAGGCCCAACAGAGGCGCAAGCGCCATAGCCAGTAGTTGCCGCGACATGAAAACCTCACCTTGCCAAACACGTGTCAAAAAACACAGGGTAAAAAAACAGGGTAAAAAAAGCGGACGTTGCTGCTTAAGAGCCGTTATCACCTTCTTCTACACAACCACAGGCAAGAAACGGGCGCGCAATTATTGCCCTGAACCGCACAAAGTCAACGCTTTTTCATAGCCTGTTCGTATCGATTAGTGTTTTCTCAAAATAACCGTATCTTTTTCAGGAAATTCGACTGTTAGTTGATGCTGCGCGGCCCACCATTCAAAGGTTGCCTCACTGAAAAAACAGATATGGGTGGGATCATTAATATAGTGCCAGTTGGCAAATGCTGCATGCGTCGTCACTCGCTTGGTCATGATACCCAGATAGCCACCGGGAAGTAGCTGAGCAACCAACTGCGCCAGCACCTTTCCAGGCATGGCCAAGTGCTCAAGTACTTCCGTCGCGGTTATAAAACCATAGGTGTTCTGCAAAACGGACGTATCGGGGGCATAGAAAAGGTCGTAGATCGCCATGGGGTGCCCCACTTCCTCGAACATCACAGACAACGTCGGGCCAGGGCCTGAACCAAAATCCAGCCCTTTGGCTTTTTTTGGCAGTTTGGCTAGCAACGGGGTAAACAAACGACCTAAAAACCGCCGGTATCCCATATCTTGCGGTGAATTTTGATGCTGGTCGTATTCCGCTTTTTCATCCGCTGCGTTTAAATGCTGCTCGGACGGCACAAACACCAGCCAACACGTGGCACACTGGTAATAATCACGACGATGATTTTGATGATAGAGCGAGACCTTGATTTCACCGCATAGCGGACAGCATTGCATCGTCGTATTCTCTGGTTTTCGGTTTTGCATTTAAGGAAAGAGGCATGCTCTCAGGCTTGGATCATCTTGTTGTTACTGTCACAGATATGGGTCGCGCGGTTGATTTTTACTCGCGAGTTCTCGGGCTAGACGTACGCTATCGTGATGCCCAACGGGTAGATTTAATGCTGGGCGATACCGCCCTACGACTCCATCAAACCGACACCGACATCGAGCCTATTTCTGCAACCCCTACGCCTGGCAGCCTGGATTTATGCCTACGCTGTCAATTGCCGCTGGATGAATTCAAACAGCATCTAGACGTGCTGGGCATTGAGGTTGAACTTGGCCCGGTGGCTCGCCAGGGCGCCAATGGCGCGATCGAGTCCGTTTATCTGCGCGACCCCGATGGTAACCTTTTGGAGATTTGCCGCCCGGCTCGCTAATGTTACGCCAGTATCTTGCTGGTCAGTGACTAATGCTTAGCGGCGTCGTGCAAGGTATTATAGGGCGTTAAGAACCTTCGCTTTATTGTCTCATCCGTATTAAAGGTAAAAAGACATGCAAGATAACCGTCATGACTCGCCGATTGAAGGCGAAATTATTTCAGAACACACTACCGCCGAGCCAAGCAAGCAGCACGACACCACAATGGCCATGGTGGTTTATGCGCTTTATCTGGCAAGCTTTGTTGTCGGCTTCACCTCGGTTGTCGGCGTCATCATTGCCTATGTCTATCAAGGCAAAGGCCCGGCCTGGCTGGACGAACACTACCGCTATCAGGTTCGCACCTTCTGGATTGGCTTGCTGTACGCAAGCATTAGCTTCCTGCTTACCTTTGTACTGATCGGCTTCCCGCTTTTATTTGCGCTGGCGGTTTGGTTTATCGTTCGCTGCGTTAAAGGGTTTAAAGGCTTACAGGATAAACGTGCCCCGAGTAATGTGGACAGCTGGTTAATCTAACGAATGACGGAACACGCAACGACATCAGACAAGCGACTCTCCCGAGCCACAGCGATTGCGTGGCTTTGGCGAAGGCTTTCGCGCTGGCCCCTGCCGCGCCTGTGGCGTTTTGCCTCCACGCTTGGTCCTCTCGTTTACTGCTTTAGCCGCCGTGAGCGAAACGTCACCGATATTAATCTTAAGGTGGTATACCCCACGCTTGACCAGCATAAGCGCAGGGCACTCGCTAAACAGAGCCTTCGTCACTCCACCGCCACCATGATGGAGCTGGGCTATGCCTGGATGGCGGAGCCTGATCGCGTTGAAGCAAGTATTGTTGAAGTGCATGGCCGTGACAAGCTGGACAGCGCACGCGCACAGGGCCGTGGTGTTATTGTTCTGGCGCCGCATTTTGGTAACTGGGAAGTGTTGAATTTCTGGCTTTCCAGCCATTTCCCTTTCACCGCTATGTACGAGCCTCCCAAAATAACCAACCTTGAGCCGATTATTCGCCATGGCCGCGAACGGATGGGCGCGCAGTTAGTGCCCACTAACCCGCGGGGCGTTGCAGCACTGCTTAAAGCACTTAAGCGCAGCGAGGCCATTGGCATTCTGCCTGACCAGGAACCCGACTGGGGCAGCGGCGTCTTTGCGCCGTTTTATTCACGCGATGCGTATACCGCCACGCTACTCCCCAAACTGGTGGCGCGCACCCAGGCACGCGTTGTCACAGGCGTTGCCCTGCGCCTGCCTAGGCGCGGCTTTGCTATCCATTTTCTGGACGCCGACGAGCGGGTGTATAGCGCTGACGAAACAGTGTCTGCGAGCGGGGTTAATGCCAGTGTTGAAGCGTCAATTGCGCTGGAACCCGCCCAGTACCAGTGGGAATACAAGCGCTACCGCAAAGTCATCGAAGAGCAGCAGCAAAACCCCAACGCCAACGACTTCCGGCTTTACTAGGGTTTCTCTGAGTAGGTACTGATTTATCAGACCTACTCATCGTCATGACGTGCATAGACATCATCGAGCCTTTCGATATCGTCTTCCCCCAGATAGGCACCCGACTGAACCTCAATCAGCTCTAACGGGATTTTACCGGGGTTCTCTAAGCGGTGAAGTGTGCCAATCGGGATATAGGTCGATTGATTTTCACTGACTAAGAAGCTGCGCTCTCCCACTGTTACCTGTGCCGTTCCGCTTACCACGACCCAATGCTCGGCGCGATGATGGTGGCGTTGAAGGGAGAGTCGGCCGCCGGGTTTCACCGTAATATGCTTAACCTGGTAGCGCTCACCACTATCAATTGCTTGAAAGTCACCCCAGGGGCGATGTACCTGGGGCGCTGACTGAAGCTCGCGGCGCCCTTTACTGGCTAACACCGCGACTAATTGTTTTATGTGCTGGGCCTGGTCCCGATGCGCCACCAGCACGCTGTCAGAGGTTTCAATCACAAGCAAGTCGTTAACCCCCAGCGTGGTCACCAAGCGATGTTCGGCCATCACGAGTGAATTCGTAGTCGAGTGCAAAAGCGCATCACCTTGCACCACATTGCCCGCTTCATCCGCCGCGGCCATCTCCCAAAGCGCATCAAAACTGCCTACATCGCTCCACTGAGCATCAAGGGGGATGACGGCCGCAAAACGGCAGTGCTCCATGACGGCATAATCAATCGAATTGGCGGGGCAGCGCTGAAACGGCGCTTCAGCGAGCCTTAGAAAATCCAGATCGCTGTGAGTGCCATCAACAGCGGCCCGGCAGGCAGACAGCATCTCGGGTTGAAGGTCCGCTAGCTGCTCAAGATATGTCGAAGCGCGTAACAAAAACATGCCGCTGTTCCAAAGCGTATCGCCTTGTTCAAGCAGTTGAGCGGCGCGCTCGGCATCCGGTTTTTCAATAAACGAGGCGAGCCGATAGCCCTTTTCCAATGCATCACCACAGGCGATATAGCCATATCCCGTTTCAGGATGCGTAGGCACAACGCCAAAGGTGACTAAATAGCCCTGCTCTGCCAAGGGCACGGCCCACTCGACACTTTGTTGAAAAGCGATCACATCGCCAATGACATGATCCGCCGGCAAGACCAACAACAGCGGATCGCCTCCTGCGCCCTTGGCTAACAACGCCGCACAGGCAATCGCAGGCGCTGTGTTACGCCCTCCTGGTTCTAGCACAATACGCCCCGCTAGGTTCGCTTCACGCAGTTGCTCAGCCATAAGAAACCGGTGCGCCTGATGGCCCATAATAAACGGCGGTGTCGTACTTATCCCTTCCAGGCGATCCAGCGTTTGCTGAAGCAGGCTCTTCGACGAGGTTAAGCGCAAAAACTGTTTGGGCATTTGCTCGCGTGAAAGCGGCCACAGCCGTGTGCCGCTTCCCCCGCACAGAATCACCGGCTGAATCATAGTCTCGTCCTTGTAGGCAAAGTGTTACCGGCTGCCAAATGCTTCCCGTAACCAGTGGCGAAGCTGGCTCATTCGCGCAGCCTTTTCAGGGTTATCCAATGACGGCAGCGTGCCCTCCACAAATCCATACGTGCGAAAAGGCGCCAATAACGCTGGGCCACCTCTACAGCGTAGTCGACAGACCAAGCGTAATGATCACGTATCCGCTCACTATCCTGCCAGACCACCTCCGGTGGGTCACTCGCTTGCTCCCAAGGCGCAAAAATAGCCCAGCGGCGCCTGCAAGCATCGCGCAAAATGCCCATATTTGGCCTACATTACCTACTAACAAGTGAAAGATTGGGCGCAACAACGGCATGTCTACATATACGTTAAGCGGGCGTCCAAATGCCGTGTAAGTGGCGGCATTACCCAAGTTGGCGACCATACGTTAAGTGAACGGTGTGCATAAAGGATTTAGTGTACAAAATTTGTTCAAACATACTGATAGTGATGTTAGCTCACCCTGTTTTAGTCAGCCGTCGAAAGGAACTCGCCTATGCGCTGTACGACGTTGAAGAGTCCGGAGATCGGAAAGTGGATATTACTGCTTGGCTGCTTTACGACATTGCCAACCAGTGCCCACACAGATGACCATTTCAATGCGGTCATTGAGCAGGCTAAACAGCTTGCTGAACAGGCGTATCAAGCGCCTGAAGAATCACTACCCTCGGCCCTAAAAGAGATTGATTACGATACCTATCGACAAATCCGCTTTTCGCCCGACCAGGCCTACTGGCGTGATGAAAGCCCCTTCAATTTACAGTTATTTCATAGCGGGTTTATTTTTCAAACGCCTATCACGCTGAACATCATTGAGGGCGATGACGTTACTCTGCTGCCCTTCTCCAGCGATGATTTTCAGTACGATGACAATGCCGAGTCGCTTCTTGAGCAGGATTTAACCGGCAGTGGCCATGCCGGATTTCGGCTGCACTACCCCCTCAACAATGATGATTACGCGGATGAGTTCGCGGTCTTTTTAGGCGCCAGCTATTTCCGCCTGGTGGGCCAGGGTCAAACCTACGGATTATCAACGCGAGGATTAGCGATCGACACAGCGTCATCTGAAAAGGAAGAGTTTCCAGCCTTTCGGGAGTTTTGGCTCTATAAACCAAGCGAAGATGCCGATGAAATCACACTACTCGCGCTGCTCGACAGTCCATCGTTAAGCGGTGCTTACCGCATAACGCTGCGCCCTGGTGAACAAACCAATGCCGAGATAGAAGCCGAGCTATTTGCCCGTCACGATGTCGCCAAGCTAGGCATAGCTCCGCTTACCAGCATGTACACGTTTGGCGAGTCTAGCCATGAAAGGTTTGATGATTTTCGGCCACAAGTACACGATTCTGATGGATTATTGATACATACAGGCGCTGATGAATGGATTTGGCGCCCGCTCAGTAACCCTCAAGAGACACATATTTCAAGCTTTGTGGATAACGCCCCCCACGGTTTTGGGCTGATGCAGCGTGAGCGCGACTTTAGCCGCTATTTGGATATGGAAGCGCATTACCATCAACGGCCCAGCCAATGGGTAGCGCCTATTGGTGCATGGGGCGCAGGTCATGTTGAACTAGTAGAAATACCCACTCCGGATGAAACCCACGACAATATTGTTGCCTATTGGGTCGACGATGAGCCGCTTAACGCTGGGGACTCACGCCACCTTCATTATCACACCTACACACTCAATGATGCCCAGGACCACGCCGTAGGCCGAGTCATTCGCACCCGTCATGGCAAGGCCACCATTGAGGAAAGCGCCAGTGAAGGCGCTACAGTAGAGCGCCAGTTTATTGTCGATTTTCAAGGCGGTGCGCTTGATGACATTGCCCCAGACCAACCCGTCGAGCTCGATATTAGCACCCAAACCGGCAACGTCATGCAGCCCCATGTTATGCCGCTCCCCGATAACATGTGGCGCGCCAGCTTTCGAGTTCCCCCGGGAAATGAGCCAACTGATATCCGCCTGCGTTTAATGCTCAATAACCAGCCCATTAGCGAAACCTGGAACTATGTGTGGTATCCCGATGCGTAAATCTATTGAACTTACCCCGTTGATTCCGTGGTTGGCCTTTCGTCGCGCATTGCTGGCTGTGTGGCGATGTTCAAGGTTATTTCCTTTTTGGAAATAGGCTGGCAAATCACCATGCTGGTACTGTTTGCACTAACGTTTAGCTGGATCGCCTTGGCGTTTTGGGGTGCTGTGTTCGGTTTTATTGTGTGCGCCCTGCGGCTAGATCCCTTAAGCCTGCGCCGGCAAGTGCCGCTTTCGCCTAACGGCAATTTACTGGTGAGTAAAACAGCGCTGGTCATGCCGATTTATGCAGAACCTCCCATCCCCACTATTGCAGGCCTCGAAGCAACCTGTCGCTCGCTAATTGAGCAGGCACACACCTCCTCGAACCGCCCTGAGACACCCTTAAGCGAACACTTCGACGTCTTTATTCTGAGTGATACGCAGGACCTCGACAAAGCCCAGGAAGAAGCCGCCCACGTGGCAGCACTTCAGCAGCGCCTTGCCGGTCAGCTGGCGGTTCACTACCGTCGTCGAGAGAACAACCATGAGCGTAAGGCAGGTAATATTGCCGATTTTTGCTGCCGCTGGGGACGCCGCTACGACTATATGGTAGTTCTGGATGCGGATAGCCTGATGAGTGGCGAGACGCTGTTAACGCTTGTTCACCGCATGCAGCGCGAGCCCAGTGTCGGCTTGATTCAAACCGTGCCGATTCCGGTTGGCCAGCGCACGCTGTTTGGCCTTTTCACCCAGTTTGCCTCTGCACTTTACAGCCCGATGCTGGCTGCAGGCCAAAGCTTCTGGCAGGGCGATGCTGCCAACTACTGGGGGCATAACGCCATTGTGCGCACGCGCGCCTTTATGGCCAGTGCAGGCTTGCCTACCATTCCCGGCAAACCACCGCTTGGCGGGGAAATTCTTAGCCACGATTTCGTGGAGGCCGCCCTGTTAAAAAGAAGTGGCTGGCAGGTACTTCTTGATACTACGGCCACCACCGCCGTTTCACGTCATGACCCGTATGCCAGCGCCGCTCATAACAGCTTTGAGGCCATGCCCAGCAATATGCTCGACTTTGCCAAGCGTGATCGTCGTTGGCTGCAGGGAAATTTACAGCATCTACGTTTGCTAACGGGCGCGGGCTTTCATCCCATCAGTCGGCTACATTTTTTCTTCGGCGCCTTTGCCTATTTATCATCGCTTGTGTGGCTCGCTCTGCTGGTGTGTACGAGTCTCCTGGTCGGCTACCAGGCGATTGATGAGCCGACAGAGCAAATGCTGCCCAAATCGTTATCTGTAGGGCTACTGACCATTACCTTGGGGATGCTGCTGGCACCCAAGTTTTTGGGGTTTTTACTGGCACTCGGACAGTGTCCTCATGCTTTTGGTGGCAGGCTTAAGCTATTCACCAGCATGGTATTGGAAATACTCTTTGCCGCGTTGATCGCTCCCTTGATGATGGCATGGCACAGCCTATTTATTATCACCGTGCTGCTAGGGCGCTCTATTGAGTGGCAAACCCAACCCCGAGGCGAGCGCTCTTTACCATGGGGAGAAGTGTGGCAGCATGCTGGTTGGATGACGCTATGTGGCCTTGCCTGGGCGGGAGCTGTCATGCTGTTTTCCGCCTCAGCCTTTGGATGGCTATCGCCGGTATGGCTAGGCCTGCTGTTAGCCGTGCCGATCATCAAGTACTCCAGTAGCAGCACGTGGGGCGGCGTTATCAATCAGCGCTTAGGGCTGCTAAAAACGCCTAGCACGCGTTTGAGCCCATCTTTGCTGGATGAATTTAACACCCTTATGGCGCGCGACAGTTCAACCTTGCCTGCCATGGCCGATGGTTCTCCGTATGTTCTTAATGCGCTGCCTTCTGAATTGTCTGGTGAGATGCCGCCTCAGTCGCTAAACCAGTTTAGCGTCCACGCGTCGTCGTCCCCGGCTGCCCAGACGAAGGAGCCTCATTAATGCTTGGCCAGCTAGCACATCGGCTAAGCAGTTCGATGCTGGTTTAACGCAGCCTGTGGTTCGCCACAGGTGCAGATGGCTTGGCCTCGGGCGACCTGCATGCCTGCCGAGTGGATCATCCCCTACCCACGAGTGCCCACAGCGGGTGATGGTATGTGACAGCTTTTCAAACGCTAATTTTCGACCTAACCTGCCAACAGCGGTGTGGTTTCAAGCGCAGGCGCGCTATGGCTACCAAAACGTGTTTACTAAAACGTTTATCAGGATCGGTTATCACACCCTCCATACCAAGCTCCGTTACAAGGAGCTTACGCCAGGAATTCAGGATTTATGATTTACGATTGGCAAGCGCTTAGTGTTCCCGAGTTAGCGGCGGTCGCCGAGCGCGACCCTGTCGCCGTTTTAGTGCTAGGCGCGATTGAGCAGCACGGCACACACCTACCGTTAGGCACGGACCTTATTATTGGCGAAGGGCTGCAGGCTGCTATGCTGAGCGTTCTTGACCCCGCTCTAGAGGTCGTTTGCTTACCCTCTATTGCGGTGGGCGCAAGCGACGAGCACGCTAACTTCTCTGGCACGCTTAGCCTTCCTGCGTCGCTCGCGATTGCCACGCTTGAAGCGTATGGGAAATGCGTCGCGCAGGCGGGCATCAACCGGCTGGTACTCATCAACAGCCATGGCGGTAATAAAGCCATTATGGAGTTGGCCGCGCTCACCCTACGCCAGCAGTTTAATATGCGCGTCGTTAAAGCGACGTATACACGGCTCCCACCGCTTGAAGGTGCGGTTGATGCCCAAGAGCTGCGTTATGGATTACACGGCGGGCTGCTTGAAACCGCCATGATGCAATACCTGGCGCCAACCACCGTCAATCTGGACAACTATCAGGCTGCTCCGCTCGGCACGTTAGAAAATTGCCGTCTGGTAGGCCCGGAAGGAGCCGCCGCATTTGCCTGGCTTGCCGAGGATTTAAGCCAGCACGGCGTGGCCGGTGATGCCCACCAAGCCACGTCGGCATTGGGTGAGCGTCTGGTACACCATTACGCTGAGCAACTGGCAACCGTGATCACGGAAACAGCTCGGCTGCCTGCGTTTTAAGTGCGTTAGCGCCCATGTCGGCCTAATACGTCGCCGAAAAGATGGCCGGCTCGATTGGCTTTTGCACTCAGGTAGCGATGATTCTGGTCGGTGACGCTCCCATAAAGTGCTTGACGCGATACCACCTCAATTCCGCCTTCACGCAGGGCAGCGATCTTCAATGGATTATTCGTCAGTAGCTGCACTTGAGAGATCTGCAGCGCATTAAGCATGTCCACCGCCACGGCGTACTGGCGCTCGTCGTCACCAAACCCCAGCACCTGGTCAGCATCCATGGTGTCCAGGCCACCATCTTGCAGAGTATAGGCGCGCAGCTTATTGGCAAGCCCAATGCCCCGCCCCTCCTGGGCCAGATAAAGTAGTACACCTCCCCCCATGGCCTGAATGTCCACCACGGCATTACGCAACTGCTCGCCGCAATCGCAGCGCAGGCTGCCAAATAAATCGCCGGTCAGGCATGCAGAATGCAGGCGTAAAGGAACTGCCCCTTCCAGCGTTTCAGGCTGTCCGATTACGACCGCCACATGCTCGCGTAGCCCATCCGGCTCGCGGAACAGCACAAAGCGACTTTCAGCAGCGTCTTCCAGCGGAATCCTGGCTTCGCTCACCCGTTTCAGCATACCCGGTGCACCGGCCAGGCACTTTGCAGCGTCCTTCGTATCAACTTCCAACAGCTTGCCTTGAGCAATTTCCTGCGCCACCGATTCAGCCACCTGGTCACTCACATCGGCACATAGCGCGGCTGGAATTAGCAAAGCACGGCGCATGAGTGCGACCGCGCCACGCTCACCAGGTCCTGCGGGTTTAAGGCCTCTTAATAAGGAATGCGCGGGTCGGCTCGCCGTTTGAACCACCGCGAGCGCCTGCAAATCATCTTCGTTCACATGCTCAACCAGTGGCAAACAGGCTGCTTCCGCCGTTAGTGACATGCCCATCGCCTCTAGGCGATGGCGTGTTAATACCAGAGAGGGTCGCGTCCCTGCGAGTTTGGCCAGCATATCGACCGACTCAATGCCCTCTAATGCCTGTACCAACAGACGCTTTTCGCCCGTATTAAGCACAACCGGCAGCCCACGGCGAATGTCGAAAATAGCGCGTTCAATGTGATACATAGTGGCCTCCTAATTGCCTGGTGCAGCGGGTATCGTACGCTTGCGTTGAACTATACGGCCCCGCAAGATAAGACTGTTTTCTCAGCGTGGAGGCGTTATGTCCGACACCCATCACCATAGTGGCTGCATTGGTCCTAAAACATTGTTGGAGAAGAAGACGTCGCTGGATATAGACACGGCGTGGGCGTGGCTGTTGGCAATACGTGAAGGCCAAACAACCGAGGCGCCATTGCGGCTCGATGCTGAGGGCAACTGGCTCCGCCAGAACGCTATAACACCGGCGGCCACTGACCTGTTGGACTGCCTGGTGCCGCTGGCAAGCCGCCCCCACTGGGTGATTGCCCAGTTGGGGCAAAGCCTGGACGGGCGTATTGCGACGCAGAGCGGCCACTCGCACTACGTCAACGGCCATGAAAGCCTGATTCACCTGCATCGGCTGCGGGCACTGGTGGATGCCGTTATCATCGGCGCCGGTACGGCCAGTGCTGACGACCCCCAATTGACAGTGCGTCATGTCACCGGCACGCATCCCACGCGGGTAGTGCTTGATCCGCGCGGTCGTGTGCCCGCAGGCATTAAGCTGTTCCACACCGACTCGGCGCCCACGCTGCACATCGTGGGGCCGGATACACCGCCGCCGCCCAATTCGCGGGTTCAGCGCCATGTACTGCCGCTTAATGCGCAGGGGCAGTTCGCCCCAAATGATGTAATCACGCTGCTTAATCAGTGTGGTTTGAAGCGCATTCTGGTGGAAGGGGGCGGTATAACGGTCTCCCAGTTTATTGAAGCAAATGTCATTGATCGCCTGCATCTTCTGGTCGCCCCACTGCTGATCGGCTCGGGCAGGCCGGGGCTTCAGATGACGCCTATCGAGACGCTTGGAAGTGCTCTGCGCCCGACGATGAGAACGTTTCGCTGTGGAGACGACACGCTGTTTGACGTGGTGCTGAGAGCCTCCACCTTTGCCTGACGGCTGGGCACGGTGACGTTTATCCATCGCCACCCAAATGCCCGGCAGGCTTGAAAGCAGTACTAACACACCATAAGCAAGGGACAGCGGAATTAACATGGTTAACAGAAGCACCGGCAAAATTTTCGACGCCGCAAGCTCGACACCAATGGCGCGCGCCGCACAGACCATAACGACCCCATAGCTCATGACAAGCAAGCCAGCACTCATTAGCCCGCGTCGAACCCAAGGAGAGCGCCATATCCGCTGCATGTTCATCGGGCTACGCCCTTTTTTCTGGCGTTGCTAGCAGGTCACAATGCCCCACCCAAATGCCCACCTCACCGGAAGCCACCGAGTGTGTACGTCGCTCACGCCACTCACCAATGCGAGTAGCGGCCTCTGGTGCCTGTTCTGTCGCCGCTTCCGCCCAGCCGTTAATGAGCGCCGTCATTAAAGGCTGATGTAAACGGTTAGCCGAACTCAACAGCCAAGGGGTAGCAACTTGTTCAACGTGATAATTCGCTTGTTCAAGCGCATTAACCAGCGCCTCGTGAGCCTGCCCGCCCAAGGCATCACCTAATCCTTTGTCGCGATGCTGATGCGCCATAAACAGCGCCAGTAGCCAGTGATCATCATCATCGGATAACGGCTCATCATCGGCATCGGTAAAACCCCACTCTCCGGTCACGCTAAGAGCCATTAACAGCGCCTGGTCACGTGACTGGCAGTGCGTTACGAGCGTTTCGATCCAACCTTGCGATACAAGATCCAGCAGCGCCGATGCGGTTATCAGATCCGCATCTTGCAGAGGCACATGAACAAGCGAATCAAGTGACGTACAGAGCGTTTCTACCCGAATGCCAGCCGCCTGGGCATTTTCCAACTTGCCGATGCTATCGCGGGCGTCGCTGAGTAGTTCAGCGTCATGGTCAATGAGCGTCCAGTGCTGCGGGGTCGGTAGAAAAGGCGCCAGGAAGCGCATATTGCTTCCTCTGCCTGACCCTAAATCGACCAGCCTCGGCGTCTGAGTGCGTTCACTTAGCCATATAGCGGCTTTTTGAGGAAGCTGCTGACTTCTAAACGTAACGTCCGCCTCTTCACGCAGCGTGAGCCAATCGGCTTCAAACTGGCTGCCGGTATGAAAAGAGGGGGCCGGGTTCAGCGCTTTAGCAAACGCAGCACCGGCATGCTGCCAATCGCTAAGCGTTTCACGCACCGCTTCTGCACCGGCTTTAAGCGACGCACGCAGCTCGGGTTCATCGCAAAAACGGCTCAGTGCATGTGTCAGTGCTTTTACATCCCCAGGTGTTACTTTAAGGCCTGCGCCTTCCGGCAAGGTTTCATCAAGAGCGCCCCCGGTCGTGGTAATGACAGGCAGGCCTCGCGCCAGCGCCTCGGTGACCACCATGCCATAGCCCTCGTACCAGGAAGGCAGTACCAGGGCATGCGCGTTTTCGTACGTCCTGGTTAAGGTCGCCGCGTCGCACTCACCGTGCAGCTGCACACAAGACGCAAGCCCATGCGCTTCAATCAACTGCGCTACCCGGTCGGCAAACGCCGCATCACGTGCACCGCCATAACAGTCACACTGCCAGTTTCTCTGGTTTAATCCCGCCAATGCCTGGACCAACACATCCTGCCCCTTACGCGGAACAAGCGTTGCCACACACACAAACCGCAGCGGCTCGCCAAGCGCTGGGGCGGCATTCATGGGGACAACGTCCACCCCAGGCTCGACAACACTAACCGTAGCCGCTATAGGCATGGCGTAGCGGTTTGCCAACGCCTTCAACCGGCGCTCAGTAAACCGGCTGGTCACGATTATTTGTGAGACGGCGGCAAGCCCCTTCAGCTCAGACTGATGAAATTGCTGCTGCTCGGATTCGCTTAGCCCTTGCTCATCACCCAACGGATGATGCACCAGTGCTGTTATCATCAACCGATTGGCCTGCTCAATAATGATGTCCGGTAACATCCCCATGGCGAGACCATCGATTACCACGTCCGTGGCCTCGGGCAAATCGTTTAGTGCCGTAGCCAATTGCTCGGCAGCCTCCTGGTCGGCATTAGGGAAGCGGCCTGATAAGCTGATGACATCGACGGTGCGCCCTTCCTGACGCAGCGCTTCGATCATGCGCGCATCGTAGATATAGCCGCCGGTGCGCTGATCAAGCGCCCCCGCGATAATAAACGTCAGTGGTTCACTCATAGATCACCTTCATAGCTTGCCCAGGCAATATGCGACTCATGCAGTTTGACTTCCATACGAGCGATGCCTTGCGCGGTTTTCCCCATTTGGCCTTCACCGATGGCATCGGCCAAACGGCTGAAGATAACGCTGGCCATAAACTCGGTGGAGGTGTTTTTACCCTTAAAGGCTTCTTCGTCATCCAGATTGCGATAGTTCAGGTGTGACAACACTTCCTTGAGCGTTTCGCTGGCGAGGCCGATATCAATCACTAATCCGTCCTCATCAAGCTCCGGGCGCTGAAAGACCACATCAACGACATATGTTGCCCCATGCGTGCGCTGGGCAGGACCAAAAATGTCACCTTTGAAGCTATGCGCAATCATAAAGTGATCACGAACACATAGACGGTACATAAACGCTCCTGATAGTAAGCTGTAGTGGTTAAACGTGAGCGGGGTAACGAAGGCGGTGACATAGCACGTCGCTGTCCGTAGAAAAGAGTTTGGGAGCAAGCTGGGGCAAAGCGTCAAAGTCGCTCTCGCCACTAATCAGTGCGTCTAATCGGCTATCGTTTAACAGGCTCAAGGCCAACATTAAACGGCGCTGGAAGTCCCATCGCGGGCGCAATTTAGCGGGTAACTGGCCCACCTGGCTGGCGCGCAGGCTAAGGCGCAGTGAATGAAACGCACCGCCCAAGGGGATACTCACCTCCCCTTCGCCAAACCAGCTCATTTCGATAACTCGGCCTTCGTTGCCGACCTGGCTTAGCGCTTGGCGTAAGCCTTCGGGATGGCCGCTGGCGTGAATGATGCAGTCTTGATCGTTGGGCGCTTTTTCCGGGGTACAAAAGACAAGGCCTAAACGCTCGGCGAGCGCCTGGCGCTTCGGGTTAATATCAATCAGCGTGACGCTCACACCGGGGATCTGTGAACACAGGTAAGCCACCAGGGCGCCTACAACACCGGCCCCGATAACACTGACGCGTTCCCCAAGCATTGGTTCGGCGTCCCAAACGCCGTTAATGGCCGTCTCCATATTGGCGGCCAGCACGGCGCGCGGCACCGGTATACTGTCAGGAATAGGCAATACGGCGGAAGCAGGAACGACATAGCGATCCTGATGGGGATAGAGACAAAATACCGTTTTGTTAAGCAGGTGCGCAGGCCCTTGCTCAACAACGCCGACACTACAGTAGCCATACTTGACCGGCGCGGGAAAACTACCTGCCTGAAAAGGGGCCTGCATACGCTCCACTTCACTTTCGGGTACGCGAGCATTGAATACCAGCGACTCAGTGCCACGGCTAACGCCACTGAACAGGGCACGTACGCGTACGTCTTCCTCCCCTACGCTGGTGAGCGTCTCTTTTTTAAGCTCGCCGACCCTTGGACGCGTTACCCAGAAGGCAGTGGCCGTATCGTTCGCCGACATGTCATTTCCCTATTATTCGCGTTTTCATCCAATCAGTTGGGCACTCCTGCCGTTAATCTGGCATGGCCAACGTATGAAATTTTTGTGGCGTACCGTAAAGCTTAGCCCAGAAAAGACACAGGTCGATGAATGCGGGCACCAATTTCGTTTAAGAACGGTTAAAAATGTACGCAGGTACTTTTCAGGGACATCAATACGCTATGATTAATGAGGTAGACAACCGCAGAGCCACGTATAAGAAGCGTATATATAAAACAGGCTCACCCATCAATTGACTGCGGGCGGGGTATCCGCTTTGCGAGACACAATGGTGCGAATTACCACGCTCGCTTCTAGCCATCTTTTATCGAGCCGCCTCTACAGCGCCAGCGAACTAGCGGTGGGCAGTTTGCTACTGCTGGGGCTGGGCAGCCTGCTACCCACATTGACGGTAACGGCTTTGAACTGGGGGCTAGCGTTTGGCACCTATGCGTTTATTAGCCTTTTCGTATTGATTTTCTGGTCGGGTGGCGCACTTGGCTGGGCCAACAGAATAACGTTACTGCGCGCCGTATTAGTCGCGTTGGTGGCGGGGGCGCTGGCCGGCAATGTATTCACTCATGCCATTTGGCTATGGCTTGTTACCGCAACCACCGCGCTGATGCTGGAT
>NZ_VIFN01000030.1:0-3819 GCF_013183775.1 Halomonas hibernica
GTGTTCCTGGGAGAGTATTCAGGAGCGCTGAAAACCGCGGGTGCTGCGCTTAATGTTTGAATTCAGGAATAATGTTTGGAATTACTTGTATCAAGCTCGACGAAGATTATATAAGTCACACCGCGAACTAGAGTTTTGGAATGTAAGGCTCACAGATGGATTTTCTGAAGACTATAGGGCCGTGAACAAGTCATTGGATAACATTAGCGTAGTAAGCTCCGCACTCAATAATCAGTTATATCACTTTATTGAAAGCAACATGAAAAACATGGATTCTGTCATTCAGCATAAAAAGCAGTTTGATGAATTATACAAAGGGATACTCAAAGTCACTCAAAAGCGAGTGCAGTGTGGCTTTAAAGCAATTTTTAGGTTTGGTCAGTAATCAAACTAACAAGGCTAGGCACAGCGACGTCTTTTTCGTTGCGGCTTCGCCTCCACTACAAAGCCGCGCGTGCTGGCGGCGTTAGCCTCTCTTTCTAAATCGGTGATATTTTGAAGCGCATTAGGCGAAATCCAGAGAAATTCGAAGTAATCGATCTTTTTACAGCTTTAGGACGTGAGCATGGATATAAGCTGCGCGTTGAGGAAGACGCGAGCGATTTCATTGAACGTATCGGGAGTGCCCTGAAGGCATCCCAAGATAATCCAAACCTTTTGCATGGAAAGCGCGTCGAATCGCTTTTTGCTCATGTGGCAGGGGCGCTAGGCAATTGCCGCCTTATTAAGCAAGAAGACAGCGGAGAAGCATTTGCTACAGAACAGGATATTCAGGCGCCAGATTATAAGGTGATACTCAAAGACGGAAGCCAGTATTTTATTGAAGTAAAAAATTGTCATTTTCCAAATATAAAATCACCTTACCCTTTCAGAAAGGATTACCTGAAAAAGCTTGAAAAATATGCTGAGCTACATGGTACACCTCTGCTTTTTGCGGTCTATTTTTCACAACATAACAAGTGGTTCCTATTGCGAAAGGAGTCGCTCATTGAGAAGAATAATAGATATGTAATAGATTTCATAAATGCTATGGCAAAAAACGAGATGTCATTGCTGGGCGATCGTACTATTGGTACGGAGCCCGACCTATCTATAGAGCTGCTTGCTGACCGTTCGAAAGAAGCGAAAATCAACGATAGTGGAGAGGCTAACTTCATTATTGGTGATGTAAAAATATATAGCAATTCTAGAGAAGTTACAGATCATATAGAAAAGTCTATAGCCTTTTACCTGATGA
Organism: Halomonas hibernica; assembly: GCF_013183775.1. NCBI lineage: Bacteria > Pseudomonadati > Pseudomonadota > Gammaproteobacteria > Oceanospirillales > Halomonadaceae > Halomonas > Halomonas hibernica. The sequence goes on from NZ_VIFN01000030.1 coordinate 1,238, forward strand.
GATTTGGGACTTGGAATGAAAATGATGCTGAAGCCATTTTTGATGAGGATGAATTTCTAGGCGTCAGATTTACTTATTCACCAGACTTTCCTCCAGAAGAACAGAGGTTTTCAATGATTGGCGAATTAAGCTCTATGGTAAGTGCGTCATACGGAGAGAAAACTGTATATGAAAGGAGCGTGATAGCACTCGATACGAATATGGAGCCAAGTGTATTCGCAGTCGAAATTCCTGACAAATACAAAGGAAATGACTTGCCACTATGGCAGCTCATAATGCAACCTAACCCAGAGTTCAAAGGCTAACAATCCAAGGCAGCGGGACATATTTTGCTTCGCTCCGCTCAAAACGCAAAATATGCCCCTGCTTGGGGGCGTTAGGTGCCACTGAGAGTATTCTGGCGGCCAAAACTTGTCTGAAATCGCAATAAAAAAGGGGGCTTCGTGAAATACATACTCATAGCAGCGGCTGCACTCATTCTTTCAGGCTGTGCAAGCTCGGCCGCGCCAAGATACGTCAATGGTCACTACTACATGGTAGGGGACTCGACCTGTGTTCAGGGCAGACAGCTATCGAGCACGCGCATCATGTGCGCTGACAAGAAAGGTAACGACACTGGGTACAGAGATGCTATGACGCCCCAAGACTTGCAGATGTATCAAATCCAGGTGGTCCAACAGCAGCAGTCCATGCAACAACTCACTCAGAGCGTGCAACAAGTTGGCCAGACGTTTCAGAATGCAGGGGAGCAAATACGACAGCAAAGCCAATCATGGACGCCACCTCAAGTTCAACCCATCTCACCGCCAAGTTCTGGTAGCACTACCTACCGCCAAGTTGGAAACTCTTGGATGGGATCTAATGGCTCGAGCTGTCAGGTCGCAGGGAAAATCATTCTTTGCTCTGACGGAAAAAGATGTCAGATGGTTGGACAGAACTTGATGTGCAATTGAGGTGGTGCAAGTACAGATCCAATAGTTGGCCGAGCAAGCACTATGAGCATTGACTATCGCAGCAAGATCCGATCAATCGCCAAGAAGCGTGAAATTGAGCTGTTGCTGCACTTTACACAAGCTGCGAACTTGCCAGGAATCGTAGAACACGGAATTCTGCCTCGGCGCGAGCTTGAGAAAGACATGTACATGGCATATGCCAGCGATAAATATCGGCTGGATGACAATTTGGACGCCGTATCCGTATCAATATCGCGAATCAACAAAGCAATGTTCGAGGCAAAGCGCCGCAAAAGCAATCATGTCGAATGGCTAGTCGTTGCTCTTTCACCTGAGATTTTATGGACGCACAGTTGCAAATTTTGCTGGTGCAATGCTGCACGAAACGAGATTCGGAACCATATGGGAAGACGCGATGGGCCTTGGGCCCTTGACATGATGTTCTCTAGAAGTAGTGACGCGGACAACGAGCTGCCAATGAATTGCCCTACCGATCCAGAAGCTGAAGTTCAGGTTCTCGAGCCTATCGCACCAAGTTACATAATGGGTGCAATAGTGAATCGCTCATGGATGGTGCAACCTGTGCAACGAGCATTGGAAGGGCTACTTGGTGATTCACCGGTAGTCGTGGTTAACGAGTTCTGAGTCATCTAGGGGGGACACCTAACAATTCATTCAAGCCGACGCCGCTTCGTGGCGCGGCTCAATTCAGGCATTATACACAAGGATGGTCATGAAGCATTTCCATAGAGTCGTTTTTTACTCGCTCCTGGTTTTATCAGTAGTTTGGGCGTGCTTTGCGCTAAAGACCAACCCATTTTCGCTTCTATATAATTTTGAGTTTATTGAGTCAGTTAAATTTATATACATACTGGGTGGGACAGCTGTATTTTGGCCGATGTTCTACGTCGAAGTAGTGGACTACTTAACATCTTCCTTTGGGCGGAATGGGAAGCTGTATAAAACTTATTCTGACAGTATACAAAAAGACATTGTCGTAAGTTTTGTCGCAGCAATAATGCTTGGTAGTATCTACTGGTTAGATCTTGTTAAATACAATTTTTCTGGGATAGATCTGGGCTACGTAGGGTTTCCGTTTCTAATTTGTTCAATTTATACGCTATTTCAAATCACGAAAATTAAAGTGGCAGGAAAGCCTGTTAGAAAATTACCCATAATTGTCACGTTTGTTGTAATCGCTATGTTTACTATTTTGGCTTATTCAACTTTGGTTAAAAATTCTTCAGGGGAGTATGAAGCATATCAAGCTGTATGGTTTCAGTTGACAATATTGTTTGCATCATTCTTTATATTTACTAGCATTAGCCTTGTAAAGCATTCATTAGAAAAAGGTAAGGCTGAACTGTCTCAGTTCAAAAAATACTTTTTTAGTCAGGTTGTAAGGTCAAAAAATAGACTGTATGAGAGTCTTGAAGAACCTTTGAGCAAAATGAATAAAAAGACTCTTAAAGAAAAGGCAAAGCACTCTTCGTCACTTAGAAAGAAAGGTAAAAATTGAGCGCGCGTATAACAAGTCAATCAACTACGCGCCTTCGTCGCCGGACGCAGCAAAGCTGCGCCGGTTATTGAAGCGTTATGGGCAAGGAGATAAAATGGAACTTATTCATT
>NZ_VIFN01000031.1:0-3429 GCF_013183775.1 Halomonas hibernica
CCAGACTACGGCCTAGGCCGTAACTGCACCCTGTTCGAAAAGCTGCGCCAGTGGGCTTACAAGGCGATACGGCAGGGGTGGCCGGATGCTGATCGGTGGTATGAGGCTGTGCTGACTCGCGCACGCGCCTACAACGACTTCGATGCACCGCTCCCTGATAGCGAAGTGAAGGCCACCGCTCGCAGTGTGGCCAAGTGGACACACTGCAACCTATCCAGCTCAGGGTTTAGCCAGTGGCAGGCCGCACAAGGCCGTAAGGGAGGTGTTCGGTCTGGTCAGGTACGTCGCCAAGGCTCGGCGGTCGAGCGCGAGCCTTGGGCCTGTATGGGCATATCGAGAGCTACGTACTATCGGCGCAAGAAGTCTGGTGAGATTTGAGACTCGAAGCCATATCAGATAACAGCCCGCCAGGGTCGGGTTTTAGCGGTCGTATTTATCAAAGATGTGAGCCAGCCCCTCCAGTGTGAGGGCCCTCATGGTGGTGCCTTCCCGGGCAGCTAGTGATTTCAACGCTGCATGGATATCTGGCGGCACTTCCACTGGAACACGTTTATCCCCTTTGCCTGCCTTTCCCTGTGATTCCTGTATCGCCAACCTAAGCTGGTCGCCAATGTTGCTCATATAGCTACCTATGTGTGTTTGTGTGTAAGTACAAATGAAAGCTTAGCATATTATCACCCCTGACATCCGCATCGAAACGGATCTTTGATCCGTGAGGTGTGGTGTCCGACAACGAGCAGAGCGAGGCGTCAGCGTAGGGCCACTGATCTTGAATCCACCCTCATTTGTTGACTACTCTACAGACATAAGCCAGCATACACAGAGGGCCCTTTGAATCGCTTCGCTCGTCTGGGCCTCTGTGAGCTGGGTCAGGGGGCTACCGCCCCCCAACACCCCCCGTAGCCACCGCCCATATCGCACCCGCTGGAAGCGGGCACGCTCTGCGCGGTGGCCATGTGAAAACCAAGGAGGCGGCTATGGCTGACGCCAAACCGAAGCGCGAGAAGATCATCAAGGTTCGGGTCTCTGCCGAGGAGCATGAGACGTTGAAATGGCGCTGCCCCAAGGCCCAGCTTGCCGAGTGGATGCGCGAGCAGTGCCTGAACCCTGATGGTGACTGGGTGCGGCAGTCAAAGGGCCCTGACCCCGTAGACCCGGCGCTATTGCGCCAACTGGCGGGCATCGGGAATAACATCAACCAGATTGCCCGCCGAGTGAACAGCGGCGAATGGGGAGCAGTGGACAGGGTGGCCGTTATCGCCGCTCTGAGCGCCGTAGAGCGCGAATTGTCCGAGTTAAGGGGTCAGTACCGGTGATAGTGAAATTTCACGCCAGAGGCGCTGGTAGTGGCTCTGGGCCGGTCGATTACCTGCTGGGCAAGGACCGCAACCGGGAGGGGGCTGAAACGCTGCGAGGCGACCCCGAGCAAACAAGGGAACTGATCGACGCCAGTAGCTATGCCAAGACCTACACCAGCGGCGTTCTGTCGTTTGCGGAGGCTGATCTTCCCGATGCCCACAAGCGTCAGATCATGGACAGCTTTGAGAGGGCCCTGATGCCCGGCCTCGATGCTGATCAATACGACTGTTTGTGGGTTGAGCACCGCGACAAAGACCGCTTGGAGCTGAACTTCGTCATCCCGAATACCGAGCTGACCACCGGGAGACGCCTGCAGCCCTACTACGACCGAGCTGACCGCCCCCGGGTTGATGCTTGGAAGACCCTAACGAACGCCAAATACAACCTGCATGACCCTAGTGACCCCGCTAACCAGAGGGCCCTTACGTACCCCGCTAACTTGCCGCGAGATAAGGAAAAAGCACAACGCCAGGTTACTGATGGGCTTTTGGCGTTGGCTGAAAAAGGCGAGGTGACAAACCGCGCCGAAGTGGTGGCGGCCCTTGAGGGGGCAGGTTTTGAAGTGACGCGCCAAACCAAGACCAGCATCAGCATTGCCGACCCGGAAGGCGGCAAGCCTATGCGACTGCGAGGAAAGCTGTATGAGCGAGATTTCGAAGTTGGCGACAGCCTTCGAGGAGAGATCGAAAGAGCGGGCCGCGAGTACCGAGAAGGCCGTAGTGAGCGCCTTCGAGAAGCACGAGAGCGCCTTACTGTCGGCGTTGAGCGAAAGCGAGCAGAGAACCAAAAACGCCATCCGCGCCCAGTCGCAGAACTTAGAGCGGATCGCTCTCAGGAGTTGGATGGCGGTAGCCATTCCCGTGATCGTGACGTTGCTACTGAGCGCCGGAGCCATTTGGACGATGGGCTGGTACATCAAGCACCAGATCGACACGATCACCCAGCAGAACGCCACGATAAGCCGTTTGAGCGAACAGGGAGGGGATATCAACCTGACGACATGCGGGGACAGCAGCAGGCTGTGCGCCGAGATCGACGACCCGAGCCGGGACGCGAAGGGGTACGGCGAGAATGGCCAATATCGAATCCTGAAGGGGTACTAGATGACCAACTTGGAACGCGAGCTATTGCGCGCCTTCGAGCAACTACAGAGCGACTACGAAAGGCAGCAAAAGGCGTGGGAGAGCGCTTACGAGAGCTTGCAAACCATGTTCGAGGCAACCAGCCGGGACAATCGGGCCTTGAGCGAGCAGGTGAAGCGCTTAAGCGGGCAAGTGACGGCCTTGAGCGAAGCGAGAGACAGCAGGACAGAACAGTTGAGCGGGCAGGTGTTACGCTTAGCTCAGCAGGTCGAGGGATTGAACGCGAGCGTGAAGCGCTGGACGCCAGAGGGCGGGAAGCGTTAAAACAGTATGTTAGGCGTCCCAAAGAGCGTGGCAACGACCACGGAATGGGCCTGTAAAAGAACACGCCCCCAACCCGGGAATCTTGGCGGAGAAACGGGATGGGGGCGCAGTGAGTGAGGACATTGTGACCCAACCAGCACTTGCCTGCCAAGGCCCAAACCCAACAAATCTGGCGCTTTTTCGCCAGAGACTCCCCCAGAAGCCATACCACACGGACGTTCTAGGGGATGGGCTACGCATCCGCGACGTGCAGCGGGCCCTCTCTGCCCGGTATATTCAGCCAAATCAGCCCCATCGCCGCTATTGGTTGGTCTACGACGTAGACCGCAGCGGCGCTGTGCTCGATTGGTACGATCGAGGAGCCCCACCGCCCACGATCGTGGCCCAGAACCCTGATAACGGCCACGCACACCTGATTTATGGGCTCGATGTGCCTGTCAGAACGGCCCCAGACGCAAAATCTGCACCGTTACGCTACGCAGCAGCCGTAGATTGCGCCCTGAGGGCCCTTCTGGATGCTGATCCCGGTTATGCCGGCCTGATCTGCAAGAACCCGCTCCACCCCCATTGGCGCGTCACTGAATGGGAGTCTCGGCTCTACGAGCTGGGCGACCTCGATAGCTGGCTTGATTTAAGCCCCTACAGCGACCGCCGTAAGCGCCTC
>NZ_VIFN01000032.1:0-2952 GCF_013183775.1 Halomonas hibernica
TCATCGTTGTCACTGCGACCAGACCCCTTGGGTGTTATAGGGTCAAGCCTCACGGGCCATTAGTACACGTTAGCTCAACACCTTGCAGTGCGTCCACACCGTGCCTATCAACCAGCTGGTCTCGCTGGGCCCTTCAGGAGGCTCAAGGCCTCGGGGATGTCTCATCTTGAAGGGGGCTTCCCGCTTAGATGCTTTCAGCGGTTATCCCGTCCGACCATAGCTACCCGGCAATGCCACTGGCGTGACAACCGGAACACCAGAGGGTCGTCCACTCCGGTCCTCTCGTACTAGGAGCAGCTCTTCTCAAACATCCAACGCCCACGGCAGATAGGGACCGAACTGTCTCACGACGTTCTAAACCCAGCTCGCGTACCACTTTAAATGGCGAACAGCCATACCCTTGGGACCGACTTCAGCCCCAGGATGTGATGAGCCGACATCGAGGTGCCAAACACCGCCGTCGATGTGAACTCTTGGGCGGTATCAGCCTGTTATCCCCGGAGTACCTTTTATCCGTTGAGCGATGGCCCTTCCATACAGAACCACCGGATCACTAGAACCTGCTTTCGCACCTGCTCGACGTGTCTGTCTCGCAGTCAAGCACCCTTATGCTCTTGCACTCATTGCACGATGTCCGACCGTGCTGAGGGTACCTTCGTGCTCCTCCGTTACTCTTTGGGAGGAGACCGCCCCAGTCAAACTACCCACCACACACTGTCCTCGATCCGGATAACGGACCTGAGTGAGAACGCCAATGATGCCAGGCTGGTATTTCAAGGTTGGCTCCCTTCGAACTGGCGTCCGAAGTTCAAAGCCTCCCAGCTATCCTACACAGGCAACATCAGCGTCCAGTGTGAAGCTATAGTAAAGGTTCACGGGGTCTTTCCGTCTAGCCGCGGGTACACCGCATCTTCACGGCGATTTCAATTTCACTGAGTCTCGGGTGGAGACAGCGTGGCCATCATTACGCCATTCGTGCAGGTCGGAACTTACCCGACAAGGAATTTCGCTACCTTAGGACCGTTATAGTTACGGCCGCCGTTTACCGGGGCTTCAATCAAGAGCTTCGCCCGAGGGCTAACACCATCATTTAACCTTCCGGCACCGGGCAGGCGTCACACCCTATACGTCCTCTTGCGAGTTGGCAGAGTGCTGTGTTTTTAATAAACAGTTGCAGCCACCTGGTATCTTCGACCGGTTCGGGCTGAAGGAGCAAGTCCTCTCACCCTACGCCGGCGTGCCTTCTCCCGAAGTTACGGCACCATTTTGCCTAGTTCCTTCACCCGAGTTCTCTCAAGCGCCTTGGGATTCTCACCCTGACCACCTGTGTCGGTTTGGGGTACGGTCGCACATGATCTGAAGCTTAGAGGCTTTTCCTGGAAGCGTGGCATCAATGACTTCGACACCGTGGTGTCTTCGTCTCGTCTCTCGGCTTTAAAGGGTCCCGGATTTACCTGAGACCCAGGCCTACTGACTTTCACCAGGACAACCAACGCCTGGCCCACCTAGCCTTCTCCGTCCCCCCATCGCAATCATGTCCGGTACGGGAATATTAGCCCGTTTCCCATCGACTACGCCTTTCGGCCTCGCCTTAGGGGCCGACTCACTCTGCTCTGATTAGCATCGAACAGAAAACCTTGGTCTTCCGGCGGGGGAGTTTTTCACTCCCCTTATCGTTACTCATGTCAGCATTCGCACTCGTGATACCTCCAGCAAGCTTCTCAACTCACCTTCATCGGCTTACACGACGCTCCTCTACCGCTCATCCATAGGATGAACCCGTAGCTTCGGTATCTGGTTTAGCCCCGTTACATCTTCCGCGCAGGCCGACTCGACTAGTGAGCTATTACGCTTTCTTTAAAGGATGGCTGCTTCTAAGCCAACCTCCTAGCTGTCTGAGCCTTCCCACATCGTTTCCCACTTAACCAGAATTTTGGGACCTTAGCTGACGGTCTGGGTTGTTTCCCTTTTCACGACGGACGTTAGCACCCGCCGTGTGTCTCCCACGCTTGCACTCACCGGTATTCGGAGTTTGCCTCGGGTTGGTAAGTCGGGATGACCCCCTAGCCGAAACAGTGCTCTACCCCCGGCGGTGATACGTGAGGCGCTACCTAAATAGCTTTCGAGGAGAACCAGCTATCTCCGGGCTTGATTAGCCTTTCACTCCGATCCACAAGTCATCCAAATCTTTTTCAACAGATCCTGGTTCGGGCCTCCAGTTGATGTTACTCAACCTTCACCCTGCTCATGGATAGATCGCCCGGTTTCGGGTCTATATCCAGCGACTGTGTCGCCCAGTTAAGACTCGGTTTCCCTACGGCTCCCCTATACGGTTAACCTCGCCACTGAATATAAGTCGCTGACCCATTATACAAAAGGTACGCAGTCACAGAACAAGTCTGCTCCTACTGCTTGTACGCACACGGTTTCAGGATCTATTTCACTCCCCTCTCCGGGGTTCTTTTCGCCTTTCCCTCACGGTACTGGTTCACTATCGGTCAGCCAGGAGTATTTAGCCTTGGAGGATGGTCCCCCCGTCTTCAGTCAAGGTTTCTCGTGCCCCGACCTACTCGATTTCACAGGATCAGATTTTCGACTACGGGGCTATCACCCGCTATGGCCGAGCTTCCCAGCTCGTTCGTCTAATCAGTCACCTGCTTAAGGGCTGGTCCCCGTTCGCTCGCCGCTACTGGGGGAATCTCGGTTGATTTCTTTTCCTCAGGGTACTTAGATGTTTCAGTTCCCCTGGTTCGCCTCCTGCACCTATGTATTCAGTACAGGATACTGACCTTGTGGTCAGTGGGTTTCCCCATTCAGAGATGTCCGGGTCACAGGTTGTTTGCCACCTCGCCGAACCTTATCGCAGGCTTCCACGTCTTTCATCGCCTCTGGCTGCCTAGGCATCCACCGTGTGCGCTTCATTGCTTGACCCTATAACCCGAAGGAGTCTGG
>NZ_VIFN01000033.1:0-2686 GCF_013183775.1 Halomonas hibernica
AATGGTTGCCCAATCTCCCTTGCCAAACAGGTGTGGATTTACTTCATAAACACCACGGTCAGCACTTCGCAACAAACCTTCTTTGCAGAGTTTATTTAATCCATTATCAACGGACTGTTTATTTTTGAAGTTTAAAGCATTAGCGATTTTTGTTTTCACCGATGAATTGAGATTGATTAAACCTTCATAATTCACTTGTCTAAGCAGTTCGTGAAGCAACGAACTAGAACCCTTCGGTAGATTGTGTAGAACGGCTATATCGTCCAAATATAGCTTCACATAAGGCGGTTCTTGGGGGACTCTTGAAGTTATTGTTTTCGTTGTTTTGTTGATTTGTCCCGTGTTGTAGTCTATTTCGTGGTTTTCTTCTTCACGATAAACTTTCTTGGTTCTGGGCGGTGTCGTATCTTGCTGTTTTTGTTGTGTTTCCATGATTTTTCTCCTTTTGTTTGTTAAAATCATAACCCCATTATACCACACTTTCTAATTCGTCAAGTGTTTTTTTTTACTTTTTTTGAGTTATGATTTAATGCAAGCAAATATACTTCTGTTTTTCGTTGTTTTCTAACTGAGAGAGTTAGTATATTTGGGGGTGCGACAAAAAGTCCTAACTGACACAGTTAGAAATCCTAACTGACACAGTTAGAAATCCTAACTGACACAGTTAGGAGTTTTGCCTTTGATTTTGGTCGTATTTGCAGGTGTATTGCTGGATGAATGGCTTTTTTTTTCGAGAAGCTCCCCTCTCTTATTGTTAGCAAGCCTAACTGGTGGATTTTCAACCAGTAATGGGAAAGGTAGCCAGGTGGTATCCCAGGCAGGCTTTTTTGCTAACGATCCTACCGCCCTTCGGTTGGTTGCTCATTTTTCCAACGGACAAACTGCCGTCCGTCGGAAAAATCGAGCTAGTTATTGAAGTGATGGAGAATTGGTATTTTTAGGTGCTTTTTTTCTGACTTTAACCGTGTTGCTGATTATTTCTGTCTCTCTATCAAGCTTCTTCTCTGGGTCCTGCTGTTCTAGTATTTTTCTAACTAATTCTGGATTTTCGATTGCTTTGGTTATTCGTTTTAAAGCACTTGTTAGAATATCGTTTTTTTCCATTTGCTCTTTAGCTTCATTTGCAAGTGAAGCTGTGAAGTCTTTTGCTTTATCAAAAGCTTTTTCAAACTCTTTTACTTTAAACTCATAATCATCAGCAATACCATTTTTAATTATTTCCCTTATATCGTCTTCACATCTTTCAGCATATTTTTTCGCACTTTCAAACGTTTTGGGTTTAGGCATGGTAAAGCTAGATTCTATATCTGTGTCCATTTTAAAATCAGTATTTGGGTAAACTATTTCACTATTTAACAATTCCCATTGTTCTCTGTGATAGTCTTTAATTGTTTTGTGCTGTTTTTTTGAAAGCTTTTTGGAAATGCCACGATGCAAACCAAGCGATGAAAGTGCATCTGCATACTCGTCTTGCATTTCATAATGTTGAGCTAACCCGAAAACTTGGGATCTGTTCCACTTCGTCTTCATGTAGGTTGTGTTTGGTTCTCCTGCTTCCTTTTGAGCATTTGTTCTTCGATGTTTAAGCTCTACTTCAGCTATTGGTAAAACCATTGCATGAATATGTGGTGTAGTTTCATCCAGATGAAGAATAACATCGACAATGTTTTTTTCTCCAAATCTGTCTTTTAGCCAATCCATTGTTTTCTCTTTCCAAGCTTCAAGTCTTTCCGGTTCGTATTTTCCCCTACCTTCTGGATCTTCTGGGTGGTAGCCAGGTCGGAAGTATTCAGGAGAAGCACCTAAAACAATCTCTTGAGCTACGACATTGGCATTCTTTGGTAGTTTTACCCCAGCTTCACTGATTCGCTTCTGTACGGCTTCTGGGAGGGTTTCAGCGGTTTTGATAAGGTGCTGATTAAGATGGGTACGTTCGGGATCGATCCTGCTGTCAGGCTCCTTACTAGTCCTGTGGTTGTGCTCTCCTGCTGTAGACAGGTGGCTACCTCTTTTTATTCCTTCTGTTCTGAGTGTCACAAACATAAATAACCTCCATGTTATTTTTATTAAATTAAAATTCTCCATCATCAATATCTAAGATGTGCTTTTGAGCGGAAATCCTTTCCGCGAAAAAAGCTCATCAGTGCTTTTGACCTTGGCCCGCAGGGCGAGCAGGGTAACTAGAAATCCAGGAGCGGAGCGAGTGGATTTTAGTTACCTCGTGAGTGTATAGATGTAAAATGCCACATCTACAAAACACATTATACCACATAACAGATTATAACCATTCTTCGTTAATTAGATTGAAGACTGCTTGCTTAGCATGGTTTAAATCGTTCTGTTCTAGCTTCTGCCAGTCTTCAAACTCGTTGACGTTGCTTTCTCTTGCTACGGCTCCCAAACGTCTGTCATAGCGGAATCTGACCCCTTCGTGCTGCCATTCGTATACATCAGCACTACTAAACCTCAAATCCAAGTCTTTAAGCCGTTTCAGTGCCATTTAGTGTCCCTCACTAAGCTCTTCTGTTATTTCATCTTCGGTTAGTCTTCTAACTTCACCAGTGTCTGCATCCGCTATAACGGCATGATTTCGAAGACTTTTCTCTTTATCAAAATCAGTGACAATTTTTCTGTTTCCAGCTTCATCGTAATAAACAGAGAATGAAAAATTTTGTCTTCTGAGAAA
>NZ_VIFN01000034.1:0-2526 GCF_013183775.1 Halomonas hibernica
GTAAGTAATCTTTTATATCATCAAGTGTGATCTCGCTAAGGTTAATAATTAGTGGGGTGTTATTTTTGTCTCGTAATTCATTTGCATGAAGCACAAGGTTTGTGGCAGTAATTAATATTGCTCTGCTGCGTAAAGGGCGAGTTATTCTTCCTATCAAGTTTAAGTAGAGAATGCTGTTTCGGATATCTTTTTTTAGGGTAATGTAACTTGAATCAGTTAAGTAGACTCCAGGTGCAATAAGTCTATGGAACGATAGCCTATCAGTTTTTCCTGACCTGTCTTCATTGGACAAAGGAAAACCTGTCTTAGCTAGCGTCCAAACATCATCTTTAATAGAGTTATTAATCATCCAGCGGGGCTTTGGAAAATCCCCTTGAGCTATGACGTTATCTTCTTCCTTGTGATCTAATAATTCTTTAAAAGCACTTTCTTTGTTCTTCATTCTTGCTCTCCTTTTGCTTCTTCCTGGATCACTATGTGTGCTTTTCTGAGCATTTGCTTGAACAAGATCGGGCCTTCAGAAATCTTGGTGATTGCTGTTTGGCACTTTTCTTTAAGCTCATCATCCTTACCTATTTTTGCATATTTAAGTGCGATGGCAATATTTTTCTCAGATACTGTGAAATAAATTTTGTTTTCGGTCTCGGTGCCATTTCCTTTTTTTGACATGGAGTCAAATAAAATTCCTCCCATGTCAGGGTTATTGAATAAATCTTCGGCCATATGCTCTAGTCTTTCACTCGATATGTCTAAGACTTTGGCAATGCTCCTTTCATTGTCAGCGCCAGAAGCAAGTACAAGTAGCATGTTCTGGAAAGACCTTAACTTAACCCTATATATCAATTCAGTTAACTGAGGAGGGATGTATCTGTCTAGAGTTGTTTTAACGCTATTTCCCAAGTAAGAGGCTGTTTTTAAAACATCTCCACGTGAAGATAAATAAAGGAGTATTGCTTTTGATGTTCGAATTTTCTTAAGTGTTGCATCTGGTAGAGAAGGGTGCGATAGCCTTGTTTCTATGCAGATGTTGTTGAACTGGTATTGGAATGCTTCAGGAGTTGGCAGCGTCGCACCATCTTTTGTTAGACATAACCATAGCTCATTCCTGCCTAAGTTTTTCCGGAATTGAGCAGTCATTTCAAGAGCCATTCGTAAACAAGCAGCTGCATCTATTTCGTGCGGCACTAGTTTGTTCAGGTCACCCGTGCTTCCATAAGCATCCTTTGTTTGAATTTTTCGTGCTCTTGGTTTTAGAGCCCTTAACCGCACTGTTCCTTCATTAGTTACCTGGACATACTCCTTGCCGCGATTATCGCTGTTTATCTTTACTCTGTACAAAGGATATGGATTAATCCCTAGTTCTTCTGTTATTATTATTTGCATTGCGGAAGCTATCCTGGATGTCAACCCCAGGTAGGGGAAGTGTTCAGGTTTCTTTTTTAAGTAAGGTACTTTGGGTAAAGGGGTGTTTTCCAGTAGCCGATCGAAATAAAAATCCAATGCTGCAATCGTGTTCTCAAAATATAAGGGGCGTATTGGGTTAAATGGACTAACGCCATTCTTTCTTTTTCCGTCCGGATTGTCTTTTAATAAATGGTGAGGGTGGTGCAAAAATTCGCGACATTCGCTAAAATTTATCATTGTGGGTTTTCTTAGGAATTTTTCATACTCTCCATGGACTATCTTTTGTGCTGAAATTACAAGCTCACTTAGATTTTGAGAAATATCCTTCTGTAGGCTGTCTAAGAAGTCATGTGAATTTTTGTGAGGATGTCGTGGTAAATTTGTGTAGATATCTATCTTCGATATTATTGGGTTGTTTGCGCGAATCCTTTGCGTTGCAACGCCACGTTTCATGTTTCCGGGCAACTCGGTTTCATTCGGCAGTAGGTTGTGCTCTATAAGGACTCTGAATGAATTTTTTAAATTTTGAAAAATACCATATGCAGTATTCCTTTGGTATTTGTCGAGAAGGCTGTCCCGAAATGCTGAAAGCTCACCTCTGATTAAGTCTGGATTGTTATGCCAGTGTTCGGAAGCAGAATGTATTCTTGGTAAAAATTCAGATAGCGGTAGGCGATGATGCTTAGGGTTCTTCTTAGATGAAATGTGCTCCACGAGACGTTGGGAAATTTCTTTAGTGCAGCATTGTTTTAGAATATTAAAAAAGATGTCTCCAGCACGAGGAGGGCTAGTCAATTTGCTCTTTATTTCGTGTGGTATGAGAGTTTTGCGGTAGTGACGATATTCATCTTCATTATAAATTTTAATTTTAAGAGAATCTGTCGATTTTATAAGGCCTAGTTTGGAGGCTTGCCCAAGCATGACGTCAAGTTGCATAAGTCTAGCGTGCGCGGTATTGTAAGTATGTACTTGACAAATGTGCGCGCAAATAAGATAAGCTTTTCTTTCGATTGCACTATCATTCTCTGTGGGTCGCTCCATTAGATATGGGAGAAACTGACACATTAATTTAAGCAGGCTTGAGCGGTATGCTTTATTGTTTTCACTTAAGCTGCCGATAAT
>NZ_VIFN01000035.1:0-1757 GCF_013183775.1 Halomonas hibernica
TCTGATCAGGTAATTCATTGTGGACGTTTACCGCGAGGGATGACGCATCGTTTAAGGAGGTGATCCAGCCGCAGGTTCCCCTACGGCTACCTTGTTACGACTTCACCCCAGTCATGAACCACACCGTGGTGATCGCCCTCTTGCGTTAGGCTAACCACTTCTGGTGCAGTCCACTCCCATGGTGTGACGGGCGGTGTGTACAAGGCCCGGGAACGTATTCACCGTGACATTCTGATTCACGATTACTAGCGATTCCGACTTCACGGAGTCGAGTTGCAGACTCCGATCCGGACTGAGACCGGCTTTTCGGGATTGGCGCACTCTCGCGAGTTGGCAACCCTTTGTACCGGCCATTGTAGCACGTGTGTAGCCCTACCCGTAAGGGCCATGATGACTTGACGTCGTCCCCACCTTCCTCCGGTTTGTCACCGGCAGTCTCCTTAGAGTTCCCACCATTACGTGCTGGCAAATAAGGACAAGGGTTGCGCTCGTTACGGGACTTAACCCAACATTTCACAACACGAGCTGACGACAGCCATGCAGCACCTGTCTTACAGTTCCCGAAGGCACACCAGGATCTCTCCCGGCTTCTGTAGATGTCAAGGGTAGGTAAGGTTCTTCGCGTTGCATCGAATTAAACCACATGCTCCACCGCTTGTGCGGGCCCCCGTCAATTCATTTGAGTTTTAACCTTGCGGCCGTACTCCCCAGGCGGTCGACTTATCGCGTTAACTTCGCCACAAAGTGCGCTAGGCACCCAACGGCTGGTCGACATCGTTTACGGCGTGGACTACCAGGGTATCTAATCCTGTTTGCTACCCACGCTTTCGCACCTCAGTGTCAGTGTCAGTCCAGAAGGCCGCCTTCGCCACTGGTATTCCTCCCGATCTCTACGCATTTCACCGCTACACCGGGAATTCTACCTTCCTCTCCTGCACTCTAGCCTGACAGTTCCGGATGCCGTTCCCAGGTTGAGCCCGGGGCTTTCACAACCGGCTTATCAAGCCACCTACGCGCGCTTTACGCCCAGTAATTCCGATTAACGCTTGCACCCTCCGTATTACCGCGGCTGCTGGCACGGAGTTAGCCGGTGCTTCTTCTGCGAGTGATGTCTTTCCTGCCGGGTATTAACCGACAGGCGTTCTTCCTCGCTGAAAGTGCTTTACAACCCGAAGGCCTTCTTCACACACGCGGCATGGCTGGATCAGGCTTGCGCCCATTGTCCAATATTCCCCACTGCTGCCTCCCGTAGGAGTTCGGGCCGTGTCTCAGTCCCGATGTGGCTGATCATCCTCTCAAACCAGCTACGGATCGTTGCCTTGGTGAGCCATTACCTCACCAACCAGCTAATCCGACATAGGCTCATCCAATAGCGGGAGCCGGAGCCCCCTTTCTCCCGTAGGACGTATGCGGTATTAGCCTGAGTTTCCCCAGGTTATCCCCCACTATCGGGCAGATTCCTATGCATTACTCACCCGTCCGCCGCTCGTCAGCGGGAAGCAAGCTTCCCCTGTTACCGCTCGACTTGCATGTGTTAAGCCTGCCGCCAGCGTTCAATCTGAGCCATGATCAAACTCTTCAGTTTAAAATCAGTGTGATTCTTGCTTGTCACTCGAAAGCGACAAAGGTGAATCAATCCTGGCTCAAGGTTCAAACGAATTTGAAGAATTCGAAAATTCTTCTTGTGCGCTTGCCTTGATATTTGGTGACTTGTCACCCTCATCGGCAAACGCCCACATGAATTACCTGATCAAATT
>NZ_VIFN01000036.1:0-1545 GCF_013183775.1 Halomonas hibernica
CCTAGCCCGGATTTCTCACAGGGTATAAAAGAAAGCGGCTGAAAGTGCTATGATTTCAAGAACCTAACCAATCCATCAAGCACCAACAGCCGCTTCCAAAATGGTACCTGAAAAGCTGACCTTCTCGCCACTCTCACGCCGCCAAATTGAAGCCGACTTCTCCGGGGGCCACATTACGTCGGACGCCGGATTACTCCTGCTTCGTGAAGTCGATAAACAGCATCGCCTGACACGCCGCTTGGCCGCCGTGCTTCATGATCCCCGCGCACCGGAACAGGTTCGTCATAAGCTCGACACTCTGGTTCGTCAGCGGGTGTTCGGTGTCGCCGCTGGCTATGAAGATTTCAACGACCATGAGGCCCTGCGCTATGATCAGGCCCTTCAGACAGCGCTCGGTGAAGAGGATACGCTGGCAGGCAAGTCGACGCTGTGCCGGGTGGAGCAGAACGCCGATCGGCAAGCAATAGTGAAGGCCCATGAGTTGCTGTGGCATCACTTCATTGAACAGCATGACGAACCACCAAAGGAGATCGTGCTGGACTTTGATGGCACCGACATCCCCGTGCATGGCGAGCAACCCGGCAAGTTCTTTAACCGTTATTACGATCACCACTGCTACTTCCCACTGTATGTCTTCTGTGGGCGCCACTTACTGGTGAGCTATCTGCGCACCAGTGACCGCAGCGACAGCCGCCATAGCTGGGCGATCCTCGCCTTACTGGTACGCTTTATCCGTCAATACTGGCCCGATACGCGCATCGTGTTACGAGGTGATAGCCACTTTTGTCGTCCCCGGATGCTGAACTGGTGTGATCGGCATCACGTCGACTACATCGTGGGAATCGCCAAGAACAGCCGGCTGCTCAAGGAAGTGGATGTGCCCATGATGCTGGTGCGCAAGACCCAATGGCAGGTGGGAGGGAAAGTGGCAGAGACGTTTCGCTTCCAGTATCAAGCCCACTCCTGGAAATACTCACGCTGGGTGGTGGCCCGCCTGGAAGAAGGCGAGTTAGGCTCTAATCCCCGGTTTATCATCAGTTCCCGTTACGATGATGGCTTCAAGCTTTACTACGAGCAGTACTGTGCCCGGGGTGACATGGAGAACCGGATCAAGGATCAACAACTGAGCCTGTTTGCTGACCGGACCTCCAGCACGCACTGGTGGGCCAATCAGTGGCGGCTGATCTTGTCGGGCTTCGCTTATACGCTGTTCGAGCGGTTACGGACTTATCTGAAGCACACGCCCTTCGCGCGCATGAGTCCGAGCAACCTGAGGCTCAAGCTCATCAAAGTAGGCGCGGTCATCATCCGCAATACGCGTCGAATCCGAGTACTCATGAGTGACAGCTACCCCTATAAAACGGCGCTATCCGATCTCGTCAGGCGGTTGGTTCCTAACTGACTGCTCGGGCGCCCCCGGCCCGAAGCAATGGGGGAAAGGGGGAAGTGTGTCTGAACGCCGGAAAGTGGTTAAAAAGTAGCCGATGTAAGTCGAGCCAGTAGGTGTTTAGCGGTGTTACAGCCTGAGTGCGGTACTGGCTGAGG
>NZ_VIFN01000037.1:0-1351 GCF_013183775.1 Halomonas hibernica
AGGTTCTTCGTCACTTCATGTGGATTTGGCCTGATCGAACACGCGGCCCACCGGGCTGCCAATCAGGTAGATCATGGCGATGAAGTTAGCCTCGTTCCGATAGCCACGTGCGCGTGACCGAGCCGCCTGAAACAAGCCGTTCATCCCTTCCAGCCTTGCATTCGTCAGGCCCGAGTGCCAACGTCTGACCACCGCGTCGGCGTGCCGCTCAAGCGTTGCCAGGGCCTTCCCCATCGCCTTCAGTAGCGGTTTTTTAGACACCGCCGCCTGCATGACCTTCAGGTAATTTGTGATGCGCCATCGAGCCGCTCTGGGCGTCGGGGCCTTCTGGATCCAGCGTAGCTTTTCCTTGATTATCCAGGCATCGGCAGTGGCGCTCTGATCGGCTACCAACTCCTGGAGCGCCGCCAGCTGTTTGGGTGTCAGGTTCTCGTTTTCCAGGTTCTTCAGTAGTGCCCAGCGCAGCGACTTGGGGTGTTCCTGCTCGCGGCGCTCTTTCTTGCGTACCTCCTCCAGTCGCTTGGTGAAGGTCTGCACGATATGGAACCAGTCGACCGTGACCTCGGCCTTGGGAAGGTACTCGGTCACCCCGCTGAGGAAGGCTGGCGACATGTCGCAGACGACCTCGACCACATTGGTCGTATCGCCGCCATGGGTCGCCAGGAAGGCGCTGAAAGCCTTGATGGCGTCCTTGCCGCAGCCTGGGACGGCGAAGACCACTGGTTCCTGCTTGCGCTGCATGTCGAGGAACACCGTGACGTAGCGATGACCGCGCCGGGACGCGGTTTCGTCCACACCGACAGTCGCCACATTGGACAAATCCAGCTCCCTCAACATGCGGCCCACATAGTAATGCACAATGCGCCATAGTCGCTTGTCGGGAATCTCCAACTGCCGTGAGACGGCCAGCACCGGCATCTCCTTGACCAGCGACATGGCCGCTTGCTCGAACAGCAGGGTGAAGTCGCTGCCCGACCGTGCCCAGGGCACCTCAATACGTTTGACACCATGCTCAGGACACTTCGTGCGAGGCACGCGAGCATGCAGGTAGCAGTGGTGCTGGAAGAAGTTCAGATGCCGCCAGGTTTTGTCGGCAAAGTCGTGAGCTTGGCAGGCCTTACCGCACTCCGGACAGGGATACAGACTGCCTCGCTCCGCCTCGACATAGAGATCCAGACGGTGGGGCGACACGGAGGTATCCAGGTGCTGGTCCTTGAGGACCCAGGGCGCTTCCAGGCCCAGGCCGAGAGTTAGAATCTGGGTGCCGTCCATGCCATACCTACCGCTGTTGTGGAGCCCCTATTCTGGCCCAGCTCAGGAGACAAATTCCACACCCAACGTCGAAGAGCCA
>NZ_VIFN01000038.1:0-1264 GCF_013183775.1 Halomonas hibernica
CATCTTTTTAATTAGCATCTTGCTGTTTTCTAAACGACCTCTTCGTGGTGCTTCTTTATTTTTTGAGAGTATCTCAAGCTGTTTTTTTGCGGAAATCCACTTAGCATAGACAGGAACATTCTGACGCCCATTTTCTTCTTAAACATTCTAAAAAACAGCTTAAAGAATAATGCTATTTTAAGTAGAATCCGACCGGTGCGATTGTAGTGTTTATTTAGCAAGTGGTAATAGGAGATATAAAATTCTTGTTGCATCAGAAACCCTTGCTCTGTGCTACCACCCGCTTCATGAAATATCTGTGCTTCAGGAATAAAAAAAACTTTCCTATCAGATTCCCAAATTCTTTTAGCAATATCCTCTTCTTCACAGTAAAGAAAAAAGGCAGTATCAAAACCACCAATATCGCAAAAAGCATCTGCATTAAAAAACATGCAAGAGCCACTAACAACTTCAACCTGCGTGGGTTTATCTAGCTTCACACGATTGCTTGGAAATTTAACCTTTGAAAACTTTCTTTGCACGCTGTTACCAAACAGCTGCTTTAAAAGATGGGGAAACTGTTTATGCGAAGATGAATAATTGTTGTTGGCATCGACTATTTGAGCAGTTGCCAACGCCACCTCTGCGTTTGAATCCAGATATTTCTTTAATACACCTGCCGTATTATTTAAAAGCTTGCAATCATTGTTAACAAAAAAGTAATACTGTCCACTCGCATGATTTACCCCTAGCATATTGCCACTTGAGAACCCGCTGTTTATGGAGTTCCTAATTAATTTCACGTCATTTTTATCTTTCAAAAACTCTTTCAGACTTAAAAAATCTTTATCTTCAGAGGCATTATCAACAACGATAATTTCGTAAGATATGCTATCAGTATTCGATAAAATGCTATTAATTAACTCAGCTGTATGTTGTGAAGAATTATAATTTATCGTAATAAATGACACTTCTATTTTTTTCATAAGGAACCACTGTGGTTGAGTTCAATTTAAAGAATGCTTCATTACAATAAATGACGAATACTCCTGATAGCGGTTGCAGATAGATGTATATAGTCAACCATTTAAATTCTACCGTAAGCAGCCATACTATTAAACATCGCTGCCAACCCGCCCTGGATCGATAAAGACCAACAGCTCACTCAGATAGCCACAGTAGGCTGCCTCAATGTGCTGCTATACAGCAAGCCAAACTTTCCCCCTGCCGACCAAGGGCATAAGACGGCAGATGGTTTTTCGGCGGCGCTTTAGCGTAACATTGC
>NZ_VIFN01000039.1:0-1256 GCF_013183775.1 Halomonas hibernica
TGATCTTACCCAGCAACAGTGGACACTCGTTTAAGCGATCATTCGGACTTCAAACGCCTCTGGGCTGATCATCCCTATAGCACTGTGCCGTCGTTGCTTGTTGTAGTCCAGTTCGATGTATTCAAACACCTGGCGTCTCATCATATCTCGCGTTTTAAAGTTCTCGCCGTGGATCGCTTCCACCTTGAGGCTGTGAAAGAAGCTTTCGGCACAGGCGTTATCATAACAGTTGCCTTTCGCGCTCATACTGCACTTGAGTTCATGTCGCGTCAGTAGCGACTGATACAGCGTCGAACAGTACTGACCACCTCGATCTGAATGGACGATCACGCCTGTTGGCATTTTACGTTTCCATAGCGCCATTTGTAGTGCATCACAGACAAGATCTGCCGTCATACGCTCGCTCATTGCCCAACCAACGACTTTGCGAGAGTAAAGATCAATTAGCACAGCAAGATAAAGCCAACCTTCACCCGTCGCCAAGTAGGTGATATCACCCACCCACTTTTGATTAGGGGCTGAAGCCCTGAAGTCTTGCTCTAGCAGGTTTGGCGCAACAGGTAGCGAATGTCGAGAGTTTGTGGTGGCCTTGAACTTACGGGCAGCTTTAGCACGCAGGCCTTGTCGCTGTAAGCTGGCAGCCACGGTCTTGCGATTCACCGGTATTCCGTCATCTTGCAGGTCTAGAGCTAATCTCGGGGCGCCTGAGCGGCCTTTACGTTGGTGAAACGCCGCAGCCACACGCTTATCGAGAACGGCTTGCTGGCTGCGCTTTAGAGACAGACCTCCTTCGCGCTGTCGCCAAGCGTAGTAGCCGCTTCGAGCGACCCCAACAACATGGCACATGCGCTGAACACTGAAAGCCTGGCGATGACGATGGATAAAGGCGTACTTCACTTCAGGCTCTTCGCAAAGTACACCGCGGCCTTTTTTGTGATAGCCAGCTCCTCATTGGCTTCGGCTAATTGCCGCTTCAGACGAACGTTTTCTTCTGCCAGCGACCGCTCTCGCTCAGATGTATCTTGCTGTTGCTGAACCTTAGAACGCCACTGATAAAGCTGACTCGAGTGTATGCCCAGTTCACGAGCCGCTGCGGCAACGCCTATGCGATCAGCAAGCGCTAACGCTTCTTGCCGATAGGTATCTGAGTAACGGGTATAGGATTTTTTCTTCATTGATGTCGTCGATCTTGCCATGGTTCACCTCGTTGCAGTGTATTACATTCTTGAGGTGTCCATCGTTACTGGGCAAGATCA